>JAIFND010000068.1 GCA_020047915.1 bacterium | reverse complement strand
CATGCCGATGCCCCGCGCCCGATCGGGCGATGACGATGCCCCGTCGCACGGCATCCAACCGCAGCCCCCCAGCAACTCTTCCGCCTTCCGCATTCCTCCTTGATTCCATCCAACCTATGGATTTCGACGCAGAACCACATACCCCCGGCTTACCTTTACGCCATTGGGCAGAGCCCCTGAACTGTCACACTGTTTTGGCGGCGCGTGCGCGCAGATCCTGGATCAGGTTGTAGAGCGCGACGCTGGCCGGCAGCATATTGGTGAGGATGCCGACCGAGTCGTTCTTGCCCCACACGAAGTACGCCGTGACCATGCCGGCGCCGGCCAGGCTGATGATCCAGAACACGGTCGGGATCTCGCGCGTGCCGGTACGCTTGCGGTGGATCAGCTGGACCAGCCAGCGGCCGGCGAAGCAGAAGGCCCCGACGAAGCCGAGCAGCTTCCAGCCGGTCACCGTCCAGTCGGTCGCGGTGAAGGGCAGGTCGATGGTCAGCAGGACGCGGTGCATGTGCCCGCGCCCCTCGTAGTCGGCGGCCGGCAGGACGCTGCCCAGCGCGAGCAGCAGGGCGATGGCGAGGATGGGCCGTAGGGGCCCCATTGCGCGCGATGGGGCGGGCGCCGAGCAACGGTGGCGGCATACAATCGGCGCAGCCGATGCCGCCACGATTCCGGAGGCCTGCCGAGGGGCGAGCGGGTGCCGCCGTAGGCGGCAGCAGGCCCCGGGCGGGGCCTGCGTGCCCGCGCAGCGCGAGCGCTGCCCCGCAGGCCGTAGGCCGAGGAGCAAGCGAGCCGGGGTTCGAGTTGCGACAAAGCCCGGGGGTAGGCCTGTAAGGCCGTAGGGGCGAAGCCCCTGAGTGCTCACAGCCCGCCCTGCGCGCTGATCCGTACGTTGCGGTTGCGTGTCTTCAGCCAGCGCACCCCGAAGAGGTCGCGGGTGGCGCCGGGCAGGCGGTTCCACAGGCCGTATTTGCTGGTGCCGCCGGCGCGCGGCCGGTGGTTGACCGGGATCTCGTCGATGCTGTGGCCCTTCATCTGCACCAGAGTGGGCAGGAAGCGGTGCATGCCGTGGAAGAAGGGCAGGTCGATGACCGCCTCGCGCCGCACCACCCGGGTCGAGCAGCCGACATCCTGCACGGTGTTGCCGGTCAGCCAGTTGCGCACCCCGTTGCCGATCTTGGAGCTGAGCTTGCGTAGCAGCGAATCCTGGCGCTTGGCGCGGATGCCGTTGACCATGTCCACGCCCTTCTCCAGCGCGCGCGCGAGCTGGCGCGGCAGATCGACGGGATCGTTCTGTCCATCGCCATCCAGCGTACCCACCCAGGTGCCGCGCGCGGCGCGGAAGCCGGCCTGGAAGGCGGCCGACTGGCCGTGGTTGCGATCCAGGGCGATCCAGCGGTGCGGAGCGGGCAGGCCCTGCATCAGTTGGCGCGAGCGGTCGGTCGAGCCGTCATCGACCCACAGCACCTCCCAGCGGTAGGTCTGGGTGGCGAAGGCGGCATCGATCTCGCGCGCCAGGCCGGGCAGGGTCTCCTCCTCGTTCTTCACCGGGATGACGATGGTGATGAGGACGTCGTCGGGCATCGCCGCACGATAAGGCGGAAGGCGGAAGGCGGAAGGCGGAAGGAATGCCGGGGTGCGCGATCGTCGTTTGGCGTCGTGCAGATGGCAGTCTGCGTGCATGTCCTGGCCTGGCGATTCTTCAGCCTTCCGCCTTCGGCCTTCCGCCTTAGATTCCGCCCCCCATGCCCCGCATCACCCTGCCCGACGGCGCCGTCCGTGAATTCCCGCAGCCCATCACCGGTCTCGAGCTCGCCACCGCGATCTCGCCCGGCCTCGCCAAGCGCGCCCTCGGCGTGAAGCTCGACGGAGCCGAGATCCGCGACCTGTCGCGGCCGCTCGATCGTGACTGCCAGGTCAAGATCATCACCGTCAGCAACGACGACAAGGATGCGCTGTTCCTGCTGCGCCACAGCGCGGCGCATGTGCTCGCCGAGGCGGTCTGCGCCGTGCTGCCGGGAACCCGCCTGGCCTACGGCCCGCCCGTCGATGACGGCTTCTACTACGATCTCAAGACCCCGCGTCCGATCTCCGAGGCCGACTTCCCGGTCATTGAGGCGAAGATGCAGGAGATCGTCGCCGCCAACAAACCGTTCACGCGCTGTGAGGTGTCGCACGCCGACGGCCTGAAGCGCACCGAGGGCGATCTCTACAAGACCGACAACGCGCAGCGCGCCATCGCCAAGGGCTCACCCAACCTGTCGTTCTACGCCAACGGCACGCCCGGTGCCGATTGGGAGGATCTGTGCATGGGGCCGCACGTGCCCAGCACCGGCTTCCTCAAGGCGGCGAAGATCATGTCGGTGGCCGGGGCCTACTGGCACGGCGACCAGAACAGCGACCAGCTGACGCGCATCTACGGCACCTGCTTCGCGGACGAGAAGGGTCTCAAGGCCCACCTCACGCGCATCGAGGAGGCGAAGAAGCGCGACCACCGCAAACTCGGCAAGGAACTCGACCTCTTCCATATCGAGGAGGACAACCCCGGCCAGATATTCTGGCATCCCAAGGGGTGGTCGCTCTACGTCACGCTGATGGACTATATGCGCGCCAGGCAGCGGCAGAATGGCTACCACGAGGTGCATACCCCCAGCGTGATGTCGAAGTCGCTGTGGGAGAAGAGCGGCCACTGGGACAAGTACCGCGACAACATGTTCACGACCGAGTCGGAGAAGCGCGACTTCGCGATCAAGCCGATGAACTGCCCGGGGCACATCCTGATCTTCAAGCAGGGCCTCAAGAGCTACCGCGAGCTGCCCCTGCGCATCGCCGAGTTCGGTTCGTGCTGCCGCAACGAGGCGTCGGGCGCGCTGCACGGCATCATGCGCGTGCGCGGCTTCGTCCAGGACGACGCGCACATCTTCTGCGCCGAGAGCCACATCGAGGCCGAGGTCGCGGCGTTCTGCCGCATGCTCACCGAGGTGTACCAGGACTTCGGCTTCGGCATCGAGCGCATCGAGGTCAAGCTGTCCACCCGCCCCGAGAAGCGTCTCGGCAGCGATGAAAGCTGGGACAAGGCCGAGCAGGCCCTCGGCAACGCGGTGCTGGCGGCCGGCCTGAAGTACGGCCTCAACCCGGGCGAGGGCGCCTTCTACGGCCCGAAGCTGGAGTTCACCCTGGTCGATGCGATCGGGCGCGGCTGGCAGTGCGGCACGATCCAGCTCGACCCCAACCTGCCGGGCAAGGAGCGCCTCGACGCCACCTTCGTCGGCGAGGACGGGGCCAAGCACAACTGCGTCATGCTGCACCGCGCGATCCTCGGTTCGCTGGAGCGCTTCATCGGCATCCTCATCGAGCACTTCGAAGGCAAGTTCCCGCTCTGGCTGGCGCCAGAGCAGGTGCGCATCCTGCCGATCAGCGACGAGCAGTTGCCCTACGCGCGCGAGGTCTGCGACCAGCTCAAGTCGGCGGGAATCCGTGCGACCATCGACGAGAAGCCGGACAAGCTCGGCGCCAAGATCCGCGAAGCGCGCAACGCGCGGGTGAACTACTTCGCCGTGGTCGGGGCGCAGGAGGCAGGTGCCGGCACGGTCGCGCTGCAGGACCAGAAGGGTGAAAAGCTGGGCACCCTGGAGATTGATGATGTCATCGCCCAGTTCCTCGAGGAGATCGCCGAAAGGCGTCTACCCACAGCTGCCGCAACGACTTAGGTCTGTTTAACCGCGCTTCATGCCGCCCCCGTTGCGCTACGCAGCGGGGTGACATGATGTGGCGCTCATCTATTCTGGAGGACGCATGTCCCGTTTCTTCTCGGCTCGCGCCGCCCTGGTCGCCCCGCTCTGCATCGCCCTGCTCGCCCTGGCCGGCTGCCAGTCCGACGAGGAGAAGGCCGCCGAGCGCGAGAAGCTCAAGAGCGAGCTGCGCAACGAGCTGATCAGCGAGCTCAACGGCATGGTCTCCAGCGAAGTCCGCATCCAGCTGCAGCAGGCCGTCGAAGAGCACAAGCGCAAGCTGGCCGAACAGGCCGCCGCCGCCAAGGCCGCCGCCCAGAAGCCGGCCCCCGCCAAGGCCGCGCCCAAGAAGAAGTGATGGACCTCGCCAACCTCACCAAGGCGATGGCGCCGGTGCAGGAGGCGATGCGCAAGGCCAGCACCGAACGCACCGATACGGTCCTCGAAGGCCGGGCGGGCGGCGGGGCTGTGGTCGTGCGCATCGGCGGCGACCTGACCGTGCGCGGCGTACGCCTGCTCCCTGCCGCGATGCAGGGTGACGCGACGATGCTCGAAGACCTGTTCACCGCTGCGCTCGGCGACGCCCTGCGTCAGCACCGCGAGCGCTTCGGTTCCACCCCCGACGAACAGTTGGCACGCGTGTTCCGCAGCGCCGACATGGGCGCGATGATGGGCATGATGGGCGGGTTCAAGTAGCCTCGAACCCGCAGCGTGGCTGCGCGGGCCCTTAGGGACGCACGCTCGCCCAGCTTGGAGCTTTGAGCTTCAAGCTTTGAGCCCGCAGGGCGCCTGAGGCGCCAGTTGTTCTTGCGCGAGTCCTTAGGCCCCGGGCCGCATGGTCGGGAAGAGGATCACATCACGGATGTTGGTGCGGCCGGTGAACAGCATGACCAGACGGTCGATGCCGATGCCCTGGCCACCGCAGGCGGGCAGGCCGTGGTCGAGGGCGGTGCAGTAGTCCTCGTCGATCTTGCCATCGACGATGCCGGACTCCTTGTCCTTGGCGGCGGTCGCCTCGGCGACCTGGGCGCCGAAGCGCGCGCGCTGCACATCGGGATCGTTCAGCTCGGTGTAGGCGTTGCCGACCTCCATCCGGCACATGAACAGCTCGAAGCGCAGGGTCTTCGCCGGGTCCTCGGGGTGGGCCTTGCATAGCGGGGTCAGCCAGGTCGGCTGGTCGGTGATGAAGGTCGGCTCGGTCAGGTGCGGCTCGACCAGGTGCTCCCAGACTTCGTTGGCCATGCGGTCGTAGGTCGCGAAATCCTTGGGGTCGCGGCCCATCTTCCGGCACACCGCCTCGACCGCCGCCGTGTCGGCGTAGTCGACGCCACCGAGGGTCTTCATCGCCTCGTGGTAGGTGAAGCGGCGGAACGGCTTGTCGAGGTCGATCGAGAACTCGCCCCAGGTCAGCTTGCGCGTACCCAGCACGCGGTCGGCGAGGACGCGGAACAGCTCTTCCGAGAGGTCCATGAGCTGGCGGTGGTCGGCGTAGGCCATGTACCACTCGATCATGGTGAACTCGGGATTGTGCCGCGGACTGATGCCTTCGTTGCGGAAGTTGCGGTTCAGTTCGAAGACGCGTTCCAGGCCGCCGACCAGCAGGCGCTTGAGGTACATCTCCGGCGCGATGCGCAGGTAAAGGTCCATGTCGAGCGCGTTGTGGTGCGTGACGAAGGGCCGGGCCGCCGCGCCGCCGGGGATCGGCTGCATCATCGGCGTCTCGACCTCCAGGAACTGGCGGTCGGTGAAGAAGCGGCGGATCTCAGCGACCAGGCGGCTGCGCGTGACGAAGACATCGAGCGAGGCGTCGCTCTGCATGAGATCCAGGTAGCGCTGGCGCGAGCGCACCTCTTCCGACAGCTCGCCGGCATCGGCGCCGGCCTGGTGCGGCGGCGGCAGCATGGCCTTGCCCAGCACGGTCAGGCTGGTGACGAACAGCGAGATCTCGCCGCGGCGGGTGCGCCCGACCTTGCCCTCGACGCCGACCCAGTCGGCCAGGTCGAGCGCCTCGACGATCTTCCAGCCGGCCTCGCCGACGCTCTTGAGGTCGACGAAGAGCTGGATGCCGCGCTCCTTCTTGGCTTCGGCGCCGTCGATCTCGGCGCGGCCGGCCAGGGTCTGCTGACGGTAGGCGTCGGCGCGCGAGCGGTCGTACAGGGTGGCGAAGAGCAGCTTGCCCGAGTTGCGCAGGTTGCCGATGCGGCCGGCCAGGCGCACCGGTTCCGAGTGTGGGCTGTCGGGCGCCGGCCCGGCCAGGGCGCGCGCCTGGACGCAGCTGTGGGTCACCGCATAGCGGCTGCCGTAGGGATCCTGGCCGAGGGCGCGCACCTTGGCGGCGTTGGCGGCGCGGGCGGCGCGGTACTCGTTCTGGTCGGCGGCGATGGGCTGCGTCATAGGGCGGCGCAGCCTAGTCCCGCGCCTATGCCGGCAACCGGCGTTCGCGTACCAAGGTGCCGAGCCAGATGGGGAGAGGGAAGAAAGGCGGAAGGCGGAAGGCGGAAGGCGGAAGAGATGCTGGGGCTCTGGCAGGAGGTCATCCGCCAGCCGGATCAAAGTGCCCGATCGGGCAGCAGACGGGCGTGCTTGTCGTTTGCTACCGTGCGCGCGACCTGGCGAATCTTCCGCCTTCCGCCTTCCGCCTTCCGCCTTCCGCCTTCCGCCTTCCGCCTTCCGCCTTCCGCCTTCCGCCTTCCGCCTTGCCTACAGCCTGCGCTCCAGGGTGCGGAAGACCAGGACGCCACTGGCACTGTGCGCGGTCTCATGCCAGGTCGATTCATCGATGACCGGAAAGGTCACGCTGCCGGCATGCGTCTCGTGCACCTCGGTCAGGTGCAGCACGGTGGCCAGCGGCAGGGCCTGGGCGTAGATCGTGCCGCCGCCGATGATCATCGGGCAGGGGTCGCCGCCGGCACGCGCCGCCGCGATCGCAGCGTCGAGATCGGCGAAGACCTCGGCGCCCTCGGCCCGGAATCCCGCCCCCCGCGACAGCACGATGTTGCGGCGCTTGGGCAGCGGTCGGCCGATCGAGGCCCAGGTGCGCCGGCCCATGATCACGGAGTGGCCGGTGGTCACGGAGCGGAAGTGCTTGAGGTCCTCGGAGTGATGCCACGGCATGCGCTCGCCATCACCGATCACGCGTCCGGGGACGGCATAGGCGACGACCAGGGCGAGGGGCATGCGAGGCACGCCGGCAGGATGCGATTTCCTTCCGCTGTGCTAGCTTTTTGCCATGGCCCGCATCGTCACCGTCACCGCCAATCCCCTCCTTGATCACATCGCCGAGATCCCCTGGCGGCACGGTGCGGTGTCGCGCACGGCGCACATCACACGTGTCGCCGGGGGCAAGGGCGTCAATGTGGCGCGCGTGCTGGCCCGGCATGGCCATCAGGTGACGGCCGTGTGTCTGGCCGGCGGCCACGAAGCCGATGAGCTTGCCCGGCTGATCGCGGCCGATGGCATCAAGCCGGAGCTGGTGCGCACCGCCGCCCGGCTGCGCATCGGCTTCCAGTTGTCGGAACTGCAGTCCGGCAGCGTCGCCTGCATCGAGGACGGCTTCGTCGTCACGCCTGACGAGCGCGACCGCTTCGTCGCCACGATCGCCGAGCAGGTGCGTGGCGCTGAACTGCTGATCGTGTCCGGCTCGGTGCCCGAGGTCGGGATGGAGGACAGCTATCGCCGTATCTGCGATGCCGCGCATGCTGCCGGGGTGCCGTGCTGGGTGGATAGCTACGCCAAGCCCATGCTGGCGGCGCTGGCCGGCGCGCACCCCCCGGCCCTGGCCAAGCCGAATCGCCAGGAGTATGGCGTCGATCCGCAGCCCTGGCTGGCGGCGCGCGAGCTGCATCTGACCGATGGCGGCGGGACGGTGACGGTACGCGCGCCGGAAGGGCGCTGGCGGGTCGTGCCGCCGCAGGTCTCCGAGGTCAACGGCATCGGCTCTGGTGACTGCTGGCTGGCCGGCTATGCGCATGGCCGGCTGAGCGGCTGGGACATCCCGCGTTCCCTGGCCTGGGCGGCGGCGGCCGGCGCAGCCAATGCCGCGCGGGCCGAGGTCGCGCGCATCGGACCAGAGGATGTGAAGCAGTTGATCGACAGGGTGCAGGTGGTGCAGGCGTAAGCATGCTGGAATGGCGCAGTTCGATCATTCCAGCATTCCAGCATTCCAGCATTTGGCATTTCCCATCCTGCTCCTCCCGTTAGCCTCCCCGCCCCATGCCACTCAACTGCGGTATCGTCGGCCTGCCCAACGTCGGCAAGAGCACCATCTTCAACGCCCTGACCCAGACGCAGGCGGCCCAGGCGGCCAACTATCCGTTCTGCACCATCGAGCCGAACACCGGCCTGGTGACCGTGCCGGATGCGCGGCTGTGGGTGCTGAAGGACATCGCCAAGACCAACAAGGTGGTGCCGCAGCGGCTTGAGATCGTCGATATCGCCGGCCTGGTCAAGGGCGCCAGCAAGGGCGAGGGCAAGGGCAACGAGTTCCTCTCGGCGATCAAGAACGTCGATGCGGTGCTGCACGTGGTGCGCTGCTTCATCGATCCCGACGTCATCCACGTCGATGGCTCGATCGATCCGGTACGCGACATCGAAATCATCGATCTCGAACTGATGCTCAAGGACGAGGAGACGGTGAAGGCCGCCCTCGACCGCTCGAAGAAGCGCTCGCAGCTCGACAAGGATGCCGCCGCCCGCGTGCCGACCCTCGAAAAGCTGGTCGCCGCGTTCAAGGAGCTGAAGCCGGTGCGCGCCCTCGGCCTCACCGAGGAACAGCAGGCGCACATCAGTGACCTCCACCTGATCACCGCCAAGGCGATGCTGTTCGTGTGCAACATCGGCGAGAACGACATCCGCGTCGGCGGCAACGAGCACAGCCGCGCGGTGCAGGCCCACGCCGCCAAGGTCGGGGCCAAGGCGATCCTGATCAGCGGCAAGATCGAAAGCGAACTGGTCGGCCTGTCCGGCGACGAACGAGCCATGTTCATGCAGGATCTCGGCATCACCGAGGCCGGCGTGGACAGCCTGGTGCGCGCCGGCTACGAGATCCTCGGCCTCAGCACCTACTTCACGGCGGGCGTGCAGGAGGTGCGTGCCTGGCAGTTCCAGAAGGGCTGGAAGGCGCCGCGTTGCGCCGGGGTGATCCACACCGACTTCGAGAAGGGCTTCATCCGCGCCGAGATCGCGTCCTACGCCGAGTACGTGGCGCATAAGGGCGAGAAGGGCTGCCGCGAGGTCGGCAAGCTGCGCGCCGAGGGCAAGGACTACCAGATGCAGGATGGCGACGTCTGCCACTTCCTGTTCAACAAGGCCTGAACCATGCCTGACGACGCCGCCCAGATCGCCTCGGAACTGTCCGGTCTGCTCAAGGCCGGCGCCGCCGATCCGCTGTCGTTGCTGGCCGGCGAGTGGCGCTTCCACGCCTGCTTCCTCGCGCCTTTTTCGCCGGCCTTCGCCGAGTCGCGGCGGCAGTTCTTGATCGATGGCGGCGGTCCGCTGTCGGCCACCGTCGAGCAGTTGCGGCATCAGGGCCTGTCGGCGTCCGAGGCGACGGAGACGGCGCGCAAGCTGATCGAGTCGGCGACCGGCCTGTGCGTGGCGGTGGTCGCCGGCGACCATGGCGTGGCTTCGATCCCGCAGCCGTTCTTCGGCCATATCTCTCCCGAGTGGCGGCAGGGCGCCGCCCAGGTGCTGGCCGAACCCTACCGGACGCCCTTCGCCGGCGCCTTGGCTGCGCTTGAGGCGCAGAGCGATCGCAACTGGCCGCGTCTGGTCGCCGGTCCGGCGGTCAAGGATGGCGATCTGGTGAACTTCTGGCTGGAACTGGCGCACGGTGTGGCCGAGGCGAGCGAGCTGGCCGGTCTGCGCGAGGATGCGCGCCAGGCCGATCTCGGCCACTGGACGGCGGAGGCCGTCGCGATCCTGGCCGGGGCGGATGAGCTCGATGCCGAGGACCATGCTGCGCTGTGCCGTTGCCGTCTGGTGGCGGGCGACTTTGCCGCGGCGACCAGCGAGCTCGCCGCCTGTGCGGCAGCCGGCGGCGAAGCCGAGGCGGTTGAACTGCTCGACCACTTGGCCAGCACGGTCTGCCGCGCCGGTGGCCCCCCCGAGGTGGCCGCCTGGCTCGCCGAGCCTCCGGCTGCGCTGGCTGGCTCGGCCTATGACGTCGCTTTCGCCCGCGTCCGCATCCTCGCCGCCTTGGGCGGCGGCCCCGCCGACTTGCGTCCGGCGGTCGCGGCCCTGGTCGCGGCCGACCGCAAGCTGGCGCGTCAGGCCCTGACCCGCGAACCGTTGTGGCAGGTCACGGCGGCCGACCCTGGCGAACTGCTCGATACGGCGGCCGCGGCCGAGCTGCTTGGGCGCAGTCCGACCGCGATCGCCAAGCGCATCGAGGCGCGGACCATGCCGGTGCATGCCGCTGACGGGCAGGTGCGCATCCCGCGCCGGGCGTTGGACGCCTGGCGCACCGTCCTCGACGAGCACCGGCTGCTCGACGCCTGAGTCGCGCAGTTGCTCTGGTGGGCGCAAGCCTCTAGACTGTCGGGGCCAGGAGCTGCCCCCATGCGTGTATTGATCGTCGATGACTCACGTGCCATCCGCGCCATCCTCGCACGCGCTTTCAAGGAACTGGGCGTGACCGACACCGCCGAGGCCGCCGACGGCAAGGATGCCCTCGCCGCGCTTGCGGCCAAAGGTCCATTCCAGCTCGCCATGGTCGATTGGAACATGCCGGGCATGAACGGTTACGATTTCGTGGTCCAGGCGCGGACCACCATCCCCAGCGCCGACATGAAGATCGTCATGTGCACGACCGAGACCGAGATCGAGCAGGTCACCAAGGCGCTTGAAGCCGGCGCCGACGAGTACCTCATGAAGCCGTTCACGGTCGCGGCGCTGCAGTCGAAACTCGAAATGCTGGGCCTTGTCGGGAACTGAGCCGCATGCCTCGTATCCGGGTGCTATTGGTCGATGACTCTGCGGTGGTGCGGCGCCTGGTGCGCGGCGCCCTCGATGCCGATACCGAGATCGAGGTGGTCGGCGAGGCCGCCAACGGCCGAGAGGCGCTGGCCTGGCTGAAGCAGGACGAGCCGGATGCGGTGATCTGCGATGTCGAAATGCCTGAACTGAGCGGGATCGAGACGGTCCAGGCGGTACGGCGGCAGTGGCCCCACCTGCCGGTGGTGATGTTCGCCTCGCCCAACCGCGAAAGCGCGCACATCACGCTGGAGGCCCTGCATGCCGGGGCCAACGACTTCGTGACCAAACCGAGTGTCGCCGCAGGGACCGCGATGGCGGCGGTCATGGACAGCCTGCGTCAGGAGCTCGGCGGCAAGATCAAGGCTCTGCTGCGCGGGCCGGGCGATCTCAGTGCGGTGGCGCGGGCCGCAGTGCGTTATGCCTCCAGCGCCGAAATCCCGGCCATGCGGGTCGCACCTGTTCCGGCTCCGGCTCCAGCTCCGATCCCGGCTCCGACCCCGCCTACACCTTCGTCGTTCCCCGCCATGCCCCTGCGCCAGGCGCCGCCAGCGCCGGCTCCGCAGGCGCTGGCGCGCCCGTCGCGTGCAACCCCGCCGCCCCTGCTGCGCGGTCGTGCGGGCGCATGCGAAGCCGTGCTCATCGCGGTATCGACCGGTGGTCCGAACGCTCTGGCCGAGCTGGTGCCGCGCCTGCCGCGCGACCTGCCGGTGCCGGTGCTGATCGTCCAGCACATGCCGCCGGTGTTCACCCGGCTGCTCGCCGAGCGCCTGGCAGCCAAGGCGCAGATGCCGGTGCGCGAGGCTGCCGAGGGCGATCCGGTGCTGCCTGGCGAAGTGCTGCTTGCCCCGGGGGACCATCACCTGGTGGTCCGCCGCACCGGCGGTGCGGTGCGCTGCTCCCTCAATCGCGATCCCGCCGAGAATTCGGTGCGGCCCGCCGCCGACGTGCTGTTCCGCTCTGCGGCCGAAGTGTGGGGTGGGCGGGTCCTGGTCGTGGTCATGACCGGCATGGGTCAGGACGGCTTGGTCGGAGCCATCCAGCTGCACACCTTGGGCGCCTCGGTGCTGGCGCAGGACCAGGCGTCCAGTGTTGTGTGGGGCATGCCCGGGGCCGTGTGCAAGGCCGGGATCACCGAACGGGCGGTGCCTTTGGCGCAACTGGCCAACGAGATCGTCCATCATGTCCGTGGCAGAGGTTGCTGATGCCGCTTTCTCCTGCTGATTCCGTCTTCCTGCGCGGTCTGGTGCGCACCCGCAGCGGCATCGTGCTCGGCGAGGACAAGGGCTATCTGCTGGAAAGCCGCCTCCTGCCGTTGGCCAAGGCTGTCGGTCTGTCCGGCCTCGACGAACTGAGCGTGCGTCTGCGCGCCGAACCCTCCGGACAGTTGGCGCGCCAGGTGGTCGAGGCGATGACCACCAACGAGACCTTCTTCTTCCGGGACATCCATCCGTTCGAGTGCCTGAAGAAGCTGGTCCTTCCGGATCTGATCGCCAGGCGCGCGGCCGAACGCCGCCTCGACCTGTGGTGCGCCGCCGCCTCGACCGGCCAGGAGCCCTACTCGATCGCCATGGTCATGCGTGAGAACTGTCCGCAGATCGCCACCTGGACGACGCGTTTCATCGCCACCGATCTCGCCGCGCAGGTCCTCTCCCGGGCGCGCGAGGGGCGCTACAGCCAGCTGGAGGTCAATCGCGGCCTGCCAGCCCCGCTGCTGATCAAGCACTTCACCAAGGACGGCCTGGACTGGAAGGTGAAGGACGAACTCAAGCGCATGATCGAGTTCAAGGAGCAGAACCTGCTCGACAACTTCCAGATCAGCGGGCAGCTTGATGTCATCTTCATCCGCAACGTGCTGATCTATTTCGACGTCGAGACCAAGAAGCAGATCCTCGCCAAGTGTCGCAAGCTGCTGCGCCCCGACGGTTTCTTGTTCCTGGGCGGGGCCGAGACGACGATGAACCTCGACGATGCGTTCGTGCGCGTCGATTTCGACAAGGGCGGATGCTACCGCCTGAAGGGCTGAACCATGAGTGTGACCGTCGAGGACATCTCGCGCATCGTCACCGACGTCTGGCGTGACGTGCTCGGCCACGAGGTCGAGCCGGTCACCGCCCAGGCCGAGCCGGCCTTCAGTGGCAGCATCCAGATCACCGGCGCCTTTCGTGGCGTGGTCGTGATCGGCGTCCCGGATGGCGTGGTGGAACTCGCCGCCATGGTGATGTTCGCCCTCGATGCCGTTGCGGTCGGTGCGGAGGAGCGTCGTGATGCGCTCGGCGAGCTGGCCAACATGGTTGGCGGCCACATCAAATCGATCGTCGCCGGGCCTAGCCAGTTGGCCCTGCCGGCGGTGCTGACGGGTACAGACCATGGCCTGGATGCGAGCCGGCTGCAGCTGCTCGCCGAGCAGGCCTTCGCGGTGCCAGGCGGGATCCTGCGCGTGCAGGTCTACGAGGATGTCGGTTGAGCGGTCGGGAACGGATCGCAGCGCAGGGCCATCGCCACCACGGTCAGCGATGACAACGGCATCGCGATGGCGCACACCAGCGGGCCGAACAGGCCAGCCGCCGCCCCGGCGATGGCCAGCAGGTTGTAGACGGCGCTGATCCACAGCATGCGTGCGATGGCCTGGCGGGTGCGGGCCGCTCCCAGCCACAGCTCGCGCGGGCCGGCCTCGTCGGGACGGGCGCAGAAGGCATGGCAGCGGTCGAGTGCCGCCTCCAGGCCACCGCTCACCCCGACCGCGACGTCGGCCGCCGCGAGCATGGCCGCATCGTTGACGCCATCCCCGACCGCAGCCACCCCGCCCTCGGCGCGCAGCCTGCCGACCAGGGCCGCCTTGTCCTCTGGGCTGAGGCCGCCATACGCGTCCGCCGGTTCGATTCCCAGCTCCCCAGCCTTCTGCCGGACGGCTGCCTGATGATCGCCGCTGGCGATATGGATGCGCGCCCCGGCCCTGCGCCAGGTCGCCACCAGATCCCGGGCCTCGGGCCGCAGCTGGTCGTCGAGATCGAACCAGCCGACCGGTGCGCCGTCGGCCAGCACTCCGACGCGCGAACGGCCCTGGTCGCCGGGCTCGATGCCGGTCAGCCGCTGGCCGCCGAGGCGCAGGTCGTGCCCGTCGTGCCCGGCCAGGACACCCTGTCCGGACAGCTCGCGCCAGGTCGTCGGCGGCACGGCGACGGCGCCGGCGGCACGCAGATGCGCGCTGACCGCCTGCGCCGCAGGATGGCCGCTGCGTTCCGCTACGCCCAGCACGGCGCCGCGCAGTTCACTGGGGAGTTGCGCCTCGACCACCTGCATGCGGCCGCGGGTCAGCGTACCGGTCTTGTCACAGACGACATGGCGCACGCTGCTGATGCGCGCCAGCACCGCCGGATCGCGGATCAGCAGTCCGCGCCGCGCGGCGGCGGCCGCCGCCAGGGCCTGGGTGAGCGGCGCGGCGAGTCCGATGGCGCAGGGGCAGGCGGCGACGATGACGGCGAGGGCGATCTCGGCCCCGCGCGTCCAGCCGTCGTGCCAGCCCCAGGCCAGCGCAGCGGCGGCCGCCAAGCCCAGGGTCAGCGGGGCGAACCAGCGCAGGGTGGTGTCGCTCTGCCACTCGGCCGCTGTGCCGTGCCCGGTCGGCAGGGCGGCGGCAAGGATGCCGGCGAGGCGCGTGTCGGCGCCCACCGCCGAGAGCCTGATGCTGACGTTGCCATGACGGCAGATCGCCCCGGCGGCGACCGTGCTGCCTGCTGTCACGGCGATCGGCCGTGGCTCGCCGGTGAGCACGGCGATGTCGATGGCCGCCGTGCCGCTGACCACCGTCCCGTCTCCGGGCACGATCGCACCCTCGCCGACTTCGACCACCTCGCCGGCCGTCAGGGCCTGGATCGCGACCTCGGTGGCGATCCCGTCCTGCAGTCTCCGCGCGGTCAGCGGCAGCAGATGCGTCAGGCCGCCGGCCGCGCGCGCCACCCGTCGTCGCGCCTGCACCACGGCCAGCCGGGCAGTGAGCAGCAACGCGGCGAACATCGCTGCGGCATCGGCGTAGCTGGCCAGGCTGCCGCTCGCGGCCAGGGCGGCGCTGCCGGCCAGGGCCAGCAGGATGGCAAGGGAGGCCGCGAGATCGACGCTCCAGCGCCGCGCCCGCAGCGCGACGAGGGCGCCACGGTGCAAGGAGGAGGCCGCCCACAGGCAGCCGGGCAGGGCGACGAGGATCGCTCCCCAGGCGAAGCCGGATTGCCAACCCGGGTCGAGGTCGCCGGTGATCTCGCCGGCGGTCAGCGTGGCGGTGAGATGCATGGCGCCCACCGCGCTGGCCGCTGCGACCGCGACGCGCATCAGCAGGGCGCGGTGTTCGGCGGTCAGGGCCGCCAGCACCGCGTCGGCGCGGAAGGGCCGGGCGCGATAGCCGAGCCGGGCGAGCAGGCGGGCCTGGGCGCCGGGGCCGGCGTGGGCCGGATCGTAGGCGACGCGCAATTGCGCGGTGCCGAGGTCGAGCCTGGCCCAGCGCACGCCGGGCAGCAGGCGCGGCAACTGCTCGACCAGCCAGACGCAGGCCGGGCAGTGCAGGCCTTCAAGGTACCAGGCGATGAGCTCGTCGCCTCCCCCCAACGGCCGCGCCCAGGCGGCCCGGAAGGCGCTCCCGTCGAAGGCGTCGGCCGCCGGATCCTCGCCGGCCTGGCGGCCCGGTCCCGTCGCGGTCGCATCGCGCAGGCGGTAGAACTCAGCCAATCCACCGTCATGCAGCAGGCGATAGGCCGTGGCGCAGCCGCTGCAGCAGAAGCGCTCGTCTGCGCCTGCCACCGGCAGCCCGCAGTGGATGCAGGACGCTGCTACCACAGCATGATCTTCCACACATGGACATGCGCCACATATCCGAGTGCAGCCAGACCATGCATCGCCAGCCAGAAGGCGGAGATGAGCAGAGCGACGGTCGGCACCCAGGCCAGGCGCAGGCGTAGGCGCCCGAAGGCGGCGGCGCTGGCCCCGGCGGCAAGGGCCAGCGGCGGCGTGCTGATCGCTACCAGCAGCACCGGCAGCAGGGCCCCGTGCAGCGGTGAGGCGCTGGTCGCCGAGAGGGAGAGGATCCAATAGACCACCCCGCACGGCAGCACGCTGAGGGCGGCGCCGAGGGCGACGGTGCCGAGCAACGGGTGCCGGCCGGCCCAGCCGGCGACCGGGCGCAGCAGGCGTGCGGCCACCCCGCTGCTGTCGCCGGCCTTCAGCCACGGGATCCAGCCCAGGCGGTTGACCACCGCGATCAGCATCGCCGCCGCGATGACCAGGGTCAGCCACGGCCCATAGCTGTCGAGCAGGTCGGCGGCGGCGGCACCGGCAGCGCCGGCGATGGCGCCGGCGATGGCCAGGGGCACGGCGCGGCCGAACTGGTAGAGGCCCAGGTTCAGTGAGGCGCGGGCCCACCCGCCCTCCCCCAGCCGCAGGCCGGCGACGATCGGCCCGCACATGCCGCCGCAGTGGACCATGATCCAGATGGTGCCGGGGCCGAGGAGCTGGAGGTAGAGGGGGGCGGGGTCGGGCATGGGGGATGGGCTGGAGGCTGGAGGCTGGAGGCTGGAGGCTAGGAGTAGCTCCGGGCGGCGCCCCGGGATCCCCAGGAAACCAACTACGGCGCTGCGAGTTCTAGTCAAAAGAACCTCTATATCTATTTGCCTCCGACTCGCATGGGCATAAGCATCGCAGCCTCAGCCATGCTCTATCTGCTTACAGGCGTCGGTCTGGCATTGTTCGTCGTCGCGGTCGCCGCGCTCATCGCGCTGGTCCGCAGCGGCCAGCTCGACGACCTGGATACCCCCCCGGCGCGCATGCTGGCCGACGACCTGCCCCCCGCCCCCCGCCCCCTGCCCCCCGCCCAGAAGCATCCATGACCGACTCTCCCATGCCTCCGCCGCGCGAGGCGGACCTCGATACCGTCACCTACGACGATCGCATCGTCCTATGGTTCATCTGGGCCTCGCTCATCTTCGGCGTGGTCGGCCTGCTGGTCGGTGTGATCCTGGCCGTTCAGCTGGCCATCCCGGGCGCCAATCTCGACCTGCCGTGGACGACCTATGGCCGCCTGCGTCCGCTGCACACCAACGCGGTGATCTTCGCCTTCGCCGGCAACGCCATCTTCGCCGGCTTTTATTACGCGACCCAACGCCTGCTGAAGGCGCGCATGTGGTCTGATGCCCTCAGCAAGTTCCACTTCTTCGGCTGGCAGGCGATCATCGCCGCGGCCGCCATTTCGCTGCCTTTGGGCTGGACCTCGGGCAAGGAATACGCCGAACTGATCTGGCCGATCGACATCGCCATCGCCCTGGTCTGGGTGGCGTGGACGGTCAACACCGTGGCAACCATCATGGTGCGCCGTGAACGCCACCTCTACGTCGCGATCTGGTTCCTGCTCGCCACCCAGATCGGCGTGGCGATGCTGCATGTCGTCAATTCGCTCTCGATTCCCACCAGCCTCACGCACTCCTACAGCGTGTTCAGCGGCGTGCAGGACGCGCTGGTGCAGTGGTGGTACGGCCATAACGCGGTGGCCTTCTTCCTGACCACGCCGTTCCTCGGCCTGATGTACTACTACCTGCCCAAGGCGGCCGAGCGTCCGGTCTACTCCTACCGCCTGTCGATCATCCATTTCTGGTCGCTGATCTTCCTCTACATCTGGTCCGGCCCGCACCACTTGCTCAACCAGGCCACGCCGGAGTGGGCGCAGACCCTGGGCGTGACCTTCTCGATCATGCTGCTGGCGCCCAGCTGGGGTGGCATGATCAACGGCCTCTTGACCCTGCGCGGGGCGTGGGACCGGGTGCGCCAGGATCCGGTGCTGAAGTTCTGGGTCGCCGCCGTCACCTTCTACGGCATGGCCACCTTCGAGGGTCCGCTGCTCTCGCTGCGCTCGGTCAACGCCCTGTCGCACAACAGCGAATGGACCATCGGCCATGTCCATGGGGGGGCCATGGGCTGGAACGGTCTGATCGCCTTCGCCCTGGCCTACTGGCTGATCCCCAAACTGTACAAGACCACGCTGCACTCGACCGGACTCGCCAACCTGCATTTCTGGACCGCCACGGTCGCCATCTTCCTCTACATGGTCGCGCTGTGGATCGCCGGCATCGCCCAGGGCCTGATGACCCTGCAGTTCAACGACGAGGCGCGCCTGATGTACACCGACTGGATGGAGATCGTGCGTACCACGATCCCGTTCTACTGGCTGCGCGCCACCGCCGGCCTGCTCTACATGGCAGGCATCTTCCTGTGCATCTACAACATCATCATGACCATCCGCAAGGCCCCGGGTGGCCTAGAGACCACCACCGTGCAGGTGCCGCGCCTCATCCCCGATGTCGAGGTGGGCAAGCACATCGACGCCGCCCTCGACCAGCCGACCGCGCGTGCCAAGACCAACGCCCTGCACAGCCTGGTCGAGCGCTGGCCGACCACCATGATCGTGCTGATCACGATCAGCCTGGTGATCGGCGGGTTCTGCGAGATCGTGCCGCAGCTCATCCAGGGTGCGGTGACCCCGAAGATCGCCAGCGTCAAACCCTATACCCCACTGGAACTGGCCGGACGCGACATCTACATACGCGAAGGCTGCAACACCTGCCACACGCAGATGGTGCGTACCCTGCGCGCCGAGGTCGAGCGCTATGGCGACTACACCCGCGCCGGCGAGACGATCTACGACCGGCCCTTCGTCTGGGGCAGCAAGCGCACCGGGCCCGACCTGTGGCGCGAGGGCGGACTGCGTCCGCACAGCTGGCACTGGGCGCACATGGAGGATCCCACCTCCATGGCCCAGGGCAGCACCATGCCGCGCTACCCATGGCTCTATACCTGGGAGACCGACTACGCGGCTCTGCCATCCAAGATCGGTGTCCTGGCGATGCCGCCGCTGTACACGCCCTATGATCGCGAGGTGGTGAAGGATCCGGTCAGCACGGCCAAGGCCCAGGCCAAGCAGGTCGCAGACGAACTGCGTACCCAGCTTACCGATCCGGTCGATCGTGCCCGGGTCAAGGACGACAGCGAAATCATTGCCATGATCGCCTACCTGCAGCGCCTGGGCACCGATTTGAAGAAGGGAGCGGCCAAGTGATCCGCGAAGTATTCATCAACGCGAACCCGTGGGCTGTGATCGGCATGCTCGGCTTCGTCGGCTTGTTCGCCCTGATCGTCTGGTACGTCGCCAGTGACCGTCGGCGCGGCCACATCGAACGCATGGAGCATCTGCCCCTCGAGGATGACCGTCATGTCTGACCCCGCGCCTACCGGCACCGAGCACAAGCCGGACCAGTTGAAGGATGGCGGGCACGCCTTCGACGGCATCCAGGAATACGACAACAACCTGCCCAAGTGGTGGCTGTGGCTGTTCTATGCCACGATCATCTGGGCGATCTGGTACATCCCGTTCTACCACGGTGGGCCTGGCAAGGTCGGGCCGGATAGACTCAAAGAGGATCTTGCTGCGCTGGCCGCCGAGCGCGCCTCGTTGAACGCCGGGACCGCCCTCGACGAGGCGGGGCTGCGCGTTTTGGCCAGCGATCCGGCGCGCATCGCGGCGGGCAAGCAGACCTACGCCCAGTTGTGCGTCGCCTGCCATGGTGCCGAGGGCCTGGGCGGCGTCGGACCGAATCTGCGCGACCGCCACTGGCTGGTCGAGCCGACCATGACCGGGATCACGACGGTACTCGAAAAGGGCGGCCGTCCGGGCAAGGGCATGGCGCCATATGCCAACCTCGGCACCGAGGCGGTGCGCAATCTGGCGGTGTATGTCGTGTCGATGAACCGCGAGGGGCTCAAGGCCAATCCGGCCAAGCCACCGGCTGCGGATGAGAAGGAAACCCCGATCGACTGGTGACCATGGCCGATACCACCCCCAATGAGAAGCCCGATTACAAGTCTGTCCTCGCCTCCGTTGACAAGGAGGGGAGGCGCAGGTGGGTCGAGGCACGTATCGTCTGGGGGCGCTGGCGGCGCTGGCGTTCGGCCCTGGCGATCCCGCTGATCGCCTTCTACTGCGCCATCCCCTTCGTCATGATCGGCGGCAAGCCGGCCTTCCAACTCGACATCGCGACGCGCAAATTCTACCTCGCCGGTGTCGTCTTCTGGCCACAGGATCTGACCTACTTCGTCATCCTCGCGCTGCTCGGCATCGTCGGCACGCTGCTCACGGTCGCGCTGCTCGGGCGTGTCTTCTGCGGCTGGTTCTGCCCGCACAACGTGTTCCTCGAGATGGTCTTCCGCCCGGTCGAGCACCTCATCCTCGGCGGCCCGGGCAATCCCGGCAAGACGCCGGCCTGGCGCGCAGCGCTGATGTGGTTCGTCTTCGTGTTGATCGCCGGTGGGCTGGCCAATGCCGGCACGGCGATCTTTATCGGCGCCGATGCCTTCCACGCTTATGTCCTCCTGGATTGGGCGGCCCACCCCTATGCGACGGGGTTCTGGGGCATCCTGTTCGTCTGCATCCTGTTCAATTTCGGCTGGTTCCGCGACCAGACCTGCACCATCGTCTGCCCCTACGGCCGCTTCCAGACGGCGATGCTCGACTCGCACACGCTGACCGTCGCCTACGACGCCAAGCGCGGCGAACCGCGCGGGCACCTGGCGCGCGCTGACGCGCGCGCAGCTTCAAGCTTCGAGCTTCGAGCTTCGAGCCCGCAGGCCACTGCCGAAACTGGTGTGGGCGTCGTTGCTGGCAGCCCCCCGCCCCCCGCCCCCCGCCCCCAGCCGCAGTCGCACGGCGATTGCATCGACTGTGGTCTCTGCGTCCGCGTCTGCCCGACCGCCATCGACATCCGCAATGGCAACCAGCTGGAATGCATCCACTGTGCCGCCTGCATCGATGCGTGCGACGGGATCATGGACAAGGTCGGAAAGCCGCGCGGACTGATCCGCTATGCCAGCGAGGAGCAGCTGGCTGGGCGCAAGCGCCAGATCCTGCGCCCGCGCACCATCCTCTATGCCGTGGTCAGCGTGGTCCTGGTGGGCGTGCTGATCTACCGGCTGCAGGGTCGTACGGATCTGCTGATCGCACCGCTGCGCCAGACCGCCGTTCCGGTGCGCGAAGCCGATCCGGCAGGTCGCGACTGCGTGCGCGCAGCCCTGCCGCTGTCGCTGGTCAATCGCAGTGATCGCGACCTGCGCGTCGCCATCCATCTGCCGGATGCACTGGAGGCACGCGTGGTCATGTCGCAGGAGTTCCTGACGGTGCCGGCGGGTGGCCGCATCACCGCGACCCCGATCGTCTTCATTCCGCGTGGATCATTCTCCACCCGCCACCTCGATGTAGCCCTGGAAGGGCGCGACGAAGCCGGCACGGTACTGGGCATGGCCATGACCGCGGTGCGCGCCCCATGAAATTCCGTTGGTGGATGGCTCCAGTGATTGGCGTCGGGACGATCGCCTGCGCCAACGCGGTGCTGATCTTCACCTCGCTGAAGGTGCGTCCGCAGAAGGTCGAGGAGCGGTCCTATGCCGCCAGTGCGCATGAGGATGCGCGGGCTGGCGAGCGGGCGGCCTTCGCCGATCGCGGCTGGCGTCTCGACAGCGTGGTCGATGGCGCCTCGGCGACCCTGACTCTGGTGGCCCCAGGCAAGGACCGGCCCCAGGGCGCCATGGTGCGCATGTATCGACCCGATGACGTGTCTGCCGACCGCAGCATGCTCTGGGCCGATCCTGCCGCGCCGTTGCTCTGCCCCTTGCCGCGTCCAGGCGCGTGGGACCTGCGCGTCGTGGTGCAGGACGCCGCGGGCGTCACGCTCGCGCACGAAATCCGCGTCAACCGTCCCTGACCCGCTGTCGCGCATCGTCGCGCATGCGATGCGCGCATGGATCACGGTACATGTGTGCCTGGATGTCCGTTGACCCATGTCCATTCGTCATCCGATCGCGGTGCAGGCGTTCAGTTCTGGTTGGTCATCACTTAGCTCCCTAGTATGCGATCTCCGCACCACGCGGGAAGGAGCCTCCGATGAACTGGCCTGATCTGTTGTGGACCATGTGGCTTGAGATCGTCACCGGGGCGACCCCGGCTGGCTGGATCGTGGCCCTGGGCGTCACCATCGCCGCCGGTGTCGCGCTTGGTCATATCAAGGTCTTCGGCGTGTCGCTGGGGGTCACCACGGTGATCTTCGCCGCCATCGCCTACTCGTGGGCGCTGTGGAGCCCTAACGGCATGGCCCACCATGCCTTGGTCGAGACCAAGGTGCAGATCGAGATGGCCAGATTGCAGGCCGCCCCGCCACCGGCGGCGCAGACGGCACCGGATGGGACGGTCGTCACCCCACCGCCACCCGATGAGGCTGCGGTGCGCGCCAAGGTCGAGAAGTCGGTCGAGGACAAGGTGCACGTGCGCAAGGAGGTGCTGGAGTTCATCCGCGAGTTCGGCCTGGTGCTCTTCGTGTACTGCATCGGCATGATGGTCGGTCCCGGCTTCCTGCAGTCGCTGCGCAACCAGGGAGTGCGCTGGAACATCATGGCCGGCAGCGTGGTGCTGCTCGGCCTCGGCGTGACGGCGCTGGTCGTGGTCATCGCCGGCCAGCATCCCACCGCCGCGGTCGGCGTGATGAGCGGTGCGATCACCAACACGCCCGGCTGGGCAGCGGCCCAGGCCACACTGAAGGAACTGAAGGCCCCGGCCGAGCAGATCGGTATGACCGTGTCCGGCTACGCCGTCGCCTACCCCTTCGGCATCGCCGGCATCATCGGTTCGCTGATCACCCTGCGTATGCTGTTCGGCATCCGGCCCAAGGACGAGGTCGAGGCCTTCGCCAAGGCCAACCAGGCGGCGGCGGGCGCGGCCAACATCAACCTCAAGGTCAGCAATCCGGGCATCATCGGCAAGAGCGTGGCGCACGTCGATGCATTGGCCGGTGACGGCGTGGTGGTGTCGCGCGTGCAGCGTGGTGACGAGCAGTTGGTGCCCAAGCCCGACTTCAGCCTCGCCCTGGGCGACCTGCTGCATGCTGTTGGCGGCAAGGAAGGTCTTGCCCGCCTGCAGGAGATCGTCGGCGAGCGCATCGACGACGACATCCGTGAGGCCCAGGTCTGCCACCGGCTGCTTACCCGCGAAGTGGTGGTGACCAATCAGCACGTCGTTGGAGACGGCATCGCCAAGCTCGACTTCCCGCGCACCTGCGGGGCCACGGTGACGCGGATCAAGCGCCACGGCAAGGAACTGCTGGCCGATGATGATGCCGATCTCCACTTCGCAGACCGGCTGGTGGTGGTCGGTGATGAAATGGGCATCAAACGGGTCGAGGAGCGGGTCGGCAACTCCTCGGCGGGTCTCGATCACCCCCAGCTCATCGGCCTGTTCCTGGGCATCGCGGTCGGCATCGTCCTCGGCCAGATCCCCATCCCCATCCCCGGCCTGTCCCAGCCGGTGAAACTCGGCCTGGCCGGCGGCCCGATCGTCGCCGCCCTGGTATTCAGCAGCATGGGGCACCTTGGCAAGCACATCATCTTCCATGTCGCCAAGGGAGCCAACAACCTGATGCGCGAGTTCGGCATCGCCCTGTTCCTCGCCTGTGTCGGCCTGCTCTCGGCCCAGAGCTTCGTGACCTACGCCTTCAGCATGCAGGGCCTGCTGTGGATCGTCTGCGCCCTGTGCATCGCGATGATCCCGCTGTTGATCGTCGGCATCGTCGCACGCGTGTTCTTCAAGGAGAACTACACCGCGCTGATGGGCGTGCTGGCCGGTTCGTGCACCGACCCGCCGGCCCTCGCCTTCGCCAACGGCACGGCCGGCAACGAACTGCCCGGCCTGGCCTACGCCACGGTCTATCCGTTGACCATGCTGATGCGCGTGGTCGGGGCGCAGATCTTCGTGCTGCTCTGGATGGCTACTTAGCTTGGGGACTTCGTCCCCACGGGCTGTTAGCTTGGGGACTTCGTCCCCACGGGCCTGAAAGGCCCTGCCCCTCGGCCTTTGTCGCAGCTCGATTTCGTCGCTGACGCTCCGAAATCGTGGGCGGATGGGCTTCGCCCATTGTATCCGCCCACCGCTGCTCGGCGGCCGGTCGCGCTGGCGCGCTCCACTTCTTCCGGGGGCGCGGGCGCCCCCGCCCGCAGGGGGCAATATGCGGGGCATGGCGGTCAAGTGCGGCAGGTATTGGCCGATGCTACAGGCATGCAGATCTCCTCGGGGACGGTGGCGCTGTCGGGGAGTAGTACGCGGCTGTTCCAGCATGAGCGGCGCGAGCGGCTGGAGATGTGGGTCGGGCAGCGGCCAGCGCGGACTGACGCGCCGCCCGCCGATGGCGGACTGGGCAAACTGCTGGAGCAGGCGGCGAAGGCGCGCAAGCCGGTGGAGAGCGAAGAGAAGCTTGATCCCGAGCTCGAAAAGCTGCTGCTCATCCTGGAGAAGGTCTTCGGGGCGAAGGGCGCGCGCCGGTTCGCCATGCGCATGCAGGCGTTGCAGGCCGAGCGTTCCGCCGCTGCGGCGCAGGTGCGCGATCCGGCGGCGGCCGGGGCGCAGCGGGCTGGCTGGGGCGTCTCCTACGAACTCGATGAGCGGACGGTGGAAACGCAAAGCTCGCGGCTGCAGGCCTCGGGCGAGGTGACCCTGGAGGACGGTCGTCACCTCTCCTTCACCCTCGACTGGAGCCAGTCGAGCATCCGCATCGAACAGCGCAGCGTGCGCCTGGCCTTGGGCGATGCGGCGCTCAAGGATCCGCTGGTCCTCGATCTCGATGGCGATGGCATCCGCTTCTCCGGCGACCTGGCGCGGTTCGATGTCGATCAGGATGGGCGCATGGATGCGGTGGCGCGACCTGCTGGCGCCGACCGCATCGTCGCCCTCGACGGGGCGGTGCTGGGGGCGCGCAGCGGCGAGGCCTTCCGCGATCTCGCCCGGCTCGATGAGGACGGCAACGGCTGGATCGACGCCGGCGATGCCGCCTTCGGACGCCTGCAACTCTGGGATGGCCAAGGCTTCTCGTCGTTGACGGCCGGCGGAGTCGCCGCCCTGGCTACCACCTCAGTAGCCTTGCCGTTCAGCTACCGGGATGCCGCCGGAGCCCTGCAGGCCCAAGGCCGGCGCGGCGGCGTGTTCCTCTCCACCGACGGGCGGCCTGGAGCGGTTGCCCAGGTCGATCTGGTGGCCTGAGCCGAACATCACAGCGATGTCCCAGGTGCGTTGCGCAAACGGCTCGGGGCGCAGCCCAGGCAGCGGCGGATGACCTTGTTGAAATGCTGGCGATCGGGTAGCCCGACCTCGCTGGCGATGCTGCCAAGCGAACGATCGGTGGAGCGGATCAGGTAGGCGGCGGTCTCGGCGCGGCGGCGCTGCAACCAGGCGAGTGGCGTGGTGCCCAGCCGGGCGCGGAAGAGGCGGATCAGCTGGTTGTGCGAGACACCCGCCACGGCCGCGACCTCGGCCACGCGCAGGGAGGCTCCGAGGTTCGCCTCAAGGTGGGCCATCGCGGCGCGCACAGCGGTGTCGGGTCGGGCACGGGCGACACAGGGTGCGGCCAGCTTCCACAGCAGTCGCCAGAAGCAGGCGGTCGCTCCGGCAGGCCGTTCGAACTGCCAGGCCATCACTTCCGCGAGATCGGCATCAATGGCTATCGGATCTGCGATGAGCAGGGGCAGCGCGGCGTCTGCTTCGCCGTCGCCGAGGCGGAAGTGGGCGTAGCGGTGTTCGACCCGTTTGGGGAAACGGTACGTACTGGGCACGCCAGGAGGTATCAGCGTCACCGTGCCCGGATTGACGGTCAAGTGGGCAGCGCCGATGCTGAGTTCGGCGGAATAGCTGTAAACGTGCATTTGCCAATGATTTGCCATACGAAATCGCTCTGTTCCTGGGCCATGCACGCCCATGCCGCAGCGCAGTTCCAGCGGAGGCAGGGCGAGACGCGCCGGGTGAGCATCATGCATGGTGATTTTATACCAATGATGGTGGTTTGCGCCAATCGCGGTTCGCTGCCGCCAGCGATGCTGTTGGTATGCTCAGCCAACCCACCCGACTTCCCACATCGGCGCCCCTCTCCCACGAAGGCCAAGCCGCCTGGGAACGTGATGGCTTCCTGATCGTGCGGAATGTGCTGAAGCCCGAGAGCATCGCTGGCATGCACACCGCCTTCGCCCGGGCCAGCGACCGCATCCTGGACGAGTTGCACACCTCCGGGGCGATGCCGGCACGGCCTGGTACCGCTCCGCTCGAAACCGCCTTGTGCGCCGCCGGGTCATTGGCCAACCGCTACGGGCGCTCGTGGCGTCAACTGGTGGTCGGCCCCGAGGTGTTCGCGATCCATCACGATCCTGGTCTGGTCGCCATCCTGCGGCAACTCATCGGCGGAACGACCCTGCTGGGCAGCAGTGTGTTCAACGCCCGGCCCAAGCTGCCGGGCCAGCGTCTAACCGAGGTGCCGTGGCACCAGGATCTGGCCTATTTCCCGGAGGGCAGTCCGGCGACCTTCGTCACCGCCTGGATGCCAGCAGTACCGGTCGATGCCGCCAACGGATGCATGCAGGTGCTCGCGGGATCGCATCGCGCCGGATTGGCAGCGCATCGTCAGGAGACCGACGAGGCCGGATTCCTCAGTCTGCCGGCTCCGCCCATGGGTCCTGATCTGGTGACCTGTGCGATGCAGCCGGGTGATGTGCTCTTCATGCACCACCTCGTCTGGCATGCCTCGGGCCCCAACACCACTGCGGGCATCCGCTGGTCGATCGACTGCCGATTCTCCAACCAGCCCGATCTGGAGATCCAGTTTCCGGAACCCTGGGTGGTGGACGGCCCGCGCGCGACCGATCTGCAGACCTGGCTCGGCTGGTGGAATCGCCGCGCATAATCCTACAGGAGACGCACATGGATTCCCGCCAACGCATCCACGCCATCATCGGCCGCAAGACCCCGGATCGTACCGGCTTCTGGCTGGGCAATCCGGACGGCGCAACCTGGCCGATCCTGCATCGCCATTTCGCCACCTCCGACCAGGAGGCGTTGCGCCAGAAGTTGGGTGATGATTTCCGTTGGATCGCACCCTTCGACTACGTCCATCCCGAGGGCCGGCCGATGTGGGAGATCAGCAAGCATGCGTTCGGTTCGGCTGGACCTTTGGCGGCCTGCGAGACCGTCGCCGAGGTCGAAGCCTGGCCGCACTGGCCCGATGCGGCGTACATGGACTTTGCGCCGACCATCGCGGCGCTCAGGGCCACCGGACCATTTTATCGCGCCAGCGGCATGTGGACGCACTTCTATCATGTGGTGATGGACCTCTTCGGCTTCGAGGACTACCTCGCCAAGATGCATACCCATCCCGCAGTGGTCGAGGCCGCCACCGAGCGGGTGTGCCAGTTCTTCTACGATGCCAACGAGCGCTTCTTCCCCCTGGCGCGTGGCGAGGTCGATGGCTATTTCTTCGGCAACGACTTCGGCACTCAGCAGGATTGCATCTGCAGTCCGAAGCTCTTCGACCGCTTCGTCCTACCCTGGTTCAGACGCTTCACCGAGCAGGGGCATCGTCATGGCCTGCAGGTCATCCTGCATTCGTGCGGTTCTATCCATCGCGTGATCCCGCGCCTCATCGATGCCGGGGTCGATTGCCTGCATCCTCTGCAGGCCAAGGCGCGTGGCATGGACGCCGCCGACCTGGCGCGGCAGTTCAGCGGCAAGATCGCCTTCCTTGGCGGCATCGATGCTCAGGAGTTGCTGCCGCATGGCACGCCGCAGCAGATCTGCGACGAGGTCTGCCGGGTGCGCGACCTCCTCGGGCCGCATGTCATCATCAGCCCCAGCCACGAGGCGGTGCTTCCTGATGTGCCGCCGGAGAATGTCGCCGCCATGGCCGCTGCCGCGGTAGGACCCCAGCCAGCGCGAATAGCGGCAGCCTAGCGTATCCACATGAACGGGCGCCGAGCAGCGACGCCATTGATGTGGCATGGGCGTCCCGCCCATGTGCATTAGCCTCGTCGATCACGGGCGAGACGCCCGTGCCACACGCGGCAGGTCGTCTTTCGCTGAACACCATTGGGCAAAAAAAGCGACCCCGCCGAGATTCGAACACGGGACCTGCTGTTTAGGGCGAAGATGGGCGCCGCAGGCGAGAAGGCCACCTGCGTGGCCTTCGTCCCATCTGAGCCGGCCTGTCGTCCCGACGGGCCGCGGGTTTCCGTACACCCCAGCAGCCATCATCAGAGAAGATTGGCGACCCCGCCGAGATTCGAACACGGGACCTGCTGTTTAGGAAACAGCCGCTCTATCCAGCTGAGCTACGGGGTCGTATGGGCGCTGATTTACCGACCGGCCCAGCCCATGCCAGTGTCCAGCCAGGTCAGGTCCGGATGATGCGTTCGGCGAGGGCGGCGAGGACGGCCTGGCGGTTGTCGTAGGGCGTTTCGCCGTCGGCATCGACGATCGCTTGCAGTTTGCCACACAGACTGTTGGCCAGGACGCACAGGGCCATGACGCGACGCTGCAGGGCGGTGGCACTGGCCAGCACCGTGCTGCGGTCCTCGTATTTGAAGCCGACGATCGGTCCGCGCAGGCCGAATTCGGGGCGGAGCCGATCGATCAGCTTGGGGGCGCTGCGCAGGCGGATGACCACCTCGTCGGCACCGCTGCTCAGCTTCTCACCGGCGCGCAGGGCGCGGGTCTCGCCGTCCTCGCTGCGTTCGACTGAGACCACGCGGTAGTCGTTGACTGCCGCGCTCATGACCACGCAGCCTTCGGGGTAGCGGGCGATCCAGCCGCCCAGCGCGTCCTCGAGGCTGTCGCGGCCGGTGTAGCGCTGCGCTGCCACGCCGGGGCTGGCATCCTGCGACAGCAGCAGCGTGGTCTCGCGGCCGTGCCTGCGCAGCAGTTCTCCGAGCGCGATGGCGGTGGCGCCGGTCGCTGCGACGGTGAGGTGCCGCACCGCATCGACCGCGATGCGCGGCGATCCGCCGACCAGCAGTACCGGTGAAGCCAGTGCCATGCGCCGCAGCATAGGGCGGCCACCGCACGAGGATAGCCAGAGTCGTTGTTTGGGGCTGGTCCAGGGCCCCGCCCTGGCCGCAGCCGTAGGCGAGGATCGGCCGCCGAGCGGCGGTGGCGGCATACAATCGGCGCAGCCGATGCCGCCACGGTTTCGGAGCGAAGCGACGAAACCGAGCTGCGACAAAGGCCGGGGGGCAGGCCCTTCAGGGCCGCGGGGGCGAAGCCCCCGAACAGCTAAAACCGATACGAGGACGAGATGGTCAACACGAACGTGCGCACCGCGAACGAGGCGTTGGCATCCGACAGATCCGGGTTGAGTCCCGATCCTGGCGAGGTGATGAACCCCACCGCATCGCTTATCGACGAACTGGTGACGTAAGCCCCGCCGATGCCGAGCAGCATCGGCCCCTTGTCGAAGGAGATGCCGGCCGTGCCGCCGAGCAGATCGAGCTTGGTGAAGACATCGCTGTTTTCGACCGGCGAGTATTCGATGTAGCCACCAAGGTGGGCGCGCACGGTGTGGCCGGCCAGCGGATTGGGGAAGCGGTAGGCCAGACCGAGGCGGGGATTATACACCATGCGCAGGTCGAGGCGGCGCGGCGCGAGTTCGATAGAGGATGTGCTGGGCGAGGCACCGATGACGGTCGCTGTACCACTGGCCGAGGCGAAGACGTCGCCGGCCGACGCGCCGCCGGTGATCGCCAGGTTGCCTTCCATTTCAAAGCCAGGCACTGCCTCCGGCGCCCAGGCCGCTCCGCAGGTCAGCGACCAGGGTAGGGGCATGGCGAAGCCGACCTGTTCGTCGCCGATCTCGGTGTGGGTGGTGTTGACCCCGTCTCCCGAGGTGCTCGACGAACTGATCTTGCCCTGTTCGCCGACGACCAGGCCGGGCGAGCGCAGCATCGCGCCGAAGCGCCAGGTGCGGAGCTGGAACTGGCTGCCGATCGCCGTGCGCAGGGCCAGGCGACGGCCCGATTCGTTGTAGGTCGCGGTCAGCAGGGTGAGGCCGTCCGCGGCCGAGGTACCGCTGTCGTACCGGTAGTCGATCAGCCAGGCCTCGAGGCTCAGGCCGAACTGGAGGCGGTCGCCGACCGGGCGTCCGTAGGCGAGGCTGGCGCAGCTGAATTCGAGACTTGAACGGCCGTCGTCGGAGCGCGATCCGGCGGCGGTGCTGGAGCGCACCTCGATGGCGCTGCTCCACTGCGTCGGCGTGGCCAGGCAGAACGACCAGCCGCCAGCCGACGGATCGGTTTCGTCGAGGGCGCTGGCGAAGCCGACCAGATTGGGTTTCAACTGGATGTCATCGCTGCTCTTCTCGTTGCCCAGCGAGGCGGCGCCGACCCTGACGTATTCCAGCGCCGTCACCGTGCCACTGACCGAGGGTCGGTCGAGGCGGGCCAGGCCGGCAGGATTGCAGAACCCAGCGGCCGGACCGTGCACCCGTGCGACCACGGCGCCGCCTTCCATCACGGCGCGTTCGCCGACCGGGACGCGCTGCCAGTTGGGCAGGGTCAGCACTTCCAGCTGGGCGGCGCAGGCGACCGTGGGCAGGACGAGGAGGATGCATCGCACGCGGCGATGCTGCGCGCTGGGCGACGACTGGTCAAGGTCGCCATGGATGTCGATTGTGCCGCGGCTCCGCCCTGGAAACCTGCTCTCGCATGTGCGTTTCCCTCCCATCTGGAGTGCTGCTGCTGGCCAGTCTGGCCTCCGCCAGCGATGAGATGATGGCCTCATTCGATCCCCGTCCCACGCCGCCCGGCATGGAGACGCGCTTGGGCACCGAACTACGCTGGTACGCACCTGCCGACGCCGGGGGTGGTGAACTGGGCGTGGACCGGGAAAGCCTCCAGGCGAGCCACCTGGTTGGCCGCGGCGAGCAGGATGAATGGTGGGTGGGGATGCGGGCCGCGCGTACCGCGTATCTCGGCGATGCCCGCCTGCCTTCCGGCGTCGCGCCCGCCGGGCGCTATCTTGATGTGGGCCTGAGTGGAACGTGGAAGCGCCGATTGGGCGACGGCGATGTGGTCGGCGCCACGCTCGGCGGCGGTCTGAGCGGCCAGCTGTCGGCCTCAGATGGCCTCGACCCGCTCGGCAACGTCACCGTCTTCGGCCGCGTCGGCCTCGGTCCCGAAGGCCAGGATGGCCTGCTGCTGGCGCTCAACTACGATCCCGAGCGTGTCGTGCTGCCCGGAGTCCCGGTGCTGCCGCTGGTCGCCTGGCAGGCGATACGTGGGCCGTGGTTTCTGATGCTGGGGGTGCCGTTCAGCATCGTCACCTATCGGGCCGAATCCTGGAGCACCACCGCCGTGGTCGGACCGCTGCCTGCGCTGTCGGCGGATGTGCGGGTGCATGGTCCGCTGCGCGCCATGGCCGAGGCGCGTTGGAGCGTCATCGAGGTCCGACGTGCGCAGCGGGTGCGTGACGAGGATCGCCTGCGTCAGAGTCAGTGGGAATCGGCAGCCGGTCTGCGCCTCGGTTTCGGCCCGGCCCTGCGTCTTGAGGTCCTCGGCGGCATTGCCACCGCTCGTCGTCTCGGCGAATCCGAGGAGGCCGATGATGCGCGTCGCCAGGGCATCCGGCTGGAGGCCGCGCCGTTCGCCGCTTTCCGTGGGCGGGTCTCCTTCTAGCAGGCTGCGCGAGGCCGCAGCCTGCTAGCCTTGCGATTCTTCGGGGCGACCTGCGGTCGCTATTTTCCCCGAAGAATCGCAAGTACGCTCTTTGCCACAGGGGGTCAGACGACCCCCTGCACCCCCCCGCTTGGTGCGTTTTCCAGTACCATGCTAGCATGACGCCATGCCGCCCGTCCTGCTCGTCGCCATTGGTTCCGCGGTCGGAGGGGCCGCCCGTTGGGCGTTGTCCGGCTGGATCGATGCCCGCTCAGGTAGCGGGTTCCCGTGGGGCACCCTGGCGGTCAATGTGCTGGGTGGACTGCTCATCGGTGTCGGCGCCGCCATCCTGGAACGCGAGGCCGTGCGACTGCTGCTGATCACCGGCGTCCTCGGCGGCTTCACCACCTTCTCGGCCTACAGCCTGCAGAGTCTGCAACTGCTGCAGGGGGGGCGTATCGGGCTGGCGCTCGGGTATGCGCTTGGGTCGGTGGTCGTCTGCCTGCTCGCCTGCTGGGCGGGCTGGACGCTGGCGCGCATGGTCGCGCCGGCGACCTGATCAGCGGCGCGGCTCACCCTAAACGCAGCATTTCACAAAGAGAACCAGAGCCACCAGAGGTCAAGACAAGGATTTGCGCGATTTCTCGGGTTCACCCGGACGATGCATGTCGATGTACCATGCATAGCATTTCCCCTCTGGTCACTCTGGTGCTCTGTGTGACCCCTATCGCCGGGTTTAGGCTCAACCTTCGCCATCGACGATCGAACGGTAGCTCCAGTAGCGGCTCGGCGTGACCTTGCCGTCTTCGAGCGCGGTGAGCACGGCACAGTCCGGTTCGTGGCGGTGGGTGCAATCCGGGAAGCGGCAGCCCGGCTGGTGCGCCGCGAGATCCGGATAGAGCAGCGCGACATCGACCGGTCCGAGGCCGCCGATGGTGCATTCGCGGATGCCGGGCGTGTCGATCAGGCGACCGCCGCCAGGCAGCACGTAGGCGCGCGCCGAGGTGGTGGTGTGGCGGCCGAAACCCTCGTCGGCGACCAGGCCGACGCGCGCCCCGATGCCGGGATAGCAGGCGTTGATCAGCGAGCTCTTGCCGACGCCGCTTTGCCCGGCGCAGACGCAGGCCCGGCCGACCATCAACCGGCGCAGTTCAGCGACCCCGGGATCCTGGGGATCGCGGGCATCGACCGCGACCACCGGCAGGCCGAGGCCGCCGTAGAGCGCGAGCATCGGCGACGGGTCGCCGAGATCACGCTTGGTCACCGCGACGCAGGCGGCGATGCCGTGCGCGGCGGCGACGAGCAGGGCGCGATCGACGAAGCCGTGCTTGAAGTCCGGATCGTGCACCGCCGCCACCGCGATCAGCAGATCGACGTTGGCGGCCAGGATGTGCTCAAGGCTGCGGTTGTGCGAATCCGAGCGCGCCAGCTGGTTGCGGCGCGGCTCGATGGCGACGATCACCCGGTCGCCAGCCTCGCGCTCGACACGCACGCGGTCGCCGACCGCGAGGGTGTTGCGCACGCCGACCATGCGCTTTTCCAACGCGCGGCGGATCGCGGCTGGCTCCTGGCTGCCATCGGCGAAACGGACCATGGTCAGGCCCGGCCTCACTTCGCTGATCTCGGCCGGCTCGCCGGCCGCCACCGTGCCCTGGCCGAGGGCGACCAGGCGGTTGAAGCGGGAGATCAAGCGTTCGCCGGCATGGCTGCTGCGCGTGATCTCGCCATGCAGGTCGAATACCTCGGCGTCCTCGTCATGCCGCTCCCAGCCGCCGACCCGGCCGGCGTGCTTGACGTTGGCCCGACGCAGCCGGCCCATGCCCTGCTGGCGCCCGTAACGGCCGGTGCCCTTGTCCTTGCCGCCTGAGGGCATCTAGCTGTCCAGCCCGTCGGCCAATTACTTCTCCGAGCCGACCTTGGCCTGCGCCAGCACGTTGACGGAAGCGCGGAACGGTTCGAAGCCGTCCTTGAGCACCATCTGGCCGACGGCCAGGATCTCGGCCGGGCTGAGTTTGCCCCAGGCCACCTCGACGGTGGCCCCGCCAGCGACCAGCAGGACGAGGGATTTCGCGTTGGTCCCCTCGATGTCCGGATTCTGCCAGCCGGCGAGCGCCCCACGGTAGCGCAGCCGGCCCTTCTGGGTGAGTTCGCCGCCCATTGCCGTGATCAGTTCGGGCAGCTTCCGGCTGGCGGTCAGGTAGTCGTCGAGTTGGCGGCCCTGGGTCGAGTCCCCAAGCTGGTTGCGGATACGTGCGTGACGTTCGGCGACCTTGACCAGTTCCCAGCGCGCGAGGTCGGCGGCCACCGCGGTGACCTCGCCGGACAGCGCAGCCCGGTTGGCCTCCTCCAGTTCGCTGATCGCGCTGGTCAGCCGGTTCTCGACCTCGCCGCCGAGCAGCGCCTTGGGCAGCTGCTCGCGCAGGTCGCGCAGCCGGGCCACGCTCTTCTGAGCCTGGGCGGCGGCGATGCGTTCGTCGAGTCCGGCCAGGAACTGGCGCTTGTCCTTGGCTATTTCCTCGCGCAGGGCGCGGATGCGCGGCGCCAGCGTGGGATCATCCTTCGCCTTGAAGGCATCAAGCCGGCGCAGGGCGAGATCCCAGTTGCGTTCCTGGGTCAGGCGGGTGGCTTCGCCCTCGACCTCGGACCACGCGCTGCGATCGGCCTCGCTGCGGCGTCGGCGCACCAGATCCTCGAGCCGGGTGCGCAGTTCGTCGATGCGCTGGCGGTTGGCCGGGGTCAGCGGACGGGCGGCGATATCGGCGATCTGGGCACCGATGTCGCGCGCGTCGGCGCCGTCGCCATCGCGGCGCAGGCGTTCGCTCAGGGCTGCGATCTGCGCCGCATCGCGCCGTTCGGCCTCGACCGCGGGATCGACGCTGGCCGGGGTTGTGCCGGGCGTCGCCACCGGGGCGGGCGGAGTGGCTGGTCGGGTCAAGCCGGGCGTCGGAGTCGTGGGCGGGGCGGGCGCCGCCGGTTCGCGCAGCAGCAGCCAGGCGGCGGCGCCAGCCAGCGCGACGCCCACGATGGCCAGGCCCCAGCCCAGCAGGCGGGTCCAGCCGGGCGCCTGCGGCACTGCGGCATGGGCTTCGGGGGTATGGTCGCCGGTGGTCGGCATGCCTGCCGCCGTGCCCGGTGGGCTGGCCGCCTTGCCGCTGGCGAAGCGGCGCAGGATCATCGTCTCGTTGCCGGGGATGCGCTCGCGGCCCAGGGTGCTGCCGCCCTGCAACCGCTCGATCTCGGTGACGATCTCGGATGCGGTCTGGTAGCGCTCTTCCGGCTTCTTGGCCATCATGCGCTCGACCAGGGCGCAGACGTCGTCGTTCACTTCCGGATTCAGGTCCTGCAGCGGCGGCAGGGGGTCCATCACGTGCGCCTTCAGCACCTCGGTGGCGCTGGTGCCGTGGTAGGGCGTCTTGCCGGTCAGCAGGTGGTAGAGCGTCGCGCCGAGCGAGTAGATGTCGACACGGTGGTCGATCTTCTTGCCCAGGCCGGCCTCGGGCGCCATGTAGTGCGGCGTGCCCATGACCTTCTTGCCGTCGGTTTCGCTTTCTCTTGCTGATGCCGAGATCGGCGAGCTTCACCAGGTTGCCCGGCCCGATCATGATGTTGTCGGGCTTGATGTCCTGGTGGATCAGGCGGTGCTGGTGCGCGTAGTCCAGCGCCCGGCCGACCTGGCGCGCGATCTCCAGCGCCTCGCTGACCACGAAGGGGCCGTCGGCGCGCAGCAGCTGCATACAGGTGCTGCCGTCCACGAACTCCATTGAGAAGTAGTGGATGTCGTTCTCGGTGCCGACGTCGTGCACCTGGATGATGTTGGGATGGTTCAGCGCTCCGGCGGCGCGCGCCTCGCGGATGAACTGGTCGACGAACTTGGGACGGCTGGCGTATTTCGGGGCGAGTATCTTCAGCGCCACGGTGCGCGCCATCGAACGCTGGCTGGCCTTGAAGACGATGCCCATGCCGCCTTCGCCGAGCTTCTCGCCGACCTCGTACTTGCTGAGCAGGTCCTTCAGTTCGGCATCGCCGGCTTGCTTGACGAAGACGTACTCGACCTGGCCGACCCGGATGCGGTCACCGAAGGTCAGCTGCCGTTCGTTGATGCGCTTGTCGTTGTGCAGGGTGCCGTTGCGGCTGCCCAGATCGATCAGCGACCACAGCTTGCCGTCGCGGCGGATGTGGCAGTGGGCGCGGCTCGCCATGCCATCGACGATCTGCACGTCGCAACTGCTCTGACGGCCGAGGACGACGAGGTCCTTGGCGATGACGAACTCGTGACCCGCATTCGGGCCGCTCTGGCAGACCAGCTTGGGCATGTGACTTCCGGGCAGCAGGATGCCGTGCCTGCCGCCTCTTGGCAAGTCACGACAGGATCGGCGGATGCATATCCGCCGCCAGGTATATGGTACAGCGATGCCCCTGGCCCCGTTGTGCGATGTCTTCGTCTGCGCTGGGGAGGCCTCTGGGGACGCCTACGGGGCGGCGGTGGTGCGGGCGCTGCGCGGGCGACGCCCCGAGGCGGTGGTCGCGGCGATGGGTGGGCCGCACCTGGCCGGGGCCGGGGTGGATATCGAACAGGATATCGAAGGCCTGGCGGTGATGGGTCTGTGGCCGGTCCTGGCTCGTCTGCCGACCTTCGCCAAGGTCCTGGCCCACGTCGAGCGCACGGTTCGGGCGCGTCGGCCGCGCGTGCTGCTAACCATCGATTATCCTGGATTCAACCTGCGTCTGGCCCGGCGTCTAGCCGATCTGCGGGCTGCTGGCATGCGCATCGTCCACGTCGTCGCCCCCCAGGTGTGGGCCTGGCGTCCGCGCCGGGCCAAGCGCATCGCCCACAGCGTCGATGCCCTGCTGTGCTTCTTCCCCTTCGAGCCGCCCCTCTTCACCCGCTTCGGCTGCCGCGCCATCCACGTCGGCCATCCCCTGCTCGACCTGGTCCCCGAGCAGATCCCGACCGAATCGCTCGACCGCGACCTTGGTCTCAGCGGCCAGGAGGTCCTGCTGGTCGCCCCGGGCTCGCGCGAGCGCGAGGTGCGCAGCCTGCTGCCGATCATGACGCAGGCTGCGCTGGCCGCCTCGGCGCGGCTGCCTGGCCGCCCTATCGTGCTGGTTTCACGCGTGCCCGACCTGCCGCTGGAGCTGTACCGCTCGGTCACCGACCTGCCATTGGTCGAGGGGCGTTGGCGCGAACTCTGCGCGCGCGCCCATGCCGGCTGCCTGGCCAGCGGCACCGCAACCCTTGAGGCAGGCCTGATCGGCCTGCCGCACGCGATCTGCTACCGCATGGACCCGCTGTCGGCGATGATTGCCCGTCATGTCCTGCTCACCGAGCACGTCGGGCTGCCCAACCTGATTGCGGGCAGTCGCATCTGTCCCGAGTTGCTGCAGGAGCAGTTCACCGTGCCGCGTCTCACCGCCCATCTCCTACGTCTGTGGGATGGCCCGCGGCGGCGCGAGTGCCGCCTCGGCCTGGCCGGGTTGCGCCACAGTCTGGGCGGGGGCGGAGCGCTGGAACGCATCGCCGGTGTGGTCGATGACGAACTGACCGCATCGCATCGTCGTTTCACCCATGCGACCGCGGCAGATAGCAGCGCGCGGCTGGAGGCTGTGCAATGAAGTCGATGACCGGATTCGGCGAGGGTTTCTGCCAGGGACCGCTGGGCATGGCGCGGGCCGCCATCGCGTCGGTCAACCACAAGACGCTGAGCGTGCAGGTGCGTGGCGATCTGCGTGATCTGGCCCTGGAAGAGCAGGTGCGCGAACGGGTGCGCGCCAGCCTGGGCCGCGGCTCGGCTTCGGTGCAGCTGGCCTGGGAGCCGGCCGCTGGCGCCACCTGGGACCGCGAGCGGGTGGCGGCCGCCTGGCGTGAGCTGGCCGCCCTTGCAGCAGAACTTGGTGCCCCGATGCCGACCCTGGCCGAGGCCCTCGCCGTGGCCGGGCGCCGCTCCGAGGACACCCTGGCGGTGGCGCCGATGCTGCTTGCTGCGGTGGAGGAGGCGCTGCTCCGCCTGGATGCGGCGCGCAAGCGCGAGGGCCAGAGCCTGTCGGAAGCGATGCGCGGGCTGGCCGTGCGTATGCGCAAGCTGCACCTGCGCATGACCGCCCTGGCCGGAGCGCGGCTGCCACTGGTGCGCGAGCGCTTGGCGGCGGTGGTCGCCGAAGCGGTTGGCCGCAGCGTACCGCCCGAGGTGCTGGCCCGCGAGGTGGCCATCGAGGCGCAACGCATCGACATCGCCGAGGAGTTGACGCGCATCGCCGCCCACCTCGACGCACTCGACCGTCTGCTGGTCAAGGCCGAGCCGGTCGGCCGCGAACTGGATTTCCTCGCCCAGGAACTGGGCCGCGAGGCGAACACCGCTGGCGCCAAGGCCAACGATGCCGCCCTGTCGGAACACTGCATCGCCCTGAAGGTCGCGGTCGATCAGCTGAAGGAACAGAGCGCGAACGTCATGTGAGCGTAGCGCCGGCTTCAGCCGGCCTGGCCGGCGGACTTCAGTCCGCCGAGTGGCAATGGCGGGGCACCCATTGCCCGAGGCCGGCTGAAGCCGACGCTACAAAACACATAAAGCCACGGCATATGCCGTGGCTTTGTGCCTTCCGACCGCGCCCGTCAGAACGGTGCGGCGCCGGTGATGATGGTCTGGTCCTGCAGTTCGATCAGCTCGATGACGCCCAGGGTGCCGGCCACGGCCAGCGCCAGGCACGAGATGATCACCAGCCACAGGTACATCTTGTCGTTCAGCATGGCGGGTTCCTTGCGCTCACAGGCGGTTGGCGGCCTGGTCACCCTGCTGGATGGTCAGACCGTTGGTGTTCCAGCTGCTCGGGATGATGCGCGCCGGGGCCATGTCGTTCATGATCTTCTCGACGCGGACCTTGCAGATATACTTGCTGTCGCGGTAGATGATGAACTCCTGGCCTTCCTCGATGCCCTCTTCGGTGCCGATCGAGAGCATGACGAATTCCTGCTGGCCCTGCGGATTCGGGCGGACGGCGGCGACCATGGCGCGCAGCACCTTGACCGAGCCCTTCTCGTCCTTCAGCGAGTCGTAGACCTTGCTGTACTTCTCGCGGACCTGGGCGATGAAGGCGTTGGCCTGCTTCAGCTCGCTATTGGTCTTCTCGAGGTCTTCCCCGCGCTTGGTGTACTCGGTCTGCAGGTTGTTCAGGTCGTCCTCGACCTCGGCCAGCTTGACGTTGAGGTTGAAGGCCACCGCGCGGGCGACCGAGGCGATGTTGGTCAACTCGCCGTTGCGCTGGCGCACCATGTCCAGCGATTTGCTCTGCGCCTGATAGTCTTCCTTCAGCGCGTTGTAGTCGGTCTGGCCCTTGGACAGGTCGCGCTCGAGGTTCTGGATGCGGTTGGCTCGCTCGGTGATCTGGCCTTCCAGCTCCTTCACCTTGGCCTGGCCGTTCTGGATCTCGGTCTGCAGCGAGGCGACCTGGTTCTCAGCCCGCACCTTCTGCGCCGACTCGGTGGTCAGCAGCTGGGTGCTCTGCTTGAGCTCGGCGGCGAGCGCCTTCGTCTCGGTGTCCCAGCGCCGCTTCCAATTCTCCTTGGTCGCGAACAGGGTCATCTGGATGAACATGAACGCCAGGGTCATGACCAGGACCAGGACGATGAAGATGCGCAGGGCGAGGCTCATGGGTCGGGGACTCCCGGGGAGAGGCAGGGGGCGAGGTGCGGAGGATTAGGGGGCGCCGGCGCCAGGGGCGCGGACGTCGAGGCGCTGCTGCAGCTGGTAGGCGGCGAGCAGGTCGGCGGGAACGATCGGCGAGGCGCCGACCGCGCCAGCGGCGGCGGCGCGCACACCGGCGTCGGCATGCGCGAGGGCCTTCTTGAGGATGGCGACCGCGGCTTCGCTGGTCGGCGTGACCTGGCCGATGGCATAGACCCAGGCGGCGCGCAGCTGGGGATTCTTCTCCAGCTCGGCGTCCTGCGTGGTGTAGGTGTCGGTCAGGCGGTTGGCGTGCGCGCCAATCGCGGCGGATGCCGCCCCGGAGGCGGCATGACCCAGAGCCTTGAGCGCTTCGATGCGCAGGCCGTCGGCCCGGGCGTCGAGGGTCGTGACCAGGGCTTCGGCGGCGGCGCCGAGGTCGAGTCCGGTGCGCAGCGGATCGGGCTGCTGCAGCGCGATGGCGGCGCGCAGGGCGATGTCTTCGGCGGTAGCCTGGTTGACGCTCGGCTCTTGCGACTGCTTAAGCGCGGCGTCGATCTTGTCGTGCAGTTCAACCGCGTCGAAGGGCTTGCCGACGAAGCCGCCGTTGGCGGGCATCTTGCCTTCAAAGGCGGTCTGCAGTTCCGCCGCCTTCTGCGGATTGTCGGGCAGGGCGATGAAGATCGGCGCGCCGGACAGGCGGGGGTCGGTGGCGAGCGAGGCAAGCAGGCCGGCCGCGGTCTGCTGCGGCGCGTCGAGCAGGGCGCCGTGGCTGTCCTTGAGCGACGGGCCGAGGTCACCGGCGATGATCACGCCATCCTTGACCGGCGACTCGGCTAGGCGGTTGACCGCCTCGAAGCCGTCGGCGGCGGTGATCACGAGGAAGCCCTTGGCCTGCAACGCGGCGCGGGCGGCGTTGCGCTGGCGGTAGTCGGGATCGACCACCAGGACCACACGCACACCCCACTCGCCGATCGCCTGCGCGAGGGTCGGGATGACCTTCTCGGCACCGATGAAACCGCGCGTCGAGGTCTTGCTCAGCGCCGCCTGCAACTGGGTGACCAGTTCAGCAGAGACACGCTCGGTGTCCTTCTTGACCGAATTGGCGAGCTGGTCGGCCAGGGCCTTGACGGCGGCGGCGTCCACCGGCTTGTCCACCGTCGGGTCGAGACTGGCCAGGGTGATGGCGGCCTGATAGCGCACCAGCTTCTCGGGGTGATCCAGAGCTGAGATCAGCACGCTGCCCGGCTTTTCAGGGGTCAGGCCCTGTTCGCTGGTCGGCAGGATCTCATCCGGGCGGGCCAGTTCGCGGTCCTGCAGGGTACGCAGCAGGCTGGCGGCGACGTCGAATCGCTCGGAGGCCAGCGACTGCTGGATGGCGCGGCAGATATTCTCGGCACCAGTCATGCGCACGCGATGCCCGGCCTCGGCCAGGGCGGTGACGCGCTCGGCAATGGCGTCGGCTGTGTCCTCGGCCGCACCGGCCGGCATGGTGCGTTCCTTGGCCAGACGGGCGCGGATATCGACCTCGGTCTGCTGGGCGGCATAGACCGCGGCCAGGGTCGGGTGGAAGCCGGCCGTCTTGGGGTAGGTGGCCATGCCCTGGAAGAGGATCTCCTCGGCGATCAGTTCGTTCCAGGCGTAGGACGGCACGCGCACAAAGTTGAGCTTGGCAGCCCCCTCGGCCGCAGGATCCCAGCGCCACACCAGGCTGCCCGAGCCGGACAGTTCGTCGCGCACCTCGGGGCCGCTGCGGAAGTAGCGCAGGGCCTCGGCCAGGTGCAGATCCTCGGCCTTGGGCACCTCGGCCATCTGGGTGCCGGCTACGATCGCGGCGATGGTGTTAGCCAGGACCTGTTTGGTCACATCCTCGATGCCTTCGCGGCCCTGGGCGCGCAGCAGGGCGGGCAGGCCACGGGCGTCACCGATGTCACCAAGCACCAGGGCGACCGAGCGCACCTGGCGCTGGTCGGCGCTGGCCAGCGCGGTGCCGAGCGGGATCACGGCGCGGCCACCCATGCGGGTCAACGCGACGCGGCAGTAGGTGCGACGCTCTTCCTGCGGGCTGTCGGCCATCGCGGCGACCAGCTGGGGCACGGCCCACGGGCCGACGGCAGCAAGTTCGTTGGTGGCGACGACGCGCTCTTCCTCGCTCTTCTCGAGCTTGGCGATGAGCAGGTTGATATAGGCGGGATCGCGGCGCATCTCCTTCTGGTAGATGCGGGCGCGGCGCAGGACGTCCTTGAGCACGTCCTCGAGCACGTCCTGGTCCTGCATGCGCACCACCAGGGCGTCGCCGCAGGCGAGGTAGAACTCGTAGACCAGCTTGTTCTCGGGGTCGAGGGCCAGCGCGCTGCGCAGGCTGAGCGCGGCATCCTTGTAGCGGCCGCTGCGATACTGGTTGACGCCCTCGGCGAAGTACGAGCGCGCCTGGTCGGCGTTGGGGAAGTTGGCATCCGGCTTGGCCGGGCCGCCCTCCTCGGCGATGGCCGGCGCGCACATGGCGGCGGCGAGCAGCACGGATGCCAGGGGACGCATCAGGCGGGCTCGCGTGGGGACCATGTGCATGTTGCTCATCCTTCCTCATCAGGCGGTCGTCGTTGCGACACCGCTGGTTGGGACCGTGATGCTGTCCACACGGGTGAGACCCCACAACCACTCTCGGAAGGGCTGTGGAAGGGGTGTATGACAGGCTGTGGGAGGCGGGTGGTACACCGTCCGGGTCCGCCGGGAAGACCGTCCGGGGGCTGGTGATGCGGCGGTTGCAGCCACCGTCTGGGTGCAACCATGCCGCCATGCCGAGCGGACAGCGCATGCGCACGCGACGTGGATTGTGGATCACCATCGGCTGCCTCGTCGTTGCCGGCATCGGCCTCTCGCTGTTTGCGCTCGCCTTCCGCTCGTGCCGGTTTGCGGTGCCGGATGGCCGCGAACTCGCCTGGTCGCTGCGTGTGGCGACCGCCACGCTCGATGCGCGCGGCGTGGCCGGTCCCGAACGCATCGCGACGCATCGTCTGGCTCTGGTCGGCATCGGCCCCGGTCCGGGCACTGCGGCGCTGCTCGCCGGTCCGCTTGAGGGCGTGCCGGGCAGTGCCTGGCTGGTCGATGCCCCGCCGGATGGCCGGGTGCGACAGCTTGGGCCGGACGGCCGGCTCGCCGAGGCGGCGCCGAACGTGGCCGGATTCGATTTCAACCTGCTGCCCCTGCCGCTGGGGGCCGAGCAGGAATGGAAGCCCGAGGTGGTGTGGGCGGCCCTGCCCGCCGATCGCCGTGCCGTCACTTGTACGGTGAAACGCCTGCGTTCCGGCGCGACGCCGCAGTTCCGCTGCACCTTTCCGACCAGCGTCGAATGGATCGATGCGGCGACCGGGCGCTATCGCCAGGTCCGTGATCTGATCGCTATCTACCGCTTCGACACGCTGCGCGGCGTCCCGCGCGAGGCGCGCATCACCTTCACCCTGCGCGAGGAGTTGCCGCCGCCGGCCGCGTTCACCGCGCGCCGCATCGTGATGGACCTCGCCTATCTGGGCAGTTCCTCGGCCGGCGATCCCGCTGATCTGCGCCCCCTGGCCAATGCGGCGGCGGCGGCCGAGGGCTGGATCGCGACGCGGCGTCTGCCCCCGCCCGAGGTGCTTGCCCGCCTACGTACCGCCGAGGGGCCGTTCCGCGGATTGGTCGAAGGCATGCGGGCGCGCCTGGCGGTGCGGCGATGAGAGTCGCCCTGCTGCTGGTCGTCGGCCTGGGGTTGTGCCTGGCCGGCGAGATCGAGCGCCAGATCGTGGTCGCGCCCCGGTTGGGCGTCGAATGGCTGCCCGACCGTCGTTCGCAAGAAGCGTGGCGCGCGTTGTTCGATCCCGCGCCAAGCTGGCCGACGCGCGATGTCGCGGTCCTCGCGGTCAACCACCCGCAGCGCCTGCCGACCCTGTGGGCGGCGCGTCTGCTCTACGATGGCGAGCCGTGGACCCGGCGCGAGAACGAGCCGAGCAGTCTGCGCCGCTGGCGCGCCGCCGATCGCGAGATCAAGCTGGCGATCCTGCGCGATCTGCGCTGGCGTCGCGATCCCGCCTTCCGTCCCGTGCTTGAGGCCGTGCTGCAGCGCGACTCGGCCGATGCCGGACTGGCGATCTCGGCCCTGACCGACTTGTGGCTGCTGTCGCGCGAAGCCGGGGTGGCGATGGCCCGGCGCATCGCCGATCCGCGTCTGTCCGACCGTCTGCCGGCCGCCGGCCTGCCGGTTGCGCGTAGTTTCGCGCTGGCCCTGCTGCTGGAGGTGGACGCCCCGTCGGCGCGCCAGGGTCTGGAATGGGCCCTGCTCAAGGCCGATGGTGGCGAGCGTCTGGCCGCCCTGGGCGCGATCGGCCCCGCCACCGCCCCGGATCTCGTCGCCGGCTGCCTGCAGCACCTGACCGAAACGTTGCAGGCCGGACGTCTTGACGATGACGGCATGGCGGCGGCGGTCATGGCCTGTGCCCGGCTGGGCGATGCGGTTGGCGAGGCGACGGCGCGCGCCCTCGCCGTTCTCGCCGCCTCAGCGCCGCGCGAACTGGCCTGCGCCGCCGCCGCCGCGCTGGCGCGCATCGTCACCTGGAAGGACGCGATCGCCGCTGGCCCCCTGGCCGAGCGTCTGACGCGGGAGAGCGATCCGGCGGTGCGCCACGCCCTCTTCGCCGTCCTGCTGCGCCTCGCCCCCGACCGCGTCATGGCCCTGCCCGGGGCCACCGGCTGGGCCGAACTGGCGCGGCATCGCAAGGCGCTGGAGGAATGGGCGTGGCGGAGGTATTAGCTTGGGGGTTTCACCCCCACGGCCCTGCGGGCCTGCCCCCCGCCGCTTTGTCGCGGCTCGGTTTCCTCGCTACGCTCCGAAACCGTGGCGGCATCGGCTACGCCGATTGTATGCCGCCACCGCCACTCGGCGCGCGATCCTCGCTGCGCTGCGGCCAGGGCTAAGCCCTGGACCCGCCCCCGCGGCCCTGCGGGCCTGCCCCCCGGCCTTTGTCGCTGCTTGGTTTTGTCGCTTCCGCTCCAAAACCATGGACGGATGGGCTACGCCCATTGTATCCGTCCACCGCTGCTCGGCGGCCGATCCTCGCTGCGCTGCGGCCAGGGTCTTGGCGGCCCTGGACCCGCCTCCACGGCCCTGGACCCGCGCGCTTTGTCGGGGCTCGGTTTCATCGCTTCGCTCTGAAACCGTGGGCGGATGGGCTGCGCCCATTGTATCCGCCCACCGCCCCTCGGCGCGCGATCCTCGCTGACGCTGCGGCCAGGGCCTGGGCGGCCCTGGACCCACTAGATGCGTGCATCTGCTGGGATTTGCAGCTTGGGTGACGGGCTGATTTTCCGATACTGGAAGTACCATGGACCTTCTGCCCAAGGTGACGGGGATGGATCCCTATCAGGGCGGGACGCAGCAGCGACCCGGGACCGGGACCTTCGCGCGCCGGCGCAAGCCGGGTGAGGCGCGGCCCCGGCCCGACGCCAGCGATGAGCCCGAACCCGCCAGCTTGGAGGTCGATCCGCTACTCGCCGAGATCGATCGCCTGCGCGCCCTGGAACCGACCCGGACGGGCAGCGGTCAGCACCGCGCCCTGCGCGCTCTGCGTGCCTACCAGAACGTGCCGGGCGACCACCTCTTCCCGCCTGGCGACCTGCCGGACGCGCCCCCGGCCGCCGACGCCGCCGCCCACGTCACCACGCGAGCCGTGGCGCGGCCCCCACCCCCGACTGGAAGCGACGGCGCCGGGGCATAGGACAGGGCCTCGCCCGCACGCGGCGCCCGGAGGATCCCATGCCCAGAGCTCTCGTCTTCCCCGGCCAGGGGGCCCAGTATGTCGGCATGGGCGTCGAACTCGCCCAACGCTTCCCGAGTGCGCGGCAACTGCTCGACGAGGCCGACCGCGTGCTCGGCTTCGCCCTCTCGGATATCATGGCCAACGGCCCCGAGGCCGATCTGACCCGCACCGACGTCAGCCAGCCCGCCATCCTGGTGGCCAGCGCGATGGCCCTGGCCGTCGCCCAAGAGGCCTGCCGGCCGCTGGTGTGCGGCGCGGTGGCCGGACTCAGCCTGGGCGAGTATTCCGCGTTGTATGCCGCTGGATCGCTGAGCTTCGCCGACGCCGTGCGCCTGGTGCGCCTGCGCGGCGAGGCGATGCAGGCTGCCGCCGACGCGGTGCCGGGCGGCATGGTTGCGCTGATCGGCGCCGACGAGGCGTCGGCCGCCAAGCTGTGCGCCGAGGCGGCCAACGGCGAGGTGCTGGCGGTGGCCAACCTCAACAGCCCCGGCCAGGTGGTGATCAGCGGCGCACGCGGCGCCTGCGTGCGCGCCACCGAGCTGGCCAAGAACCACGGCATCCGCCGGGCGATGAGCCTGCCGGTGGCCGGCGCCTTCCACAGCCCGCTGATGGCCCCCGCCGCCGACCGTCTGCGCGCCGCGCTGGCCGGCGTGACGCTCAAGGACCCGCAGTGGCCGGTGTACACCAATGTCACCGCCAAGCCGGTGACCAGTGCCGCCGAGGTCCCGGCCCTGCTCGTCGCCCAGCTGACCAGCCCGGTGCGCTGGGCCGACAGCGTGGTGGCGATGCACGCCGCCGGCTTCGACGAGTTCCTCGAACTCGGCCCCGGCAAGACCCTGGGCGGCATGATCAGCCGCACGGTCAAGGACGTGCGCTGCCGCAACCTCGACACTGCCGCCGACGTCAACGCCCTGGTCGCAGGCTGATCGCCGTCCTGGCTTGCCGTTTCACGGACGGGTCCATGCTGCCCCGCCTTCGGAGGGATCATGGCCTACCTTGAGCCGCTGATGCGGCGCAATTTCCTCGAGTACGCCAGCTACGTCGTCGTCGATCGTGCCATCCCCGATCTGCGCGACGGCTGCAAGCCCGTACAGCGGCGCATTTTGCATACGCTGTGGACGATGGATGACGGCAAGTTCATGAAGGTCGCCAACGTCATCGGCGAGACCATGAAGCTGCATCCGCACGGCGACGCCTCGATCGGCGATGCGCTGGTGGTGCTGGCGAACAAGGGCCGCTGCCCCGACGATCCCGATCTCGGCTACTTCATCGAGCGTCAGGGAAACTTCGGCAATGTGCTGACCGGCGACAACGCCGCCGCGCCGCGCTACATCGAGTGCCGCCTGACCGCGCTGGCCAAAGAGACGCTCTTCAACCCGGCGCTGACCCCGATGACCCCGTCCTACGACGGCCGCAAAGAGGAACCGGAGGCGCTGCCCAGCAAGCTGCCGACCATCCTGCTGCTCGGCACCGAGGGCATCGCGGTCGGCATGGCGACCAGCATCCTGCCGCACAATCTCGGTGACCTGCTCAAGGGCCAGATCGCCATCCTCAAGGGCGAGAAATTCCGCCTGCATCCCGACTTCCCGCAGGGCGGGATCATGGACGCCTCGGAATACGACGACGGCAACGGCAAGGTGCGGGTGCGCGCCAAGATCGAGAACGACGGCGACAAGAAGGTGATCATCCGCGAGATCCCGCCCGGGACCACGGTCGAGAGCCTGATCGAGTCGATCGAGGAGGCGATCCAGAAGGGCAAGGTCAAGATCAGCGAGATCAGCGACCGCACCGGCTCCGAGGTCGAGATCGTGCTGATGCTGACGCGTGGCGTGTACGCCGACGAGGTCATCCCGCAGCTCTACGCCTACACCAATTGCGAGATGTCGATCAACTCGAACATCGTCGTGATCCGCGACGACAAGCCGGTCGAGTTGAAGGCCAGCGACATGCTGCGCTCGTGCACCGAGCGCCTGCAGCAGTTGATCAAGGCCGAACTGGAGCACGAGCTGGGCAAGCTGACCGCCAAGCAGCACAGCCTGACCCTGGAACGCATCTTCATCGAGAACCGCGTCTATAAGAAGATCGAGGAGCAGAAGACCGCCGAAGGCGTGCGCAGCGCCGTGGTCAAGGGCATGGAGCCGTTCAGGGCGCAGTTCGTGCGCGACCTCACCGACGAGGACGTCACCCGCCTGCTCGACATCCCGATCAAGCGCATCAGCGCCTTCGACATCGAGCAGAACCGCAGGGACATCAGTGCCATCGAGGCCGAGATCAAGGCGATCAAGGCCAAGCTCAAGGATCTGGTCGGCACCTGCATCGCCTGGCTGGAGGCCGTCCTCGCCAAGTACGGTCCGAAGTTCCCGCGCCGCACCAAGGTCAAGGGCTTCGAGACGGTGGACAAGAAGGCGGTGGCGATCGCCAACCTGCGCATCGGCTACGACGCATCGACCGGCTTCATCGGCACCGCGGTGAAGGGCGGCGACCGTGAACTCAAGGTCAGCGAGTACGACAAGGTCATCGCCGTGATGCAGGACGGCATGTACAAGATCATGGCGCCCACCGAGAAGAGCGTGCTGGAAGGCAAGCTGCTCTACCTCGACCGCTTCGACGAGGCGGCCGGCCTGACCATCACCATGGTCTACCGCGACAAGGACCGCGAGCCGTGGGGCAAGGTCACCACGATCAGCAGCTTCATCAAGGACCGCGAGTACGAGCTGATCAAGGACCGGGCCGGGAAGATCGACTACTTCTCGGTCAGGAAGGGCGGCGTGTGCACGCTGCACTTCGCCCCGGCCAAGGGTCAGCGCGTGCACGAACAGGTCGTCGATCTCGGCGCCCTCGAACCGTGCGGCGTCGGCACGCGCGGCACCAAGTTGGCCGACAAGGTGGTGGTGAAGGTCCAGGTCCAGGCGCCTCCGGCTTGATGGCTATGCCATCGTTCGGCGTCCGGCGTTCGACGTTCGGCGTTGTGAGCTGGCTACCTGTAGCGCCGTTGGCGAGGTTCCTAACCGATGGCCGCGGGCCGGTCATTGCACCCCGTTGCGCCCCCTGCGGAACGGCGAACGCCGAACGCCGAACGCCGAACCGGTTTCTGGCCCCAGTCTGATGCCCCCCGTGGAGTCCGCCTCAGTCCCCGGCCTCGCCCGCCTCGCCCTGCCCCTGGCCGCCAGTACGGGCCTGGGCTTCTTTCTGCACTACGTCAATCGCACGGTGCTGAGCTGGCACAGCCCCGAGGCCCTCGCCGCCAGCCTGCCGGCCGGTATGCTGGCGTGGACCTTCCAGGGCTTCTTCGTCATCTCGTGCGGCTATGTCGGCGTGTTCGCCGCCCAGCACAGTTCGGCCGGCGAACGACGCGAGGCCGGCGCGATGGTCTGGCCGATGCTCCTGCTCGCCGCCCTCGCCAGCCTGGTGAGCGTGGCGCTGATCCTGCTGCGCCAGCCGATGGCGGCGGTGTTCGGCACCGAGGCGGTGGTCGAACGCGGCCTCGCCGAACTGCTCGGCTGGTACTTGGCCGAGCTGGGGCCGATGGCCATCGCCTCGGGCATCGCCGGCTTCTGCGGCGGCATCGGTCGCACCCGACTGGTACTGGTGATGAGCGTGTGCGGCGCCGTGGTATGCATGGCGCTCAACCGCTGGCTGGTACTCGGCGGCCTTGGCGTGCCTGCATTGGGCATCACCGGGGCCGGCCTCGCCACCCTCGGCACCGCGGTGCTGATGTGCGCCGCCTGGCTGGTCTGGCTGTTCGCGCCGGCGCAGCGCCGCGACTACGCCACCTGGGCGGGGCGCAACCGCGATCCGGTGCGTTTCCTGCGCTATTGCCGCTACGCTCTGCCGCGCGGTGCGACCGAGATCCTCGAGATGGTCGCCTTCGTCGCCTTCACTGCCGTGCTGACCCGTCTGGGCACCGACGCGCTGTCGGCCAGCAACCTCGCGTTCAACACCTATCTGCTGCTGATGGTGCCGGTGATCGGCTTCTCGCAGGGCATCAGCATCGCGGTCGGCCAGGCGATCGGTGCCGGGGTGCCCGACCAGGCGCGCCAGGCGGTGCGTTCCGCATTCCTCATCCTCGGGCCGTATGTGCTGATCGTTGCCGGGGCTTTCGCCCTCATCCCGCACCTGCTCCTGCTGCCGGCGCATCACGGTGATGACGCCCTGTGGGCACGGCAGATGGTCCTGGCCGTGCCGGTGATGCTGATGCTGGCCGTCGCCATGCCATTCGAGGCGGCGCATTGGATCTGGCGTTCGGCGGTGCAGGGGGCCGGTGATACGCGCTGGCCGCTGGTCGCGCTGGTGCTCGGCGCAACCTGCCTGCTGGCGCTGCCTGCCTGGCTGCTGCACGGCTCGATGGAACCGGGCCTGCCTGGTCTGCGGCTGTGCTACGGGTTGTTCATCCTCTACGTCGCCTTCATCGCTGTGGCGATGGGCTGGCGCTACCGGCGCGGCGCGTGGGCGGGGATGAGCGTGCGGGGGTAGCGCAAGATGGAGCGAGGGCGCCCGCGCTCCAAACGCAACGAGCCGGGCGCGGATGCGCCCGGCTCGTGCCGTGGTCGGGACGACCGCAGGTTCAGGCCTTCGCGTCGGCCTCGACCAGCTGTTCCTTGACCTTGGTCGCCTTGCCGACGCGGCCGCGCAGGTAGTAGAGCTTGGCGCGGCGGACGCGGCCGGCGCGGGTCACATCGACCTTGGCCAGGCGCGGGCTGTTCAGCGGCCAGGTGCGCTCGACGCCCTCGCCGGCGACGATGCGGCGCACGGTGAAGGTGGCGTTGATCGCATCGTGCTTCTTCGAACGGGCGATGACCGTGCCGTTGAAGATCTGGATGCGCTCTTTGTCGCCTTCCTTGATCTTGACGTGGACGTCCACGGTGTCGCCGACCTTGAAGTCGCCCAGGGGCTCCTTGCGCAGCGAGTTCTTGGTGACGATGCTGATCAGGTTCATGACGGCTCCGCTGTGCTCCGGCAACTGTCCGTGCCGGAGGGTCGGGAAGGTTATGGTGGAGTCATCCCTGTCAACTACGTCTGTCGTATGCATGGAGTGGAGGTACACCTCCTACGGTCCCCCACGTAACGCATACATCGCACCCTGCCCGCCCTTGACACCAGCGGGGTGAGGCTGACTTTGCCGCACGCCGTCCGCGGCTATCTGCCCGATGATCACCCTGACGATGTCCACCCCTGATCAGAACACCCCGTCCCGTCGCGCCCTGCGCGCCTGGGTCGCGGCCTCGTCGCTGATCGGCCTGGCGGTCACCGGGGTGCTGGTCGGCTTGTGGCTCGACCGCACCTTCGCCACGACGCCGCTATGGCTTCTGGTGTGCAGCACCGCCGCCATCGTCCTGGGCATGTACCAGCTGATGCGCCAGGTGGGCCGCTGATGAAGCCGCTGCCCGCCATCCTGCTTGCCGTCGCCCCGGCCGCGATTCTCGCGCTGTGCGCCGCCGCCGTACCGGCCTGGTCGGTGCTGCTGCCCGGCGCCTGCGCCGCTGTGCTGGTCGCCGGCCTCGCCGCCGCTGCCGCCACCCTCGGTGAGGGCTCGACCGCGGTTGCCGCGATCGGCCTGCGCCTCGCCTCCGTCTTTATCCGCATCATCGGCATCGCCGCCGGCATGGCCTTGATCGCCGCGCCTGCGGCCGTCATCGCCCTGCTCGCCGGCGTCGCCGCCGGCTGGCTGGTCGAGATGACGCTGTGGACCCTGCGTCTGGTCCAGGAAAGGAAGCTTGCCCGTGCCTGAGACCGGCGTTCCGCACGTTGCCCCCGCCGTCGAAGGCGCCGCTCCTGCGGTCGCCGCCGAGGCGCACGCCTCGGGCCATGGCAGCGGCCACAGCAGCCATGCCTTCGACTTCGACGCCCTGAATCTCAGCCACAACTACCCCTACCCGGCCATCGCCTGGGGTCACGGCAAGCCGCAGCTGATCCTCGATCTCGCCGGCTACGCGAGCAAGAACTACGCCTCGCTCAGCTCTGACGAGAAGTTCAACACCGTTGTCGCCGAGTCCGGCCATGTCGCCTGGGCCCAGGATGTCGCGGCGAAAAAGGGGATCGAGGCTGGCCAGCTCGCCAAGGCGATGACCCTGGCCGAGGGCAACTCGCTGCTCGGCTCGCTGCCGCGTCCGCTCTCGTTCTTCAACCACCAGACCTTCTGGTCCACGATCGCCTTGTTCGTGCTCGCCGGGGTGCTGCTGGTGACGCATCGCCGCAAGCCCGAGCAGTTGAAGCCGCAGGGCCGTGTCCAGCACATGATCGAATCGGTCGTGCTGTTCGTGCGCGACGAGATCGTCCGCCCCAACATTCCGCAGAACCACGGACATGGACATGGACACGGTGATGCGCATGCCGTCGCCGCGCCGGCGCCCGATGCCTGGACGCCGTTCTTCACCGCCATCCTGCTCGCCCTGATCACCTGCAATGTCGTTGGCCTGATCCCGATCTTCGGCACCGCCACCGGCCATATCGGCGTCACGGCGGCCTGGTCGCTGATCATCGCCGTGCTCATGCTGGTTCTCGGCATGTGGCACAACGGCATCGCCAAGTTCTGGATCAACCTGGTGCCGGTGAAGTGGAGCTGGAACCCGGGCGGCATGGTGTTGTGGTTCTTCCTCTTCTTCCTCGAACTGGTCAGCCTGTTCTCGCGTCCGATCGTCCTGGCCGTGCGTCTCTTCGCCAACATGTTCGCCGGGCACATCGCCCTGCTGGTGTTCCTCAGCCTCGGCTTCGTCATCTATGCCTCCTCGCCCGGCTCCGACGGCATGGCCGGCGGCATCGGGCTGCTTGGCTGGCTGGTCGCCGTGCCGCTCTACGCCCTCGAACTGCTGGTCTGCTTCCTGCAGGCCTACATCTTCACCCTGCTCAGCGCCGTGTTCATCGGCCTGTGCATCCACCAAGAACACTGACCCCTCTCTCCCCGGAGTTCCCATGACCGATTTCGCGCTCATCGCCCAGACCATCGCCCAGGCCGCCGTCGCCGCCGAGCCCGCCGCCGAGGCCGCTTCCGCCGCCTTCGCGCCGATCGGCAAGGGCCTCGTGTACGGCCTCGCCGCTGCCGGTTGCGGCGTCGGTATCGGCCTGGTCGCCGCCGCCACGCTGAACGGCATCGCCCGCCAGCCCGAGCAGAAGGCCACCCTGCAGACCCTGATGTTCCTCGGCATCGGCTTCATCGAAGCCCTCGCCCTGTTCGGCTTCGCCCTGGTGTTCGTCATCAAGTGATGCCGGCGACGGCCACTGACCGCTGAACCCCGCGCGGGACGATCATGGAACCCTTCTTCACCTCATTTCTGGCGAACTTCTTCTGGGGCCTTGCGGCCTTCGTGGTGTTCGTGCTCATCCTCCTCAAGCTCGGGATCGGCAGCGTCCTGAAGGCGATCGACGCGCGTGACGCGAAGATCGCCAAGGACCTGGGCGATGCCGAGGCGGCCAACCGCAAGGCTCAGGAGCTGAAGGTCGAGCTCGACCGCAAGATCCGCGAGACCGAGGACAAGGTCGGCGCCCTGCTGGCGCAGGCCCGCCGCGAGGCCGACGAGGCGCGCGACGCGCTGCTCAAGAAGGGCACCGCCGAGGTCGAGCAGATCCGCCTGCGCGCCCAGCAGGACATCGAGGCGGCGCGCCACGCGGCGATCGTCTCGATCCGCACCGAGGTGGCCGACATCGCCGCCACGATCGCGGCCAAGATCGTCACCGAGAAGCTCGACTCCAGCCGCCAGTTCCAACTGGTCGGCGAGGCGATCGACGCCTACGAGAAGGCCAAGCGCTAAGCCATGGCCACGCCCGCCACCGTCACTGGCGTCTACGCCGCCGCGCTGCTCGCCGTCGCCCGCGACCAGGGCGTGCGTCCGGCCGTGGTCGAGGCCTGCCGCGAACTGGCGCCGACCCTCGCGTCCGGCGCCCTGGCCGCCCTCGACGATCCCCGCCTGGGCAAGGCCAAGGCCAAGCTGGCCGTGGCCGGCGTCCTCGCCGGGAAGCCCAAGCCGCTGATCGACTTGCTGCAGCTGCTCATCGACCGCAACCGCCTGCCCGAGGCGGGCGGCATCCTGGCCGACGCCGTGCGCCAGGCCGAAGCCGAGGACGGCGTGGTCGAGGTGCACGTGACCACCGCCCTGCCGCTGTCCGAGACCAACGCCCAGCGCGTGGTCAACGCCACCGGGGCCAACGCCCGCCTGGTCGCCACCGTCGATCCGGCGCTGGTCGGCGGCGTCACCATCCGCGTCGGCGACCGCCTCGTCGATGCCAGCGTCCGCCGCCATCTGCGCGAGATGCATGCCCGTATGCTTACCGCACCCCTCAGCGATGCGCTGTGGGACCGCTGAACAACCTCCAGAAGACCATCTAGGACCGCAATCATGAAGATCCGTGCCGATGAGATGACCAGCGTGATCAAGGCGCAGCTCGCCAACTACGGCGCGCAGCCTGTGGTCGACGAGGTCGGCAGCGTCGTCCAGGTCGGCGACGGCATCGCCCGCGTCACCGGCCTCTCCGGCGTCATGGCCGGCGAAATGGTCGAGTTCGAGAACGGGGCCTTCGGCCTCGCGCTGAACCTCGAGGAAGGCGTCGTCGGCCTCGTGGTGCTCGGCGACTACATCACCCTGAAAGAGGGGATGACCGCGCGCCGCACCAAGCGCGTGCTCGAGGTGCCGGTCGGCCAGGCGATGCTCGGCCGCGTGGTCGATCCGCTCGGCCGCCCGCTCGACGGCAAGGGCCCGGTCAAGGCCGAGGCCACCCGCCGCGTCGAGAGCCCGGCCCCCGGCCTTGCCGACCGCCGCTCGGTGCACGAGCCGCTGCAGACCGGCCTCAAGTGCATCGACGCGATGATCCCGGTGGGCCGCGGCCAGCGCGAGCTGATCATCGGCGACCGCAAGACCGGCAAGACCGCGATCTGCATCGATACGATCCTGAACCAGAAGGGCAAGGGCGTCATCTGCGTCTACGTCGCGATCGGCCAGAAGCAGTCGACCGTCGCCGCGATCGTCAAGCAGCTTGAGGCTGCCGGCGCGATGAACTACACCATCGTGGTCAGCGCCTCGGCCTCCGATCCGGCGCCGATGCAGTACCTCGCCCCGTACTCCGGTGCGGCGATGGCCGAGTACTTCATGTACAACACCTGGGTCTATGACGGCGCCCAGCCCAAGCTGGTTGACGGCAAGTACGTGCAGTGTCCGGTCAAGGACGGCGGCCGTGGCATCGCGACCTTCTGCGCCTACGACGACCTCACCAAGCAGGCCGCGGCCTACCGCGAGATGTCGCTGCTGCTGCGCCGCCCGCCGGGCCGCGAAGCCTACCCCGGCGACGTGTTCTACCTGCACTCGCGCCTGCTCGAGCGCGCCGCGAAGCTCAACGATGTGCTCGGTGGCGGTTCGCTGACCGCGTTCCCGGTCATCGAGACGCAGGAAGGCGAGGTTTCCGCCTACATCCCGACCAACGTGATCTCGATCACCGACGGCCAGATCTACCTGCAGCCCGACCTGTTCAACGCCGGCATCCGTCCGGCCGTCGATGTCGGCATCTCGGTGTCGCGCGTTGGTGGCGCGGCGCAGATCAAGGCGATGAAGAAGGTCGCCGGCACCCTGCGTCTCGACCTCGCCTCGTACCGTGAACTGGAAGCCTTCTCTCAGCTCGGCACCGAGCTCGATCCGGCGACCCAGAAGCAGCTCGACCGCGGCGCGCGCATGGTCGAACTGCTCAAGCAGGGCCAGGCCGCCCCGCTCGACGTCGTCGATCAGGTGCTGCTCATCAAGGGCGCCGGCGAAGGCATGCTCGATGGCGTGCCGGTCGCGCAGGTCGGTCAGTTCGAAGGCGAGTTCCTGAAGTTCATGCACACCGAGCACGCCACACTGCTCGCCGATCTGGGCAAGGCGCGCGAGTTCACCGCCGAGACCGAGCCGCGCTTCAAGGAGGCGGTCAAGCGCTTCGCGACCCTGTACAAGGAAAAGCACGGAGCGAAGGCCTAAGGGCACGCCATGGCGAACCTCCGCGACATCCGCAAGCGCCGCAAGGGCGCCGCCAACACGCGCAAGATCACGCGCACGATGGAGCTGGTCTCCAGCGCCAAGCTCAAGAAGGCGCAGGATGCGGCCAACGCCTCCTACCCCTTCGCGCGCACCGTGTACCAGCTGATCCACGCCCTCTCCGAGGCGATCAGCTCGGGCGATCGCCACCCGCTGATGAAGGAACGCCCGGTCAAGCGGGTCGCCATCTATCTGATGGCCAGCGACCGCGGCCTGTGCGGCTCGTTCAACGCCAACCTGGTGGGCAAGGCGATCGAGCGCGCCAAGCATCACCGCGCCCTCGGGCGCGAGGTCCGCTTCATCGCCCTGGGCAAGAAGGGCGCTGGCAACCTCGTCTTCATGGGCGAGACCGTGCACGCCACCCACACCGGCATCGTCGGCAACGCGCAGTGCTACGAGGCGGTGGACAAGCTGGCCGAGGAGTCGATCTCCGGCTTCCTGTCCGGCGACATCGACCTGGTCGAGGTGGTCTTCGCCCGCTTCCTCTCGGCCGGCCGGCAGGAGCAGCGCGCCGTCACCATCCTTCCCGCCGGCAGCGGCGAGGGGCATGCCGAGGCGGCCAAGGGCCCCAAGCCCGACTACATCTTCAACGAGGAACCCGAGGTCCTCTTCTCGGTGCTGGTCCCGCGCGCGGTCAAGGCGGAGTTCTACGCCTACGCCCTGCAGACCACCGCCGCCGAGCACGCCGCGCGCCGCGTGGCGATGAAGAACGCCAGCGACGCCGCCGCCGACATGGTGAAGTCGCTCAACCTCGTCTACAACCGTGGCCGCCAGGGCAAGATCACCCAGGAGATCGCTGAGATCACCGGGGCGGTCGAGGCGATGGCATGATCAGCTTCGAGCTTTCAGCTTTGAGCTTCGAGCCCGCAATGGAGGCATCCGCGCATCGCTGCGGGCTCCAAGCTCCAAGCTCCAAGCTCCAAGCTCCCCCAACGAACGAATCCAGGAATCCACGATGAGCAACACCGGCACCGTCGTCCAGGTCATCGGCAGCACGCTTGACGCCGAGTTCGAGACCCTGCCCGCGATCTACAACGCCATCGAGATGGACATCACCGATCCATCCACCGGCCAGAGCACCCGCCTGGTCGCCGAGGTCCAGCAGCACCTTGGGCGCAACCGCGTCCGCGCCGTCGCCATGGCGACAACCGACGGCCTGGTGCGCGGCCAGACGGTCACCGATACCGGCGCGGCGATCGCGATGCCGGTCGGCGAGGAGACCCTCGGCCGCATCTTCAACGTGCTCGGCAAGGTGATCGACAACGGCAAGGAGGTCACTGCGGCCTGCCCGCGCCGCCCGATCCACGCCAAGGCCCCGGAGTTCGCCGAGTTGAACCCCGAGACCGAGATCTTCACCACCGGCATCAAGGTGGTCGACATGCTCGCCCCGTACGTGAAGGGCGGCAAGATCGGCCTCTTCGGCGGCGCCGGCGTCGGCAAGACCGTCATCCTGATGGAGCTGATCAACAACGTGGCCAAGGCGCACGGTGGCTTCTCGGTGTTCGCCGGCGTCGGCGAGCGTACCCGCGAAGGCAACGACCTGTGGAACGAGATGATCGAGGCCG
>JAIFND010000192.1 GCA_020047915.1 bacterium | reverse complement strand
GACGCCATCGAGATGCACATCGACGCGGTGCGCCCCGGCGACCGCGTGCTGATCATCGATGATGTGCTGGCGACCGGCGGCACCGCCGGCGCCGCCCAGACCCTGGTCAAGCGCCAGGGGGCCACCCTGGTCGGCTGCGCCTTCCTGGTCGAACTCGGCTTCCTGAACGGTCGAAGCAAGATCGAGGTGCCGGTTAGCTCTGTACTCCGCTATTAGTTTGGGGAGGCCCCCACGGCCCTGCGGGCCTGCCCCCGGCCTTTGTCGCAGCTCGTTTTGGTCGCTACTGCTCCCAAACCGTGGCGGCATCGGCTTCGCCGATTCTATGCCGCCACCGCTGCTCGGCGGCCGATCCTCGCCTACGGCTGCGGCCAGGGCGGTGCCCTGGACCCCGCACCTCGGCGGCCGCCATCGCTGCGCGATGGACTGCTAACTAGCGCGCGACCAGCGCCTTGGCTGCGGCGACGACCTCGGCGACGTGACCATCGACCTTGACCTTGCGCCATTCCTGGGCGATGGCGCCCTGGGCATCGATCAGGAAGGTGGAGCGCTCGATGCCCCAGCTGACCTTGCCGTACATGTTCTTCTCCTTCCAGGCCCCCAGCTTCTCGGTGAGGACGTGCTCCTGGTCGGCCAAGAGGACGAAGTTGAGCTTTTCCTTGGCGATGAACTTGGCGTGGCTCTCCAACGAATCGGTCGAGACGCCGAAGACCTGGACACCGAGCTTCTTCAGATCCGCGTGGTGGTCGCGGAAATCGCAGGACTCGGTGGTGCAGCCCGGGGTCATGTCGCGAGGATAGAAGTAGAGGATGTAGGGGGTGCCGGCCAGGCTCTTGGAGCTGTGCGTGGCACCGTCGGATCCGGGCAGGGAGAAGGCGGGCATCTTGGCCATGGTGGAGATTCCTGGGCCGGTCCTACGCCAGTCTAGCGACATCCCAGCCTGGGCTGCCCAGGATTCGACATGTTCAGGGGAAGGCCGCGTCGGCCGGTGCCGGCTTTGCCGGCTTGGCTGGTTTGGCCGGTGCGTCCAGGGCCTTGGCCGCAGCAGCAAGCTTCTCCAGGGTCTCCTCGACGGTGCCGCCAACCAGATCGTTGGAGGCGATCGAGCCGTCGGCGGCGACCAGCACCAGGCTGGGGATGGCGCTGATGCCCCAGACATCATCGATCTCGCCATCCCAGCCGTTCGTGTCGCCGATGATCGGCCAGGTCACGGCATGCGCGGCGATGAACGCGGGCAGGTCAGCGATGGTCTGGGCGTTGTCGAGGCTCAGACCGATGATCTGGACTTCGGGATGCTGGGTGGCAAAGCGTGCGACGGCAGGGGCGATCGCGGCGCAGGGCTTGCACCAGGTGGCGAAGAAGTCGATCAACACCGGACGACCGCGCAGCTTGGCCAGATCGATGACCTCGCCAGGGACGTCGAGGCGCGGGGCGATCAGTTCCGGAGCGGGCTGGCCGAGCAGCTTGTCCTGCGCGGTCGCGGCCATCGCGGCGACCTCGGCGGCGGCCGCATCGCCGGTCCGCGCCTGGATCCATGCCAGGACCTCGGCGGGTTTGGCGCCGCCGCGCTCCATCACGGTCAGCCGCAGGAGATAGACCGGCACCCGTTCGGGGGCGGGCAGTTCGCGCAGCAGATCAAGGGCGGCATCGATATGGCCCAGGGCGGCCGGGATGTCGGCTGGCTTGCGCTCGGCGTCCAACGCCATGCCCAGTTCGGCTTGGGCGATGCGCTGATGCGCTGCGGCGCGGGGGCCGGCATCACCGGCGGCAGCCAGGGCGACAAGGGCAGCGGTGCCGGCCGGCACCTCGCCGGCGCGGATCAGGGCACGGGCAGCGGCGGCCCGCACCAGGGCGGCGCGTTCGCGCAGGACCGGCGTGGCGTCGGCCGCGCTCTGCACCGCAGTCGCCGTCTCCAGGCATTGGCCCTGCTTGCCGGCGTCGAGCCAGGCCTCGGCCAGGGCGAGTTGCACCGTGAGGCGTTCAAGCTCGGGCAGGGTTCCGGCGCCCTCGAGGGCGGCGACGATCGCCTCGGCGCGGGCGCTGGATCCCGGCTCATCGCGCTGCACCTCGGTGAGCGACGCATCGGCGGCGGCGACGACGTCATCGGCGTTGGCGGCGTAGGCTGCGGCGGCGAGGACGAGGAGGGGAAGCAGACGCATCAGCGTGGCGCCAGCACGGTGACCCTGATGCCGGGGATCTGGGTGCCGTCCTCGGGGGTTTCGAGCCAGCTCAGGCGCAGCCCGTCGTGGCTCCAGCGCGGCATCGAGCCATTGGTGGCGATGCGCTCTTGCCAGCCATCCGGACGGAGGGTGCCGATCCAGATGCCCCCGTCTTCGCCCGACCACGCGAGGAGGTCGGCGAGGGGATGCGGCGCCGGGTCGCGGGCACCCGAGCGCAGGGTGAGCGGCTGGGCGCCCGGGGCGGTCAGCAGCACGAGATGGGTTCCGCCGGTCCACCAGCCCTTGCCGGCCGGCGGTTCGGCCTCCTTGACCGTGATCACCACCTCGCCGCGCCGCGTCCACGCCGCCTGCACGCCGCTGGGAACCTGATCGACGACGCCAGCCCGCCAGCGCACCTGCATGGTCCCCGGCCCGCTGCGTCCGGTCCACCAATCGGGATCGAAGGCCGGGGTGTCACGCCAGCACAGGCCTGGCCCTGTGGCCTGCGGTTCGATATCGAAGCCCTCGCCAAAATCGCTGACCGTGCCACGGCTGTCGATCATCAGGATGCGGTTGCCGGCCTGCGCGGCGACGAATCCATTGTCGGCCGGACAGGGCCGGAAGCCGCGATCGCTCAGCCGGACGCGGGCCGGGCGCCCTTCACCGACCGTGACCACGGTGAGGCCATCACTGGGTTCGATGACGGTGCCTTCGACCGTGCGGGTCGCATTGCGCGCCGGGCCGAACACGAACTGGTCGCGGTTGAGCCAACGCGGGTGGTGGCTCTCGCGGCGATCTTCGGTGGCATACATGCGCTCGCCGCGCCCGCCTTCCTCGAGCAGCACGAATCCACCCAGGGCGCGGGCGACCAGCAGGTGCGACGACGGATTCCAATCCGGGCTGGGATCGACCACGGTCGCCTTCCAGCCATAGGTGCGGATCGGCTTGAGCTGGGTCTCGACCAGGGGGCGCTGCGAGCAGCCGGCGAGGGCGAGCAGGGCGAGCAGGAGGAGCGGAGACGACTTCATGGCGTGGCGATCCAGGCGGTGACCGAGATGGCTGGCTGGCCGGCCGCGTCATCGAGGCGGAGCAGGCGGCCAGCGGCATCGGCGGTGGCAGAATACGGCCGTCCGGCGATCACCACCTGACGATCACGCCAGGATACCGCCGACGGGGTCGAGATGGTGGCGAAGAGATCGTGGCAGGGCACCTCCCCGCGCGAGCCGGGCTGCCAGGTCAAGGCAAGCAGCAGCGGGGCGAGGCGTTCGTCCCAGCCGCGCGCCCCGGCCACCTGGCGTTCCACCGGGGCTGGCACCTGGTCCTTGGCATCCTCGGTGGCACGCAGGATTTCACGGGTCACAGCGTAGCCGGTGGCGTTGGCCACGACCCGCGCCAGGGTGTCCCGGCCGTTCCAGGCGACCAGGCGCAGGCGGTCGTCGAGCAGCAGGAAGGGACAGTCGATCAGGTGGGCGCCGCCCAGGGTTTCCGGCTTGGGCGGGGTATAGACGACCTCAAGGACGCGGTTGCCGCCGTAGGCCGGATCCGGGCCGCCCAGCTTGGCCCAGAAGCGCTCTCCGGCCAGGGTGCCGTGCAGGGACAGCGGGCCGGCGGGTGAATGCGGCAGCAGGTCTTCGCCAGCCACCGCGAGCAGGGCGCAGCACAGCAGGATGCAGAACCGGGTCATAGAAGCCTCCAGCGGCCATTGGCCCAGGCGAGACGCGCGATGATCAGGCCGAGACCGCAGGCGGCGAGGCCGGCGATGTAGCGGCGCCAGGGATGCGTCTGGGTGATATCGATGATGAACGCAGTTCCGGCCGGATCGTTCGCTTTCCAGAACGCCTTGACCCCGTGCGCGACGCCATGGCGGTCGGGCATCAGGCGTCCGATCACATCCGCGGCCTCTTCAACCTCGACCACGGGATCATCGATGCGGCGGAAGAAACGGCTGGACTGGGCATCGCCAATCAGCCATTGCCCATCCCCGGTGCGCAGCTCCCAGACGGCGCGCAGACGGATCCGGCCGTCGGCCTGGGCATCGCGGTAGATCTCGAGGATGCGCGCGTGGCCAGCCTCATGCGTGAGGAATACCTGGGCGAGCGGCCAGCAGACCAGCATGCCGGTCAGCGCCATGAGGATGCCGCAGAGGATCAGGACCCGCCGCACGGTCGGCAGGGCCTCAGGCGTTCCACAGGCCGCTGAGCCTGCCTGGGGCCAGCTTGCCGGTGTCGTCGGCGACCGGGCAGCGCTCGGTCAGCTCCATGGCGGACAGTTCGTTGAGATCGACGCGCAGGCGGATGCCGCTGTTGGCCTGGCCGGGCAGGGGCAGGCCGGCGTGATCGATCATGCAGGTGCGGTGCACGCCACCCCACAGGTCGAGGGACTTCCGCTCGGGCCGGACCAGGGCGAGGTTGCGCGTCCAGCCATGCTCGAACAGGCCCTGACGCAGGCGGGCGAAGCAGCGCGACTCGATGCGCACCGCCTTCCAGTCCACCTCGATCGGGCGCTGGCAGGTGAACCAGGTGAGCAGGCGGCCAAGCTGGATGTCGGACAGGCCGCCCCACCAGCAGGTCTCGTTGTCCACCACCTCCAGCCAGGGCTGGTGGTGCTGCTCGGCCCAGGCGGTCAGCGGCCGGTCGTCGATCGGCTTGCCGGCGGCCGGTGTCGCAGCGGCGAACACCAGGCGTCCGCTGGCCAGGCCTTCGGTCGCCACGACGCGCGCATCCGCGAAGAGCTTGCCGAGCGCGACCCAGGTCGGGGCGTCGGCCGGGACCTGCTCCAGCTGGTGTTGCTGCGCGTCGGCCAGGATCCAACCGGTGCGGATGCCGATGTCCTCGCAGAAGCGCAGGGCGGCGAAGGTGGACATATGCGAGATCGCCACCACGCGCACGCCAGCCTTGGCGTGGGGCGGGAAACCGATGGCTGTGGTTGACCAGTTGACGGAAGGCACGGGAACAGGTTAGGCGGAGGTGGAAGGAGGCAATGGGTTGGGCGGTTCACGGCATCAGGCGTACAGTCAACTCGTCCTGGGCGTGCCGGGCGGTGGGGGCGATGGCGACCCGCCGAGGATCGATGATCAGCAGGCCAAGGTCGGCCAGCGCCTGGGCTGCAGGCAGCCAGCGGTTCTCGTCGTCGCCCAGCTGCTGCAGCCGAGCGCGGTTGACCCCGTCGGCCAGACGCAGGCCCAGCATCCACGCCTCGCGCAGACGCTCGGCCGGGGTGATCGCCTCGCGACGCCACGCCGCATCGCCGCCACCCAGGATCGCGGCGATGTAGGCGGCAGGGTGCTTCTCGCGGGTCAGGCGCACGCCATCCAGCGTGCTGACCGCACCGGCCCCGGCGGCGTGGTAGTCGGCCAGGCGCCAGTAGGCGAGGTTGTGGCGGCTTTCCTGGCCGGGCAGGGCGAAATTCGAGGTCTCGTAGGGCTGCAGGCCCAGGCCGCCCAGGCGCTCGGCGACCAGTTCGATGAGGCGCCGGCTTTCGTCGCCGTCAATGTCGTGCAACTCGCCCCGCGTCCGGCGGGCGTGGAACTCGGTCCCGGGTTCGTAGGCGAGGTGATAGACCGACGCATGGCCCAATCCGTGCCGGCGGTACAGCTGCAGGTCGGTCTCGACCTCGGCGGCAGTCTGACCAGGCAGGCCGAACATCAGGTCGGCCGAGACCCGCGGCACGGCTGCGCAGGCGGCGGCGATGGCGGCATCCGCTTCGCGTGCGTCGTGGACCCGGCCGAGGAAGCTGAGATGGCGCTGATGGGTGCTTTGCACGCCGAGGCTGATGCGGTTGACGCCGTGCGCAGCGAGCACGGCGAAACGTTCGGCGTCCGACGAACCGGGATTGGCCTCGCAGGTCCACTCATAGTCGGCGGCGAGGCGGATGTGGCCGGTCACCGCAGTCAGCAGACGGTCGAGCAGTCCTGCGCCCAGCATGGTCGGCGTGCCGCCGCCGATGAACACCGTGGCGTAGGGTCCGCGCGGCAGCCGGCGCACCTCGGCGATCAGCGCCTCGACATAGGCGGCGTGCTCGTCCACGCGCCCGGCGATCGAGTTGAAATCGCAGTACGGGCACTTCGCCGCGCAGTAGGGGATATGGAGGTAGAGGTGCATGGGGGCGAGAAGCTGGAGGCTGGAAGCTGGAGGCTGGAGGCTAAACGACGGTGCGAGCGTGAATGTATGATCACCACATACTTCAAACGATGAGGCTTCCGGCTTCCGGCTTCCAGCTTCCAGCTTCCAGCTTCCAGCTTCCAGCTTCCAGCCTCTAGCTTCCAGCCTGTTCAATTCGGCCGTCTAAATCGCGCTGTTCCGCGGTTCTGGCCGGAACCGGAAGCTGTGAACTCGGCGATCCGGCCGCTGGCCTCTTGGACCACGGCCATCGCCGTACCCTCGTCGGCGTGCCCGATGAGGATGTGTGTCCAGACGTAGTAGAGGACGAAGGCCATCGGCGGCGAACGCTTCAGGCGGGCGAGTTCGGGGCCGAGGCCGGCGATGTCGGCCTCCATCTCGGCGATGACGCCGATCAGGCCATAGACCGCTTCGGCCGGCGGGACGCAGCCGCGGCGATGCAGCGCCAGGATGACGCCGGCTTCGCGCAGATCGTTGCCGGCCGCCAGCACCGGTTTGCCTTCGGCACTGCGCAGTGGTGGCGGGCGGAAGGCCTCGCGCCAAGCGGACAGGACCTCGGTCATCCAGGCCTGGTCGTCGAGCGGGGCGGCGCGGACGACCTCCCACGGCTCGTCGTCATCGTCTTCGCCGTCCTCATCCTCGACCTCGTCGCCGTCGTCGCCGCCCCAGCATCCCTTGACCACCTCGCCGGCCGCGGTGATCGTCACCACCCCGGCATGCACCTGGGCGGCGAGGTAGTAGAGCAGGAAGAACTGGGCCTCGGAGATGTGATGGTCTTCGGGATCGCCGCCGCCGTGCTTGCGCAGCTGTTCGGTGAGGTCGGTGATCGCGTCGATGGTGCGATCGACGCTTTCGGGGTCGCCGTCCAGCTCGGGCAGGCCGCGTGCGGCGCGGGCCCGGGAGACCGCCTGGTCCTCCATGCGGTGCCACAGCTCGTCTCCAGGGTCCTCGTCGCCAGCGGCCAGTTCAGCACGGGCTGCGGCGAAGGCGTCGCCCAGTTCGGTGCGCCAGTCCTCGAGGGCGGTCGGAGCGGGCAGGCCCATCAGCGGACCAGGGCGTCCCAGCCCAGCGGGCAGGGCAGGGAGGTGGCTCCGAGCAGGCCGGCGAGGGTCGGATCGGCAAGCTGGATCTGGCTGCGGCACAGCGCTCCATCGGTGTTCTGGGCCGGCAGGGTGGCGACGATGGTCGGCTTGCCCAGGGCGCACCCTGGCCATTCGACCGCGGCCGAGGCCATCAGGTGGGCGGTCGGGTCGTGGCCGGCCGGATGCAGCATGATGAAGGTCTGGTCGGACAGGCGACGGATCAGCCAGCCGCGCACGCCACCGGTATCGACGGGCAGGAACAGCATGATCTCGCCAGCGTCGCGGACCAGGCCGCGCAGGGCGTACAGCGCCAGGGCCTCGGTCTTGTTGCGCACGTGCACCGGCGGCATCTTCAGGCCGAAGGCGTTGCCGGCCCCCAGCGCATCCCAGGTCGCCTGGCTGATCAGCACCTGCTCTTTGAGGGCATGGTGCTCGATGCGGCTGGCGGTGTTGACGGTATCGCCAAGCAGGGTGTACGAGATGGTGTCGGACGACGAGCCGATGTTGCCGGCGACGACCGGGCCGGTGTTCAGGCCGATGCCGTGGCCGATCACCGGGCGCTGGTGCTCTTTGGCCTGGCTGTTGAAGCCGAGCAGCGCGATCTGCATCGCCAGGGCCGACGAGGCGCCTTCGGCGGCGCTGTTGCCCTGCTCGATCGGTACGCCCCAGAAGGCCATGATCGCATCGCCGATGAACTTGTCGATCGAACCGCGCTCGTTCTTGATGCACGGCACCATGCGGTCGAAGTAGGCGTTCATCAGTTCGATGACCGCGCCTGGTGCCATCGCCTCGGACATGCGGGTGAAGCCGACCACGTCGCTGAACAGCACCGTGCCCTGATAGGTGCGCCCACCAAGGCCGAGGTCGAGCTTGCCGTCGAGAACCTGCTGCGCGACCGGGCCGGGCAGGAAGCGGCAGAGGTTGTCGCGCGTGCGCGTCTCGGTCTCGATGCGCTTGAGCTGCTGCGCGTTGCGCAGCGCGATCGAGGCCACGCCGCTGACCGCTGCGGCGAGCTCGAGATCTTTGGACGTGAACGAGCGGGCGCGGTCGGCGGTATCGACCTGCATCAGACCCAGCACCTCGTTCTCGACCAGCAGCGGGATGGTCATCGCGCTGCGGATCTTCAGCGAGACGATCGACATGCCCTGGTCGAAGTCGCCGGGGTTCGAGTCGTTGAACAGGAAGGCGGCGCGTTCGGCCAGCGCCTTGCGGCAGATCGAGGTCGAGACCTTGGGCGCCTCCTGGGTGCCGTTCTGGTTGCGCACCCGCACCGCCTTGGGCAACAAGGTCTCGACCGTCGAGCCGAGCATGAGGAAGCCGCGCTCGCACTGCGGGAAGAGGTCGAACATCACCTCGATGATGCCGTCGAGCACGCGGTCGAGGGCGTCGATGTCCTTGCTCAGGTTCATCGCCTTGAGCAGAGAGACGAAGCGCCGGTCGGCGACATCCGGCGAGCGGCTCTGCGAGAGCTGCTCCATCGGCATGACGATCGACTGGCTGAGGTCGGCCTCGCTGTCGTGGAAGCCGAACACGCTTTCGCTGCCCGGCTCGCCGACGTTGCGCCGGACCTGGATGCGGATGCGCGTCTCGCCGAGCCGGAACACATCATCGTGCTTGAGCGGGATCGGGTCGGTGACGCGCTTCTCGTTGAGGAAGGTCCCGTTGGCCGAGCGGTTGTCCACCAGGGTCAGTCCGGTGCCGTCGAACACGACCCGTGCGTGCTGCCGGCTGGCGTTAGGGTCGGGGACCTCCAACGAGCAGTCGGGGCTGCGCCCGGCCAAGAGCGAGCTCTTGACCACGACGACTTCTCCGGCGCGGGAGCCGGTGACGAACACCAGTTCGAACATGACCACAACCGTAGCAGACGCCGGCATGGCTGGCAACCGCCGGCTTCCCCCTTCCGCAGCCGACTGGCCTCATACGGTCGCGGGCATGCTCAACGCCAGCTTCGCATTCGCAAAAGGCATGACCGAGGACCTCGAACGGGCCCTGTGGGCGCGCGGCATCCTCGATTGGGACCTGGCCCGGGCCCATCCCGAGGAGGTCGCCGAGGGGGTCGGCGGCGGGCGGGCCGGCAAGCTCGCGGAACTGCTGGCCGAGGCCGAGAAGGCGCGCACCCAGCGCGACCGCGGGTGGTTCCGGCAGCACTTCCTGCCCGCCGAGGCCTGGCGCCTGTGGCGTGGCTACTGCCCCGAACCGCGCATCGCCCTGGTCGATATCGAGACCACCGGTCTGACCCCCGGCTACGACCAGATCACGGTCATCGGCCTGGCCGACCGCACCGGGGCCAGGGTTTTCGTGGCCGGCAAGCCGATGCCGGGCGACGAGCCGCTCGACCGCTTTCCGGCGGCGCTCAAGGACTATGACCTGATCGTCACCTTCAACGGCGAGAACTTCGACCTGCCGTTCATTGAGCGGCACTTCAAGGACACCGGCTTCCGCTTCGACCTGCCGCACCTCGACCTGCTGATCCTGTCGCGCTCCCTGGGCATCGCCGGCGGCCTCAAGGACATCGAAAAGCAGGTCGGCATCGTGCGCGGTGGCGACATCGCCGGCATGCGCGGCAGCGAAGCGATCACCCTGTGGGGCGCCTGGAAGAACGGCGATGTCGCCGCCTACAAGAAGATCACCACCTACTGCAAGGCCGACTGCGCAAACCTCTGGGACCTTGCCGAGGTGCTGTACAAGCGCCGCTGGGACAAGGTGTACACGGCCCACGCCAAGGTCATCGACTTCGCCCGCACCAAGGGGCAGCAGTTGACGATCTTCGGGTAGGTGGATTTCACCGCTGTCCCGTCACCCGCAGGGGACCCGGACCACGAGGGTCGTCCCGGTCGTGGGTCTCAAGGTCACCCGGAGAACGCCCCCCACCATCGCCAGGCGTTCCTTCATCCCCATGATCTCGACCGACTCGCTGCGTTGTCGCCGGGAAGGCCGCGTGGGGCTGGCGACCCGCCCGTTGTCACGGACGGTCATACGTATGCAGCCGGTGCCACGGCGGATGCTCAGTCCGATGCGATCGACCGCCGGCCTGGTCGAAGCATGCGTCAGCGCCTCCTCGGCGATCCGGTAGAGGACCAGGCGTTTATCGAGCGGCAGCATCTCAACCTCGGTGGACAGTTCCAAGCCGAGGCTGATCCTGGTCTTCTTTTCGATACGCCCGGCCAGGATCTCCAGAGCCGGGATGAGTCCGAGTTCATCCAGGACCGTCGGGCCCATCTCATGCGAGTATTGCCGCACGATGTCGATCGAGGATCCCAGCATCAACTGGGTGCTGCGGACGTTGCTGTCCAGGTCGCCAGGATTGGCCGCGGCCTCGCGCCGTAGATGCTCCAACCGGAGATTGATGCCGATCAGGGCCTGGCTGATCACCGCATAGAGGTCGTGACTGATCATCCTGCGGTCGTTCTCCCGCTCGGTCATGACCTGGCGGGACAGGCGGCGGAGCTGCTTCTGCATGCGTTGCGACTGGGCCAGCAGCCGCTGGTGCTTCGTCCCGGTCCTGCGCAGCGTTTCCCCGGTCGTCTTGCTGGCATCGAG
>JAIFND010000182.1 GCA_020047915.1 bacterium | reverse complement strand
CTATGGTGCGCGAGAGAGGACTCGAACCTCCACGCCTTTAAGGGGCGCTAGAACCTGAATCTAGTGCGTCTGCCAGTTCCGCCACTCGCGCGGGCGAGGTGGGGAGAGTAGTCGGGGCGAGGCGCTGTCAACTAGGGCCGGAAGGGGGCTGCCGTTGCGCGCCGTGGTTCCCCGCCACAACCGGAACCATGCTCGCTCCCGAGCGCCTCGACCACATCGCCAGGACCCTGCACGAGCGCGATTTCCTCTCGGTGGCCGACGCCTGCACGCTGCTTGATGCCAGTCCGGCGACGGTGCGGCGCGATTTTGCCGAACTGGTCGCCCAGGGGCGGGCCGAGCGCCACCACGGCGGGGTCGGACGGACCCGGCGCGACGCCCTGGCGATGGTGCCGTTCGCGGCACGCGCGATCCAGCAGGCGGCGGAGAAGGATGCGATCGCCCAGGTGGCGGCCGGGCTGCTTGAACCCGGCGATGCGGTGTTCGTCGATGGCGGCACCAGCACCCTGCATCTCGCCAGCCATCTCGGCGCGGTGCCGGTGCGGGTCATCACCAACTCGCTGCGCCTGGCGGCGGCGATCGGCGCGGCGCAGTACGCCTCGCCGGTCGAGGTGCAGGTTGCGGGCGGCTATCTGGTGGCGCGCGGCGGCCTGCTGATCGGGCCGCAGGCGCGCGCCGGGATCGCCGCCTACCATGCGCGCTGGGCCTTCCTCTCGGCCGGCGGGGTCGGGCCCGACGGGGTGTTCAATACCGACGAATTGGTCCAGGATGTCGAGCGCGAGATGATCGCGCACGCCGATCGCGTGGTGGTGCTGGCCGACCGTACCAAGCTGGGCGCACGGGCTCTGTGCCATGTCTGCGGGCTGGAGCGCATCCATCTGGTGGTGACCGATGACGGGGCTGATCCCGGCGCTGTGGCGGCGATCCGCGAACGCGGCGTCGAGGTGCGGATCGCGGTCCGCTGATGACGGCGGTCAGCCGTCCCTTGGCGATCCTCGCGCTGATCGCCTCGTGCCTGTTCTTCGGCGTGAACTTCCCGCTGATCAAGGCCCTGCTCCAGGCCCAGGCCGAGGTGTCGGGCCACGACCTGATCTGGATCACGACGCAGAACCTGGCGGTGCGTTTCGCGCTTGCGGCGGCGGTCCTCGCGCCGGTCGTCCTGCTGCTCCTGCGGCGCTGGCCGCAGCGGCGCGATTGGGAGCAAGGCGGGATCATCGCGGCGGCGGCGGGCAGCGGCCTGGTGCTGCAGCTTGGGGCGCTCAACTATACCGGGGCAAGCACGGTCGGCTTCCTCACCCAGTTCTACGTGGTGATCGTGCCGTTGGTGACGGTCGTGCTCGCCCGCCGCCTGCCGCCGCGCGCCCTGGTTGGTTGCATCCTGCTGGTCCTGGCCGGGGTCGCCTTGTTGGCCGGGGTCTCGCCCGGCAACCTGCGGCTGGGTACCGGCGAGGCGATGGCCCTGGCCGCCTCGTGCCTGTTCACGGTCCACATCCTCGCCCTCGAAGCGCCGCGCTATGCCGGGAATTCGGGGCTGCAGGTCACCTGGGTGATGTTCGCGGGCATCGCCCTGCTGACCGGCGTGGCGGCGATGCTCAGCGGGCCGGGCCTGGCGGCGGTACCAGGGCTGTATGGCACGCCCGGCATCCTCGGGCTGCAGCTCGTCCTGGTGGTGGTCAGCACGATCCTGCCGTTCTTCCTGATGAACCACTTCCAGAAGCGGGTGAGCGCGGCCGAGGCAGGGGTGATCTACTGCAGCGAGGCGGTGTTCGCCGCCGTCTCCAGCCTGTTCCTGCCCGCCCTGCTCGCCGCGCCGCTGGGCATCGCCTATGCGAATGAGCTGGCGACGCCAGGCATGCTGGTCGGTGGCGGGCTGATCCTGGCCGGCTGCATCCTGGTGCAGTTCGTCCCGGCGTCGGGTTACAGCGCTGCGAAGCGCTTGTAGGCTGCTTCCCAGGAGGAGTGATCCTGCGGGTGCAGGTCCTCGGTGGGGAAGCTGCGACGGACGATCGTGCGCAGTTCGACGAGGTCCTTCACGTGGCCCAGCGCCATGCCCTGGATCAGCAGGTTGCCGATCGCGGTCGCCTCGACCGGGCCGGTGATGACGGTGCGGCCGGTGGCGTTGGCGGCGAACTGCATGAGCAGGCGGTTCTTGCTGCCGCCGCCGACGATGTGCAGGCGCGACAGCTTCTGGCCGGTCAGCCCTTCGAGGGTGTCGAGGGCGCGGCGGTAGGCGAGAGCAAGCGATTCCAGCGCGCAGCGCACCGTCGCGCCGACGCCGTCGGGCGGGGTCTGGCCGCGTTCGCGGCAGAAGGCGGCGATCTTGGCGGGCATGTCGCCGGGTCCGGCGAAGCGCGGATCGGTGGGATCGATCAGCGCGGCGAAGGGCTTGGCCTCACCGGCCAGCCGGGTCAGTTCGGCGTAGTCCCACTTCTGCCCCTGGGCCTCCCAGGTGCGGCGGCACTCCTGCACGATCCACAGGCCGACGATGTTCTTGAGGAAGCGCACCGTGCCGGCGACGCCGAGTTCGTTGGTGTAGCTTTCGACCAGCGCCTGGTGGGTGACGATCGGGGCCGGGGCCTCGACGCCGAGCAGCGACCAGGTGCCGCACGAGAGGTAGGCCCAGCCTTCGCCTTCGGCCGGTACCGCCGCGACCGCCGCGCCGGTGTCATGGCTGGCGCTGGCGATGATCTGGGCCGCGCCGGCACCGAGTTCGGGCAGGGCGGGGCCGAGCACGCTGCCGGCCGGCACCACGGCGGGGAACAGGCGCTCGGGCAGGGCGCAGCGGCGGATCAGCTCGGCTGACCACTGGCGGGTGTGCGGGTTGTACAGCTGGCTGGTCGAGGCGAGCGTCTCCTCGGCCACGCCGACGCCGGAGAAGGCCCAGTTCATCCAGTCGGCGATGAACAGGAAACGGTCGGCCTGGGCGACCATGCCGGCACGCCGTGAGGCATCCCACTGCAACTGGAACAGGGTGTTGAAGGGCATGAACTGGATGCCCGTCTCCTGGTACACCAGCTCGCGCGGGGCGAGCAGGAAGACGCGTTGGAAGGCGCTGTCGCCGCGCGCGTCGCGGTAGTGGTAGGGCAGCGAGACGACCGCCTCCTGGCTGCTGGTCAGCACGTAGTCCACGCCCCAACTGTCGGTGCTGATGCCGTCGATGCGCCCCTTGGCGGCGGCCAGGCGGATGCCGGTGCGCAGCTCGTCGAGGATGCGCGGCAGGTCCCAGCGCAGGGTGCCGGCGATGGCGATGCCACCGGTGGGGAAGCGGTGCATCTCCTCCATCTCCAGCCGTCCATCGTGCAGCGTGCCGCGCATCACGCGGCCGCTCTCGGCGCCGAGGTCGCAGGCGAGGTAGGTGCGGGTGGTCATGGCTGTTCTCCCAGGTCGGTGCGCACGGTAGAGGCGCGGGGCGGAAGGCCAAGGCCTGGCGGTTTCGCGGTGGAGAAATCGAAATAGGCTGGCGGCATGGACCTATCCACCGCCGCCGCCCGCCTGGGTATCGCGCTCTGTCTCGGCCTGCTCGTCGGGCTGGAGCGCCAGCGTGTCAACCATCCCCTCGCCGGGGTGCGCACCTTTGCGATGATCACGGTGTTCGGGGCGCTGTGCGCGGTGCTCGGCCAGTCGCTTGGACCATGGCTGGTGCCGGCCGGGCTGCTCGCGGCGGTGGCGGCGCTGATCGCCGGCATCTGGCGCATCGGGCCGCAGGCCGACGGCCCGCAACTGACCACCCTGTTCGCCGCCTTGATCATGTACGCGGTCGGCGCCCTGGTCGTGCTCGGCGATCCGGTGATCGGCGTGGTGGTCGCGGGCGGTCTCACCGTACTGTTGCACCTCAAGGACCGGCTGCATCGCACCGTCGCCTCGCTCGGCCAGGCCGATGTCACGGCGATCATGCAGTTCTGTCTGATCACGCTGGTCATCCTGCCGATCCTGCCCGACCGCACCTTCGGCCCCTATCAGGTGTTCAACCCGCGTGAGGCCTGGCTGCTGGTGGTGCTGATCGTCTCGATCGGCCTGGGCGGCTACGTCGCCTACAAGCTCCTTGGTGAGAAGGCCGGCACCCTGCTCGGCGCGATCCTCGGCGGCCTGATCAGCTCGACCGCGACCACGGTCAGCTATGCCCGGCGCACCGCCAGCGGCCAGGGTGTCGCCCTGGCGGCGATGGCGATCATGCTCGCCTCGGCGATCTCGGCGATCCGCGTCATCGGCATCATCGTGGTGGTCGCCCCGGCGCAGGCCGCCGCCTTCTGGCAACCGCTGGTCGCCCTCGCTGCTCTCATGCTGCTGATGGCCGCGGTGCTGTGGTTCACCGCCCGTGACGCGCATGCCGGCAGCACCGAGCACAGCAACCCGGCCCAGCTCGGCACCGCCCTGATCTTCGCCGGCATGTACGGCGTGGTGCTGATCGGCGTGGCCTGGGCGCGCGATACCTTGGGGCCGAATGCGATCTATGGCGTGGCGGCGGCGAGCGGCGCCACCGACATGGACGCCATCGCCCTGTCCACCGCCCGCCTGGTCGAGCGCAGCCAGCTCGAGGTGTCGGTCGGCTGGCGCGCCGTGGTCATCGGTCTGCTCGCCAACGCGGTGTTCAAGGCCGGGGCGGCCGCCGTGCTCGGCAACCGCCGGCTCGGCTGGATGGTCGGGCTGCTGTTCGGCGGCGTGGTCGTCGCCGGCGTGCTCATCCTGTGGCTGTGGCCCTGAGGAGGGTTGCAGAGCCGCGATGCGCGGCGTAGCCTGCCAGCGTGAGCGACCTGCCCCGTGCCATCGGCAAGTATGAGATCCGCGGCGAGCTCGGGATCGGTGGCATGGGCCGCGTGCTGCTGGCCTACGACCCGGATCTCGACCGCGAGGTGGCGATCAAGCTGCTGCGCACCGACCGGATGCAATCGGCGCGGGCCCGCGAGCGCTTCCTGCGCGAGGCGCGCGCCCTCGCCCGGCTGTCCGATCCGCACGTCGTGGCGGTGCATGAGTTCCGGCCCGACCTCGAACCGCCCTGCCTGGTGATGGAACTGCTGCGCGGACGCGACCTGCGTGCCATCCTAGCCGAGGATGGACCCCTCGCCGCCGCGCCGCTCGCCGATCTGGCGGTGCAGGCGCTGCGCGGCCTGGCCGCGGCGCACGCGGCCGGGCTGTGCCATCGCGATATCAAGCCGTCGAACCTGATGCGCTGTCCGGGCGGCGTCTACAAGCTGCTCGACTTCGGCTTGGTCGAGGATGCGGCAGAGGCGGCACTGACCGACCCCGGCGAGGTCGTCGGTACCCGCCGCTATCTCGCCCCCGAGCGTCTGTCGGGCATGCCCGCCACGCCGTCGGCCGACCTCTGGGCCCTGGCGGCGACGTTGTGCGAACTCGGTTCGGCCCAGCATCCCTTCCCCAACGGGCGGATGGACCAGCCGCCCCTTCTCGATGGGGTGCCCGAGCCGGTCGCAACCTGGGTCCGGCGGCAGCTGGCTGCCGATCCCGGCCGCCGCTCGGCTGATGCCTCCACCGCCCTGGCCGACCTAGTCGGCCGGCTGCCCGATCATCCGGCCGAGGTGCAGTGCCAGCCCGTCTGGCCGGGCGAGACCAGCCGGTTGACGAGCAGCGACCCGGGCAGCGGTTCGCGCATCACCGCCACGATGCGGCCGGCGCAGGCGGCACCCCCCGTCGCCGCCCGCCTGGTGCGGAGCGGACTGCCGATGTGGATCCGCATGACCCTGGCGATCTGGCTGATCGGTTCGCTGGCGACCGTCGCGGCGGGTCTCGCCATTTCGCAGCGGGCGGTCGAGGATCAGGTCGCGCGCCTGCGCTCGGAGCTGCGTTCGCTGGCGGCAGGCGCAGCGCTGCTCATCGACCCCGAGGCGCATCTCCGGCTCGCCCAGGCCCCGGAGGGGCATCCCGAGGACCTGGCGGAACTGCGCCAGGCGCTTGACCGTTGGCGGCAGGCCAATCCCGAAGTCCGCTTCGTCTATACCATGGCCAAGCGAGCGGACACCGCGGCCACCGGCATGGTCCAGTTCATCTGCGATGCCAGCGATGCCGTCGATCGCGATGGCGACGGGGTGATCGGTCCGGACGAGGCGCCAGCCGGCCCGGGACAGCCCTACGCGGTCGAGGACGCCCCGGAGCTGCTCGCCGGCTTCGACCGGTCAGCCGCCGATATCGAGCCGACCACCGACCAGTGGGGTGCATGGCTGTCCGGCTATGCCCCGATCAGGACCCGGGCCGGCGTTTCCACCGGCCTGGTCGGCATCGACCTGCCTGCCGGCCACGTCAACGCGCTGCGCCGCGACTTCCTCTGGCACAGCGGCATCCTGCTTGGCTCCAGCTTGATCGCCTTTCTTGCCGCTGGCGCCCTGGTCGGCCTGCGTCTGCGCCGGCCCGTTGCTGAATTGACCCGTGGCATGACGGCGGTCGCCCAGGGCGACTACAGCGTCATGGTGGCGGTGCGCAGCCGGGACGAGTTCGGCGTCCTCGCCACCGCCTATGCGAGCATGCGCGACGACCTGCGCCGGGCCGCCGAGGTGCGCGTCGCCTTCGACGCCTTCGTCGCCGGTACGCTTGGTGGAAAGCGGGGTGGCGAGGCGGTGGTCGGGGCGCGGCTCGCCTGCCTGGTCGCCGATGGTACCACGCCGCGCCTGGCCCAACTGCTGGAGGCGGTCCGCGCCCAGGGCGGCATGCCGGAGGGGATCAGCGGGCAGTCGGTGGTCATCGCCTTTCCCGCGCGCTATGCCGGCGACGCGCCGCAGGAGCGGGCGGTGCGCGCCGCACTGGCTGCGCTTGGCGGCGGCGAAGGGGGTGGACTGATGCTTGGCGTTGCGCTGGAGGCGACCGAGGCGGCGGCCCTGGCCCTGGAGAATCGCAGCCGGGGCACCGATCTGCTGGTCGCGGCCCGCGCTTTCGTTCCGCTGCGCGCCGCCTTCTTTGCCGACCGGCTGAACGGGCCGGCCGGCGAGTATTATGCGGTCAAGGGGGCGGTCTCGGCCTGAGCCTGGGCCCAGGTCCGCCGCCGGGTGGATGACCCACCAGCTTCCGGCGGCTCTGGGCTGTAATACACCGCTGGCCGACCCCCGTCCCGGGGGTTTGAGCTTGGGTTTGGGTCGGCACCATGCGACCCATGCCCAAGCGTACCAGCGAACCGCAGACCCAGATCGGCACCCCGATGCGCCAGCGGACGGGCTCGGCCCTGCAGCGTGATGGCGATGCCTACGACGAGAATGATACCGCGCATGATCAGCCGGCACCGCCGGTCGAGCCGGCCCCTGCGGTGCCCGATCCCGGTGCCGCCGAGGTGGTGCTGCCCGAGGATGCGTTCGAGCCTGGCGAAGCCCCAGCCGCCGCGCCCGCGGTGTCGTCGCGCAAAAAGGCGGCCACCTCGGTACGGACCGGGGCGAAGACCAGCACGCGTAGCGCAGCGGTGTCGGGCCGGGCGAGCGCGGCCAGCGACCGCTCGGCCGCCAAGAAGAGCAGCCGCCGGGCCACCGCCGTCTCGGGTGGCTCGCCGGCCGCCTCCAGCCGTCGCACCCCGGTCGATCGCAGCGCGATGCAGAAGGCGCTGCTGTGGACCGGGGTCGGCATCCTGGGGGTCGCGATCGTGGTCACCGCGATCATCCTTCTCGCCACGCGAGGTTCCGAAGACCGCCGCGTCGGCGGCGAGGCCATCGCCGAAGCCCGCCGTCAAGGCGACCTGGTCAGCACCGCGCTGGCTAACCGCAAAGGTGCCGAGGCGCGGCGCGCCTTCGATGCGGCCCTGAAGGCCCTGACCGCGACGCCCCAGCTCGGCGGCGCCATCGCCATCCCGCCCGAGCAGCCGCCGGTGGTGCGCGAACTGGCAATCCGCGCCCATGGCATGCGCACCGAGATCGAGGCCCTGGCCGAGCGCATCACCGCGGTCGAGGCGGAGAACGCCGCTGACGCCAACCTCGCCAGCCTCAAGACCCGGCTCGCCACGCTCAACGACCCGGCCAACGATCTCGAGGCGCTGGAGAAGGACGTCCTCGCCTTCATCGCCAACCCGGTCGATCCCAAGAGCGGCCCCTCCACCACCCATGCCGAGACCTTCTCCCGGCTGGCCGGTGAGGCCCGGCTGCGCCTGGCCGCCATCGCCGCCGAGCGCGAGCGTCGCCAGCAGGCCCGTTCCACCGGACCGGTGCGCCTGGCCTCCAGCGAGATCGATGGGCTGATCCAGCAGGAGCGCTTCGCTGCCGCCCAGGAGCGTCTCGCGGAGTTGGCCAAGCAGTATCCCGAGGGTGATTTCGCCGGGCTGCGGACCCAGGTCGAGGAGTCGGCGGAGAAGGCCTGGCGCAGCGCCAAGTCCTATGCCGACACCAAGCTGGCCGACTGGCGCAGTCCAGGTGCCACCGAAAGCCAGCGCGCCCAGGCGCTGAAGCTGGCCAAGGAACGGCTCGAACAGGTCGTCACGCGCTTTGGCATCGACAGCTATGTCGGCCAGGCGCGCGGGATGCTGTCGGGGCTGCCGTGATCATTGCCTCTTAGGGTTCGGCGTTCGGTGTTCGGCGTTCGGTGTTCCGCAGAGGCTGAACAACGGTTCGTGTGATCACGCTGCCGTCATCGCCGAACGCCGAACGTCGAACGCCGAACGTCGAACGCCGAACGCCGAACCATCTGGTTGCCTGCTTCCGGGTGCCGCCAGCATGCCGCGCCCATGAGCCTGCTCCACTTCTCCGGCGTCGCCGGCCAAGGCATGAATCCCCTCGCCCAGCTGATGGCGGCCTGGGGGCATGCGGTGCAGGGTTCAGACCGCAGCCTTGATCGCGGTGAGAATGCCGAGATCGGTGGACGGTTGCGCGCCGCCGGCATCAACCTGCTGCCGCAGGACGGGACGGCGATCACCCCGACGGTCTCCCGCTTCATCTACTCGGCTGCGGTCGAGCCGGACACGCCCGAGGCGCGGACCGCGCGCAGCCTGGGCATCACCTGCACGCCGCGCCCGGCGCTGCTCGCCGAGGTGGTCGATGCCGGCGGTCCGGGCATCGCTGTCGCCGGCACCTCGGGCAAGAGCACCGTGGTCGGCATGCTGGCGTGGATCCTGCGCCGTCTTGAGGTTCCGGCGACGGTGCTGGGCGGCGCCGCGCTGGCCGGCGAGGGCACCGCCGGCTGCTTCGCGGCCGGACCCCAGGGCGGGCCGGTGGTGGCCGAGGCCTGCGAAAGCGATGGCACCCTGGTCGGCTACCACCCTGGCGTCGGTGTGATCCACAACATCACCCGCGACCACGGCGAGGTGGAGGAGGTGCGCGGGCAGTTCGCGGTCTTCGCCCGGCAGAGCCGCATCCTGCTGGTCAACGCCGCCTGCCCCGAGGCGCTGGCCGTGACCGACGGTCTGCCCCGCACCCTCTATGGCCTGTCCGGCCCGGCCACGATCGCCGGCGAGGTCATCGCTGCCGGGCCGCACCGTGCGCGTGGCGTGGTGCTGATCCATGATCGCACCATCGATCTCGAACTGCAGCAACCGGGGGTGCACAACCTCGAGAACGCGGTGGCGGCGATCGCGGCGGCGCAGGCCTGCGGCCTGGATCCGGTCGCGGCGGCTGCCGCTCTCGCCACCTTCCCCGGCGTATCACGCCGCTTCGAAGTGGTGGCGCGCACCGACGAAGGCCTGCGCGTGGTCGATGACTACGCGCACAACGGCGCCAAGATCGCCGCCGCGGTTGCCGCGGCGCAGGCTGGCTCTGACCGCGTCGTGTGCCTGTTCCAGCCGCACGGCTTCGGCCCGGCGCGCCAGTTGCGCCCCGAGCTCAAGGAACTGCTGCCCGGTCTGCTGCGTCCATCCGACGCCTGGCTCTACCTGCCGATCTACTTCGCCGGCGGCAGCGTCACCCAGGACATCACCAGCCAGGACCTGGCGCGCGATGCCGGGGTGGACGCGGTGGCCGACCGGCGCGAGGCCCTGCTGTGGGTCGCCGAACGCACCCGTCCCGGCGACACCGTGCTGATCATGGGCGCGCGCGACCCCGGCCTGGGGGCATTTGCACGCGCCCTGGCGGACGCATTGTAGCCGCCCATGGCCACCCCCATCCCCGTCGCCGTCCTCGGCGCCACCGGCTATGCCGGCGAAGGCGCTATCCGCATCCTGCTCGGCCATCCGGGCTTCCGCATTGTCCATGCCGGCAGTGACCGCCTGGGTGGCAAGCCGCTGGCCGAGGCGGTGCCGGCCTTCGCGGGCGAGACCGACCTGGTGCTGAGTGAGGACACACCCGAGGCGATCGTACGCAGCGGCGCGCAGGCCGTGGTCCTGGCCAAGAAGAGCCCCGAGGTGACGAAGGTCGTGCCGGCGCTGCTCGCCAAGGGCCTGCGCCTGGTCGACATCGGCGCCGAATTCCGCCTGCGCTCGCCGGCCGCCTACCAGAAGTGGTACAAAGAGGAGCACGCCTGCCCCGAGCTGCTGCCCGAGGCGGTCTATGGCCTGTCCGAGTGGCGCGCCGAGGCGATCCGCAGCGCGCGCGTGGTCGGCAACCCCGGCTGCTACGCCACCTCGATGCTGCTGCCGCTGCTGCCGCTGCTGCGCGACCGCCTGATCGAGCGCACGGCGCCGATCTGCGCGATCGGCTACAGCGGGCTTTCTGGCGCAGGCAAGCGCTTCGTCGAGGCGAACAACAACCTGTTCTACGCGGTGAACGAGAATCTGCACAGCTACAAGCCGGTCGGCCACCAGCACACCGGCGAGGTCGACCAGGAGCTGGCCCTGGCGGCGGGCGGCGAGGCGCACTGCACCTTCGTGCCGCACCTCGCGCCGATCACGCGCGGCATCCACACCACCATCACCTGCACCCTGGCGCCCGGAGCCACCGCCGAGGCCGTGGTGGCGGCGTGGCGCTCGGCCTATGCCGGCCGGCGCTTCGTGCGCGTGCGTCCGACCCCGAAGGAGGTCGAAGTGACCCAGGTCACCGGCACCAACTTCTGCGACATCTCGGCTGCCGCCGACGGCCGCACCCTGATCATCGCCAGCGCGATCGACAACCTGGTCAAGGGGGCCAGTGGCCAGGCGGTGCAGAACCTGAACCTGATGTTCGGTCTGCCCGAAGAGCAGGGGCTGGTTGCACGCTGCATCTGAGACC
>JAIFND010000193.1 GCA_020047915.1 bacterium | reverse complement strand
CGCCTTCCGCCTTCCGCCTTCCGCCTTCCGCCTTCCGCCACAACGCTGGGCTTAACCGAGAGATACCCACGCATCTCGGAACAGAGGCTTACCTTTACGCCATTGGGCGAAGCCCCTGAGCAATCACACATTCAGACGGATCAGCCGAGATGGCGTTCTCCCAGATTGGCCACCATGAGGTCATCACGGACGGCGAACCCATGCCGTTCGTAGAGGGTGCGGCTGCGCGAGGTCGGCCACAGGATGACGCTGTCGATGCGTTCGGCGCGACACCAGTCCATCGCCGTCGCCATGAGGCGTTCGCCGAGGCCGTGGCCACGCAGGACGGGATCGAGGAACACATTGGTGATGTAGGCGTGCGCTTCGCGCTCGGCCACGGGATTGGGGATCTTGGGTATGATCTCCAGCCAGAGGTGGCCGCGTATCGCACCGCCGTCGTCGAGCGCTACCCAGCAGCGCCAGTCGGGCGAGGCGAGCGCCTCGGCCATCCACTGCGCGCAGCGCGAGACGAAAGCGTCGCGCCCCTCGCTGGGTGGGCCGAGGGTGGCGCGGAAGTCGTAGCGCATGCCGGCCAGAATCGGCGCATCGGCAGGGACGGCGGGACGCAGGCTGGGCATGGCAGGCTTCAGATGGGCGGGCCGAGCAGCGTCGCGGTGGTGCGCGCGACGGCCTCCGGCGAGGGCGTGTCCGCCACCGCCGCGGCGGGGAAGCCGAGCGCGGTGCAGGCCTCGGCGGTGCGCGGGCCGATGGCGACGATGCGGCTGGCGCGCAGGGCTTCCAGGCCGAGGGCATCGCGCAGACGGCGCCCGGTGGCGGCCGAGGCGACGGTGATCGCGTCCAGGCGGCCGAGGTGCGCGGGATCGATGGCGCGCACCTCGGTACGGTAGGCGACGACGGCGCTGACCCGCCAGCCGGCGGCGCGCAGGCCGTCGGCCAGCTCGGGCCGCGCCTCGTCGGCTTGCGGCAGCAGGGCCGAGCCGCCGCCCGCCGCGATCAGCGCGGCGGCCAGGGCCGGCGCGTCGGCGGTGTCGGGCAGCAGATCCGGGCGCACGCCGCGTCGGCGCAGCGCCTCGGCGGTGCCGGGGCCGACCGCGGCGATGCGTGGCGGTAGGGCGCGCACATCGCGGCCGAGCTGGTCGAGGCGGGCGAATACCGCTTCGACCGCGTTGCTGCTGGCGAAGGCGATCCAGGCATGGCCGGGCGCGGCGTCCACGGCCGCCGCAGCGTCGGGGACGAAGCGCTGCAGCGGCGCCAGCACCGCCTCGGCGCCCAGCTCCTCGAGCGCGGCGGCGAGGCGGCCGCCTTGCCCGCTGGCGCGCGTCACCAGCACGCGGCGGCCCCACAGCGGGCGGTTGTCGAACCAGCGGATGTCGTCGCGGTAGCGCACCACCTCGCCGACCACGGTGATCGCCGGGGCGCCGAGGCCGGCCGCCGCCGCCAGGCCCGGCAGGGTGGCGAGGGTGCCGGTGACGGTGCGCTGTTGCGGCAGGGTGCCCCACTGGATCGACGCCGCGGGGGTGTCGGGGCTGCGACCGTGCGCGATCAGCGCCGTGCAGTGCTCGGCGAGATGCTGCATGCCCATGTACAGCACCAGAGTCTCGACCTTGGCATAGGCCGCCCAATCCACGCCCGGGCCGTCCTGCAGGTGGCCAGCGACGAAGGCGACCGAGGCGCTGGCGGCGCGGTGGGTGATCGGGATGCCGGCGTAGGCCGGCACGGCGATGCCGCTGGTCACGCCGGGCACGATCTCGAAGGCGATCCCGGCGGCGGCCAGCACCTGCGCCTCCTCGCCGCCACGGCCGAAGACGAAGGGGTCGCCGCCTTTCAGCCGCACCACCCGGCGATGGCGTCGTGCGCACGCGAGCAGCAGCTCGTTGATCGCGCCCTGGCTCTTCGAGGTGCTGTGGCCGCGCTTGCCGACATCGTGCTTCGCCACGCCTGCAGGCACCAGGGCGAGGATGCGCGGCCCGACCAGGTAGTCGTGGATGACGCAATCGGCCTCGCGCAGCAGGCCGGCCGCACGCACGGTCAGCAGCCCGGGATCACCGGGGCCGGCGCCGACCAGGGCGACGCTCATGCGCTCAGGGCCCGGGCTGCGGCGCGATGACGCTCGAAGGCGTCCTTGGCGCGGCCGGACAGGATTAGCTCGCGCGCCTCGGCGCGGCAGGCCGGGTCATCGATAGGCAGATCGCGCCACACCGCCAGGGCGGTGCCGGCGTTGGCGGCGACGAAGTCGAGCAGCGGGCCGCGCTCCTGCCCGTCCATCAGGCGGTGGAAGGTGGCGGCGTTGACCGCGCAGTCGCCGCCGGTCACCGCGGTCTCGTCAGCCGGGCTGGATGGTGCGGGCAGTTCGCGCGGCGTGATGCCGGCGCGGGTCACTTCCCACACCTGGGTTCCGCCGGTGACCGAGACCTCGTCGATGCCGGGGTGGCCGCAGGCGACCAGCGTGCGGGTGGTGCCGAGCAGGTGCAGCGTTGCGGCGAGCAACTCGCCCTGCGCCGGCTTGGCCGAGCCGAGCAGCAGGCGGGCCGGGCGGCCGGGATTGGCGAGCGGGCCGGCGAGGTTGAAGATCGTGCCGGTCACGCGTGCCGCCGCGAGCTTGCGCATCGGTGCGGCGGCGCCGATCGCCGGGTGCGCCTGGCGCGCGAAGATGAAGCACAGCCCGGTGTCGTCGAGCAGGCGGCGGTGGCTGCCGGCCGGCGGCTGGATCGGCACGCCGAGGGCCTCCAGCAGATCGAAGCTGCCGTTGGCATGGCTGCTGCCACGGTTGCCATGCTTGGCCACCGGCACGCCGGCGGCGGCGAGCACGAAGCACGCGGTGGTCGAGGCGTTGTAGCGCGCCCGGCCGGAGCCGCCGGTGCCGACCACATCCATCACCGGGCGTGCGAAATCGACCGGCATCGCCTTGGCGACCAGGCCGCGCACGAAGGTCGCCAGCTCGACCGCGGTCTCGCCGCGCTGGCGGATGGTCACCAGTAGTTCGGCCCCGGTCTCGGCGGCGAGGGTGCCGCCGGTGATGAGGTCGAGCGCGGCGGCAGCTTCGGCGGCGGTGAGGCCGGCGGGGCGGGCGGCGGCGGCGAGGAGGTCGGCGGGACTCATGCCGGCATCGTGCGTGGGCAGACGGCGCCGCCAAGCCTCGTGGTTGGCAGGCCGGTCCCTGCTGCATCATGGCCGCATGCCCGAGCTGCCCGTGCCGATCATCGTCGCCTGCGCCGTCATGGCGGCGATCCTGCTCTTCGGTCTCGTGGTCGGCCTCGGCACCCTGGCGGTGCGCTGGCTGCGTCTGCCCGCCGATCCGCCCGAGGAGGCGGCCTTCGAACCACCCACGCCGGCGATCACTGGCGCCTTCGATCCGGCCGCCGCGCGGCAGCGCGCCGCGCTGTGGTTGCAGGCCGCGGCGCGCGGCCGGCGCGCCCGGCAGGTCCTGGTCAAGGCGCGTGCCGCCGCCGACCTCGCCGCCTGGATCGCCGCCGAGCGCAGCGAGCGGGCGGCCTCGGCGCGCCAGGAGGCCGGCGCCTCCGCGGCGGCAGCCGAGGCGGCGCGGACCGCCTTCACCGCTGGCGACGAGAGCGCCCTCGCGGCGGCCGAGCTGGCTGCCTCGACCGCTGCTGCGCAGTTGGAGACGCTGGCCCACGGCCTGCCCGACTGGCGGGCCGCCGAGAGGCGCAAGCTGCTGCTGCTCACCGCGGCCCTGGTCGCCGCCCTGGCCATGGCGGCGGGGGCGATGTGGCTGCGCTAGACCTCGTGCTGCGCGAGCGGCCCGGTCCGGTCGGCCGCTTCCTGCGCGCCGCCCTCGACCAGGACGCGCCCGGCGTCTCGGCCCTGGTCGCGGCTGGCGTGCCGCACTGGGACGCTGCACCCCTGCTACGCCGCCTGGCCGAGGCCGGCGAGGTCGGACCGCAGGGCTGGATCGTCGAATTCCGCCACGCCTACCGTGCGGCCTTGACCCAGCCCGAGGTGGCGACCCGCCAGCTCGCGCAGCTGCCGGCCAGCGAACGCCCGCGCGAGAAGGCCCTGGAGCGGGGTGTGGACGCGCTCGGCGATGCCGAACTGCTCGCCGTGCTGCTGCGCACCGGTCCGGCCGGCGAAGGCGTGCTGGAATTCGCCAGTCGCCTGCTCGCCGAGCATGGCGGCCTGGTCGGCCTGTCCCGCCTGCCGCCCGAGGTCCTGGCCGAGCTGCCCGGCCTCGGCCCGGCCAAGGCGGTCGAGCTGGCCGCCGCCTGCGCCATGGGCGTACGCATCGCCAGCGCGACGCCGGTCGAGCGGCCGCAGCTCAAGAGCCCCGAGGAGGTCGCCGCCTTCGTCGTCGAGGTGCTGTCACCGGCCCTGCTGCGTCTGCCGCATGAGGAGCTGTGGTGCCTGGCCCTCGACCCGCAGTGCCGCCTGATCGGCCGGCCACGCACCGTCACGCGCGGCGACGTCGATGGCGTCGATGCCGGCCCGCGCGCCTTCTTCCGCACCGCCCTGGCGGCCGGCGCGGTCCAGGCGGTGGCGGTGCACAACCACCCCGGCGGCGACCCCGCGCCCTCGGCCGCCGACCGCGCCGTGACGCGACGCCTGTGCGAGGCTGGCCGGGCCATCGACGTGCCGCTGCGCGACCACCTGATCGTCGGCGCGAACGGCCGCTTCACCTCGCTGTTTCGTGACGATCCGGGGCTGTTCAGGTAAGGGTCCAGCCGCCGACCAGCGACTCTCCCAGGTGGTCCATCCCCGCCCAGCGCACGGTTGCTTCCGGCCTTTTGCGCAACTACCATTCCGCCGTGCCTCCGTCCGCTTCCTACCCCCCTTGGCAACGCTGGTTCTGGCCGCCGTTGCTCGCCGTGCTGCTGCTCGACCTGATCACCAAGGCGTGGGTGTTCAGCCTGCCGCGTGCCAGCCTGCCGGCGTGGATGGAACAGCACTACAACACCGGCGTCGCCTGGAGCATGCTCGATCGCCACCCCGGCTTCGTCGTGCTACTCACCGCAGTGCTCATCCCGGTGCTCGCCTGGGTGTGGTGGAGCGGCTACCGCAAGCTCGGCTGGCCCGAGAACCTCGCCTTCGGCCTGATCCTGGGTGGCGCGCTGGGCAATGCCTGGGACCGTGGCGGGTCGGTGTTCGGGGTCTATGCCGGGGTGCGCGACTTCATCCATGTCGATCTCGGCTTCTGGCCGCTGAACCCGTGGCCGACCTTCAACATCGCCGACAGCGGCATCAGCGTCGGTTTCGTCCTGCTGCTGGCGCGGGCCTTCCGGCCGCAACCCAAGCCCGTTCCCACCGCATCCTGAGATCCCCATGCAGTTGAATCCGGCCGCGCGCGAACTGATCTTCAAGGTCGTCTATTATGGCCCCGGCATGGCCGGCAAGACCAGCAACCTGCGCTGGCTGCGCGATCAGGCGCCCGAGGGCACCGCTTCCGAGCTGGTGACCGTTGACACCCACTCCGAACGCACCCTGCACTTCGATATGCTCGCCACCGAGCTGGGCGAGATCCAGGGACACCGTGTCCGCATCGAGTTCCACACCGTCCCCGGCCAAAGCTACTACGCCGCCACCCGCCGCCAGGTGCTGACCGGCGCCGATGCGGTGGTCTTCGTCGCCGACAGCCGGCGCGAGGCCCTGGACGAGAACATCGCCTCGATGAACGAGATGCTGGACAACCTGCGCCAGCTCGGGATGCCCAGCCAGATCCCCCTGGTGCTGCAGTACAACAAGCAGGACCTGCCGACCGCCGTCCGCCCCGAGCAGCTCGATCCGCTGATGAACGTGCGCAACTGGCCCAGCCGCGCCGCCGCGGCGGTCAATGGTCATGGCGTCGGCGAATGCGCCCGTGACATCCTCGGCATGCTTGCCGAGGCTGCCACCCAGGTCTCCCTGCCCGAAGTCCCGGATGCGATCGAGCCGCGCACCTGGCTGATCAGCTGCCACCGCTGCCAGGCCATGCTCGAAGTGCCGGACGCGGCGCCGGGTTCGATCTACACCTGTGGCGTATGCGCCTCAAACCTCGAAGTTGTCGATCCCGATCGCGGCCTGACTCGCGAACCGGTCATGGGCCGGACTCCGGCCCCCGCTCCGCCGCAGTCGCTGCGCGTCGAGGAGCCGAGCGACTACGCGATGAAGACCCTGCCGGTGCAGCAGGCGGTCGAAATCGGCGAGTCGGCCCTGCAGCCCGCCCAGGGCGGCCCGGCGCCGGCCGCAGCTTCCGGCAGCGGAGGCTTTCCGCTCGCCGGCTGGGAAGTCGTCAACTTCCTCGACGAGAGCCCGCAGGGCCGCCGGCTGCGCGTGCGCGACATCGCCTCGGGGCGCACCTGCCGCGCCCTGGTGCTGTCCCCCCAGTTGATGGCCCAGCCCGGCTATGCCGACGCTCTCGAACCCTACGTCCGTCTGGCTGGCCCGCTCAAGCATCCCCACATCCTGCCGCTGCTCGAGATGCGTCCGGCGGGCGATACCGTCGTCCTGCTGTCGGCCGACGTTCCCGAGCATGAACCGCTGGGCGTGGTGCTCGGCCGGCGTCGCGCCCTCGCCCCGCCGCATGCCATGGGGCTGCTGCGCCAGGTCGTGCTCGCTCTCGAGGACGCAGCACGTCAGGGCGTGATCCACGGCTGGCTGCGCCCGGAGTGCATCCTGGTCAGTCCGGATGGCTCGGTGCTGGTCGATGAGTTCGCGGTGCCCAAGAGCCATCGCCTGCTGGTTCGCGATCTGGCCGGAGCCAGCGCCGCGACCGAATACTACCTCGCCCCCGAGCATCTTGGCGAGGATGCGCGCAGCGATCTGCGCAGCGACATGTTCCTGTGCGGTGCCCTGCTCTACCGCATGATCACCGGCGAGGGCCTAGTCACCGGCTACAACGCCCACGAGGCGCTGCACCGCCTGATGGCTTCCGGCGGCAAGCCGCTGCGCTCGGTCGGCAACACCGTGTCGCGCGACCTCGACCTGTTCTACAAGCGCCTCACGGCGCTGAACCGTTCCGAACGCTTCGACGGCTACCGTCAGCTGGTCGAGGTCCTCGACCGCTTCGGTGGCGGCGCCAAGCGCCAGACCATGCGTCTGACCCAGCCGGTCAATGCGCCGGGCGGCCGCCCGGGTGGCCCGCCGAGCAGCGGGGCGGTGATCCGTCCGGGCGGGCAGCGTCCGAGCGGACAGGCCTTGCGCGGTCCGGCAGGACCGGTGGCCGGGCCGCGCCGCGTCGGCACGGGCGAGATCTCGCGGGCCTATACCCCGAAGCGGGGCGGTGGGGCCGCTGTCATCCTGGTCGTGGTCGTGTTGCTCGCCATGGCAGGCGTCGCCGCCTACGTGGTGATGCAGCCGAAGCCCAACCCCGCGCCGACTGCACCTCCGGTCCAGGCTCCGCGTCCGGTCACCCCGGCCCCGGTCGTCCGCTCCGAGGCCCCGGTCCGGCCGGCGACCCCGGGCACCATCGGTGGGGCGGTGCCGGAACGCCCGGTCGTGGCCCAGCCGAATCAGCCTGAGCCGGTCGCCCAGCCGGTTATCGCCCAACCGGCGGTCGCCCAGCCAGCGGTGCGCGCAGAGATGACCCCGACCGACCGCCGGGATCTGCTCAACCGCATCGCCGACCTTTCGTTGGAAGAGCGCTTCCAGCAGGCGCTGACCCTGGCCGAGCAACTGCCGACCGCCGAGGACCGCCAGACGCAGTATCAGCAGGTCATCGCCCGACGCGAGGAGCGCCGGCGCCTGCTCGATCAGCTGGCACGCAGCGCTGCCGCCCTGGCCGAGGTGCAACGGGCCGTGAAGCCGGCTCTCGACGGTGTCTGGGGCATGCCGGGCGACCGCGAATGGGCGCGTGGCCTCCTCGACCAGGCTGAAGCCCGCTTGGCGACCGCCCAGCCCGAGACCCCGGCGGCGCCCGCTGTGCCGCCCGCCCCGGTGGCCGAGGCGCCGACCCCGGTGGTCGAAGCCGCCCCGGTCGTTCCCTCGCCGGCCGCCTCGCCCAGTCCGGCTGCTGATCCGGCGCTGCAGACCCTGTCGGCCCTGGCCAAGGGCGAGTTCCCGTTGGCCCAGAGCACGGCCGAGACGGTGCCCGAGGGCCTTCCCGAAGGTCAGGCTCTGCGTCTGGCCGTCCTCTCCTATCCGCACCGCCATGAGTTGCTCGACCGGGTGGCCAAGGCGCACAGCGCCAAGCTGCGCCTCACCCACCCGACGACGCGGGAATCGGTCGATGTGGTCAGCGCGTCCCAGGTCGGGCTCGACGTCTCGGCCCCGGGCGGAGCGACCTCGGCCCTGACCTGGAACCAGGTCGGGGCGCGCGACATCGGCCGGCTGCTCGGTGACGCAGCTGCCGCTCCTGGTGCCACCCCGGCCGACCACGCCTGCGCGGTCGCCGGCCTGGTGGTCGGGGCCGACGTGACGATGGCCGCGGTGCATCTGCGCCGTGCGCGCCCCGCGCTGCCCGCCGAGCAGGCGGCGGTGCTGGATGGCCTGCTCGCCCTCGGCCGTCGCGCCGAGGCCCAGATCTGGCTGTCGCGCGCCCTCGAGGCGCAGAAGGCCGGCTCGGTCAAGGTCCTGGCCGAATGCCTCGCCGAGCTGCGTAAGCCCGAACGGGCCAGCGTACCGGTGGTCGCGGCGGCCATGCCGCGCCTCGAGGCCGCGCTGCGCGAGGCCCAGGAAGGCAAGACCAGCCTGGGCGTGAAGCTGGTCGATCGCGTCGCCTTCGACAGTCCCGAGGACCTGCAGCAGTTCCCCGAGGCGGCCGGCACCTGGCAGGTCGCCGCCGGCCAGGCGGTGAACAACGATGCCGCGCGCCTGGTGCGCCGTGATGCCGCCAGTGCGCGCAGCGTGCAGGTGATCTTCACCCCGACCGCCCTGCGCGGCCAGATCGGCATCGACTTCAAGGGTATGCGTCTGGTGCTCGACCTCGCGGCCGGCCAGTTCACCGCCCAGCTCGCCAACCAGGCCGGCACCGCACCGCCTGCCGCCAAGCCGTGCAGCGTGGTCGAACGGGTGCCCAACACCCTGTTCCTCGCCTATGCCGACACCGGCAACCACACCACGGTCGAGCTGAACGGGCAGGTCATCGCCGATGTCGTGATGGGCGACCTCAACGAATACTTCGCGTTCAGCGCCGCCGCCGGGACGATCGTGCAGGTCGATGAGGTGTCCTTCACGCGCAACGACTCCGCCCAGCCAGGGAAGCAGGGTCTGCGCCGGCTGGGTTGGGAACCGACCGGGGCTGCCAGCCTGGATGAGAAGGCCAGTTCCATCCTGCTCGCCGGCACGCCGCAGGCCCCGGCCTCGATCCTCAACCAGGTGCCGGCCAACACGGTCGGCTACACCATCGAGGTCAAGGGTCAGGGTGCCTTCCGCATCCAGGTCGGTGGCCAGGGCGGCTGGCAGCGCGTCGATCTCACCCTGACCGCCGGCGAGACCTCGCGCTTCACCGTGCGCTGGGCCAACGGCACCTTCGCGGTACTCGACGCCCAGGGCGTCCCGGTGCAGAGCGTTCCGCTCGAACGTCCGGTCACCACGGTGGTGTTCCAGGCCGCTGGCCAGACCGCGATCGCCCTGCCGATACGACCGAATCGGCAGTAAGCGGGCTGGAGGCTGGAGGCTGGAGGCTGGAGGCCCGAAGGGTGCTTTCAACCGGGAGATAACGCTCACGCTTCTGAACCCGTAGCAATGCCCCACAGCCTCCAGCCTCCAGCTTCCAGCCTCCAGCCTGACGCCCGCGCGATCCAGGCCGTCGGCCTGACCAAGATATTCCGCACCTACGACCGCCGCCCCGGCTTCTGGGGCGGGATGCGCGATGTGGTCGATCGGCGCTGGAAGGAACTGCCGGCGGTCGATGGCATCGACCTTAAGGTGCCGGCCGGCGAGATCATCGGCTACCTCGGCCCCAACGGCGCCGGCAAGAGCACGACGATCAAGATGCTGACCGGCATCATGCGTCCGACCACCGGCACCATCCGGGTCAACGGTTTCGACCCGCACCGCGAGCGGGCGCGCTACGTGCGCACGGTCGGCGCGGTCTTCGGCCAGCGCTCGCAGTTGTGGTGGGACCTGGCGGTGGGCGAGAGCTTCGAACTGCTGCGCGAATTGTACGGCGTGCCCAAGGCGGTGGCGGCCGAGCGCATCGCGCGCTTCGACGCGGTACTCGGCCTGGCCGACTTCCTGCGCACCCCGGTGCGCAAGCTGTCGCTCGGCCAGCGCATGCGCGCCGACCTCGCCGCCGCCCTGTTGCACGATCCGGCGGTGCTGTTCCTCGACGAACCGACCGTCGGCCTGGATGTCGTCACCAAAGCCAAGCTGCGCGACTTCCTGCGCGAACTGAACCGCGAGCGTCGCACCACCATCGTCCTCACCACCCACGATCTGCAGGACATCGAGGCGCTGTGCAGCCGGGTGGTGGTGATCGACCACGGCAAGGTGATCCACGACGGCGACCTGGAAGGCCTGCGCACCCGTTTCGGCGGCGGCAAGCGCCTGGCCCTGACCCTGCGCCAGGTCGCACCCGCCCTGCCCGAGCTGCCCGGCGTCATCACCTCGTGGCAGCGCCGCGACGACCTGCATCTGGTCGCCGAGCTGGCCGAGGGCGCCGACATCCCCGCCGTGCTGCAGCGCCTGCTGGCGGCTCTGCCGGTCGAGGACCTGAAGATCGAAGAGCCTGAGATCGAGGACGTGATCAAGGCGCTGTACGGAGGACGCAGCTAGCTTAGAGCTTAGAGCTTTGAGCTTTGAGCCCGCAGGCCGGCGGACTGCGGGCCCCGGACTGCGGACTGCGAATTGCGAATTGCGGACTGCGGACTGCGGACTGCGGACTCAAAGCTCTAAGCTCAAAGCTCAAAGCTATCCCGCTATGCCGCGTTGCCTCTCCCGGAATCCCCCCTAACCTCCACGCTTCCCAGGAGCGTCAGCATGCGCCTTCTCCTCGTTCCCGCCCTCGCCCTGCTGTTCGCCGGTTCGCCGGTGGTGACGGCCGCCGATGACGTCGTGGCGCCGATCAGCGCCACCTTCGAGAAGAACGCCAACGTGCGCTTCGGACCCTCGACCAGCGCCAAGGTCGTGGTCACGCTCAAGGCCGGCACCGCGGTCGAGGTCTTCGGACCCAGCAAGAGCTCGGCCGACTGGTTCGTGATCCGCTTCCCCAAAGAGGGCAAGGTCTGGGTCCACACCAAGAACCTCAAGGCCCTGGA
>JAIFND010000174.1 GCA_020047915.1 bacterium | reverse complement strand
CGGGCACCGAGGTCGAGCACCCGATCCCGCAGGGCAAGCACTACCGCGTCCAGAAGGGCGACCGCGTCAAGGCCGGCGATCCGCTGGTCGATGGCGTGAAGAACCCGAAGGAGATCCTGCGCATCGAGGGCGAAGAAGCCCTGCAGGACTACCTCCTGGGCGAGATCCAGTCGGTGTACCGCGCCCAGAACGTGCGCATCGACGACAAGCACATCGAGTCGATCATCCGCCAGATGCTGCGCCGTGTCGAGGTCATCGACGCCGGTGACCTGCCCTTCCTGCCGGGCCAGCTGGTCGACAAGATCCGCATCAAGGACCAGAACCAGAAGGCCATCGCCGACGGCAAGCGCCCCGCGACCTACGAGCTCAAGCTCATGGGCATCACCCGCGCCGCGCTGCACAGCGAATCCTTCATCTCGGCCGCCTCCTTCCAGGAGACGACCAAGGTGCTGGCCGACGCCTCGCTGGCCGGTCGCCGCGACAACCTGGGCGGCCTGAAGGAGAACGTCATCCTCGGCCACCTGATCCCGTGCGGCACCGGGTTCGGCATCTATCGCAAGCTCGGAATCGACAAACTCGGGGCGCCCATTGCGCTCGCGGAGATCCCCAATACCATGCCGCGCCCCGCGAAGCAGGAGACGGTCCATGCCCACGATTAATCAGCTTATCCGCAAGGGCCGTTCGAAGGTCCTCTCGAAGACCAAGAGCCCCCAGCTGGAAGGCAACCCCTTCAAGCGCGGCGTGTGCCTCCAGGTCAAGACCATGACCCCGAAGAAGCCGAACTCGGCGCTGCGCAAGATCGCGCGCGTGCGGCTCTCGAACGGCAAGGAAGTGACCGCCTACATCGGTGGTGAGAAGCACAACCTGCAGGAGCACTCGCTGGTCCTGATCCGCGGCGGTCGCGTCCACGACCTGCCCGGCGTGCGCTACCACATCATCCGCGGCAAGCTCGACTGCCAGGGTGTGCAGGGCCGCGGCCAGAGCCGCTCGCTCTACGGCACCAAGCGCCCCAAGAAGAAGTGATTCCGCTGGAGTCTCGGGGCTTCCAGCCTCCAGCCTCCAGCCTCCAGCCCTCACGGGCAGTACCTCCAGGCCATGTGCCTGGGCCTAGGGAAAGAAGAAGACCATGCCCCACAATCACGACAACCAGCCCAAGCCCGAGTCGATCGACGAGGCCGACCAGGCCGCCGTCACGGTCAACGAAGACGGCAGCATCACCATCGCCCAGAGCGGCGAGGTCGCCAAGGCTCCGCCCGCCCAGCAGTGGACCGGCATCGACCTCAAGCCCGATGCGCGCTTCGGCAGCATGCTGGCCTCGAAGTTCATCAACTGCCTGATGTACGACGGCAAGAAGGCCACCGCCGAGTGCGTGTTCTACGCCGCGATGGACCAGATCGCCGACAAGATGAAGGCCGACCCGCTGCCCATCTTCGAGCAGGCCCTTGAGAACGTGAAGCCCCTCGTCGAAGTGCGCAGCAAGCGTATCGGCGGCGCCAACTACCAGGTGCCGGTCGAGCCAGCAGACCCTCGCCATCCGCTGGATCCTCGAAGCCGTGCGCACCCGCAAGGGCCGCCCGACCGCCGAGAAGCTCGCCCAGGAACTGGTCGACTGCTACAACAAGACCGGCTCGACCATCCAGAAGCGTGAGAACACGCACCGCATGGCGGAAGCCAACAAGGCCTTCGCGCATTTTGCCTGATGCCTCCAAGGGGGTCTCGACCCGGAGCGAGGGCATCCGCGAAGCGGACGCGACTCCCCGTAAGGGGAGTCGGCGCCGAGCGACTCGAGCGGCTCTGCCGCGAGACGGGAGACCCCCGACCGGGGCCTCGCCGGCCCCTCGGACCCCGGCACTCGCTGACGCTCGTTATCGCGGCCTCGCATACGCTCGTCTTCCTCGTCAGAACGCCCACGGAGTTGTCCGTGGGCGTTTCTATTCCGGGGGAGATCAGCGACGGCGACGGCCGCGCTTCATTTTGGCGCGGCCCTTGGCGCCGGGCTCGTCGCCGGAGGGGGCGCTGCCTTCGGCTTCGATGCGCTTGATCGTGTCGCGCAGGCGGGCGGCTTCCTCGAAGCGCAGTTCCTCTGCGGCGGCGATCATGCGCGCGGTCAGGTCGGGCAGGTCGGCCGGGGTGAGGATGCTGCCGTCGTAGGTGACGCCGCTGGCGGCGACCTTGCGCGCAGCCAACTGCTCGGCGAATGATGATCCGAAATCGCCCTGCTTCAGCACCGTGCGCGGGGTGATGCCGTGACGCTCGTTGTAGGCGATCTGATAGGCGCGGCGGCGGTTGGTCTCCTCGATCGCGAAACGCATCGCCGGGCTTTCGCTGTCTGCGTAGAGGATGACCACGCCGTCGATGTTGCGCGCGGCGCGGCCGATGGTCTGGATCAGCGAGGTCTGGCTGCGCAGGAAGCCCTCCTTGTCGGCGTCGAAGATCGCCACCAGCGTCACCTCGGGCAGGTCCAGGCCCTCGCGCAGCAGGTTGACGCCGATCACGCATTCGGTCACGCCCGAACGCAGCTGCTGCAGGATCTCAATGCGTTCGATCGCGTCGATGTCGCTGTGCAGGTAGGTGGTGCGGACGCCGGCCTCGGTGAGGTATTCAGCCAGGTCCTCGGCCAGACGCTTGGTCAGTGTGGTGACGATCGAGCGCTGGCCCTTGGCGCAGCGGCCCTTCACCTCGCCGATCAGGTCCTCGACCTGGCCGGCGGTCGGACGCACGCTGATCGGCGGATCAGGGATGCCGGTCGGGCGCACCAGCTGCTCGACCCGCGCCTGCTCGTGCTGCTTCTCGTAGGCGCTGGGCGTGGCCGAGACGAACAGCAGCTGGCCGCACAGCTGCTCCCACTCGGGGAACTTCAGCGGGCGGTTGTCGAGGGCGCTGGGCAGGCGGAAGCCGTGCGCGACCAGGGTCTCCTTGCGGCTGCGGTCGCCGGCGTACATGCCGCCGATCTGCGGCACGGTGACGTGGCTCTCATCGACCACGCAGAGCAGGTCGGGCGGGAAGAAGTCGAACAGGCAGTAGGGGCGCTCGCCCGGTTTGCGGCCGGTCAGGTGGCGTGAGTAGTTCTCGATGCCCTGGCAGGTGCCGACCTCCTGCAGCATGTCGAGGTCGTAGGTGGTGCGCGATTGCAGGCGCTGCGCCTCCAGCAGCTTGCCGGTGGTGTTCAGCTCGGTCAGGCGCGTGGCCAGCTCGTCCTTGATGCCGCCGATCGCCGATTCGAGGGTCGCCTCCTTGACCACGAAGTGCTTGGCCGGGTAGATGTTCAGGCGCTCGTGGCGGCCCAGCACTTCGCCGGTCAGGGTGTTGACGGTGGCGATCTCCTCCAGCGTGTCGCCGAAGAAGGACAGGCGGATGGCGGTGTCCTCGTAGGCCGGCCACAGCTCGACGACATCGCCGCGCACGCGGTAGCGGCCGCGTTGGAAGTCGAGGTCGCCACGCTTGTACTGCATGTCGACCAGGCGGTGCAGCACGCCGTCGCGGTCGCCCTGCGCGCCGACTTCCAGGGTGACGGTCAGGTCCTGGTAGTCGCGCGGGTTGCCCAGGCCGTAGATCGCACTGACCGAGGCGACGATGATGACATCGCGCCGGCACAGCAGGCTGCGCGTCGCCGAGAGGCGCAGCTTGTCGATCTCCTCGTTGATGTCCGACTCCTTCTCGATGTACAGATCCTTGCCCGGCACGTAGGCCTCGGGCTGGTAGTAGTCGTAGTAGGAGACGAAGTATTCGACCGCGTTGTCGGGGAAGAAGCCCTTGAACTCGGTGTAGAGCTGCGCCGCCAGGGTCTTGTTGTGCGACAGGATCAGGGTCGGCCGGTTGAGCTTCTCGATGACATTGGCGACGGTGAAGGTCTTGCCGCTGCCGGTGACGCCGAGCAGGGTCGCCGCCTTGGCCCCGCCGCCGAGGGCTGTGATCAGTCCGCTGATCGCCTCCGGCTGGTCACCGGTCGGCTCGTAGGGCGCCTTCAGCACGAAGCGGTCGGTCATAGCCGCAGCATAGCCGAGCAGGACGGCATGCACGCGGGCAAGCTATAGACCGCTACGGCATTCCGCTCATCAGTCGTCCGCTCAGCTCCATGGGCTGCAGGAGCTGGCCGCCGGCGATGCCGTCGGGCAAGGGGCCGGGGGGAGGCAGACCACGCGGTGGCTGTTCCGGGCGACGGCCGGAGCGGGCCAGGGACAGGTGGTCCTGGAGCGGTGCGCCGCCCATGCCGGTCGCCTCGCCGGTCTGGCGCGGGTGCCACGGCACATTGCGACCGGTTTCATTCTGCGCGGCGCCCTCGCGGGCGGTCCTCTCCATCCCACGTTTGTTCAGCTCCTCGTGGATTCGGCTCAGCTCGTCGCGGTTGCCGGCATTGCCGGCAAGCAGCCGGTCCACCTCGCGGCCAAGTCCGGCGGCCTCGTTCTGCACCGGAGCCGTCATCTGGTTGGCGGCCTGGGTGGCGGTCGAGACCACGGTGTCCTGCGGGGCGAAGATCGCACCGAGCAGCCGCGCGCAGCCACCGTTGGCCAGGCACAGCGCGGCGAGCGGGACGATCAGGGCTTGGTCGCGCAGACGCACGGGCTGGCTCCGCAGCGCGGACAGAGGACGGGATACTTGGCGATGGCTGCCTGCGCGAGGTCGATGCCGTGCAGGTTGGCCAGGCTGGTCAGCCAGGCGAGCACGTCGGCGAATTCACCGGGCAGGTCGTGCTTGTCAGGCTCGCGGCAGGCTTCGGCCAGCTCGCCGACCTCCTCGATCAGATACATGAAGGTCGCCTCACGCCCGCGCGCCGCATCCTTGGCCCCGTAGAGCTCGCGCATGCGCGCCTGGAAGTCGCGGAGATCCATACCGGGAAGTATCGCGTGGGTTGGCACCGGCGCCACCGCCTAGGCCACTAGGATCGGTTCGACCGTACCACGCTCCGCACTGCGGAAGGCCGCCGCAATGACCGCGACCGGGGTGCGTACGCTGGCCAGCGGCACCGGGTTGGGTGCACCGGTGACGAGGTGGTCACGCACCGCTTCGTAGAAGCCGCGCCAGTATCCTGGGACGGTTGGTACACGGCTGCGCGTGGTGCCATCGGAAAGCCAGCCGTAGTGCGCCTCGTTTTCACGCGCGCCGTCAAGGTTGCCTGAACGCAGCGCCTCCTCCTGCGGGTCGAGGCCATGCTTCTCGAAGCAGGCGTCGGAGCCGATCAGGCGAAAGCGCGGACGCGGCAGGGCCGCGAGATAGCCGGTCTCGATGACCCCGGTCGCCCCGTCGCGGAAGCCGAGCACCAGGTGGGCATGGCTCTCGACATCCTGATCCGGCAGCGGTGCATGCATGCGGGCGTACACCGTGAGCGGCGGGCTGGGCATCAGCTGGCACAACTGGTCGATCATATGCGCGCCGAGGTCGTACACCCGCCCACCGCCGCCGGCCCGGGTGGCCCGCCAGCTGCGCGGCCGTCCCCGGGCACCCCAGCCCATCTCGACAACGCGCAGTTGGCCGAGGACCCCGGCGGCCAGCAGTCGGCGCACGGTCAGATAGTCGCCGTCCCAGCGCCGGTTGTGGAACACGACCAGTGATCGACCGCTGGCGCGTTCCGCCGCGGCCAGGCGATCCAGATCGGCGGGGTCAAGGCATACCGGCTTGTCCACCACCACGTGCTTGCCGGCCGCCAGCGCTGCCAGGGCTTGGCTGACGTGGTCAGCGGTCGGCGTCGCCAGCACGACGCCATCGATGGTCGGGTCAGCGAGCACGGTGGTGTAATCGTCCCAGGTGTGGCAGGCGAGGTCGGCCACCGCCGTGGCGCGGCGTCCGGGATCACGGGTGCACACGCCGGCCAGCTCCAGTCCTGCCGTCAACCGGATGAGCGGGGCATGGATGCCACGGCCAGCCTGGCCGTAGCCGATCACGACGCACCGAGGAGTCCTCACGATGGGTTCCGTTGGCGGCACGTGGGCTGGGGCATGGCGCGGTCAGCGTGGAGGTGGCCGTGGGCGTGCCACCACCGGTTGCCGGATGACCCGGGTGAGACAGCGGGGCGCGGGGCGGCCCCCCGGCCATGGCTCCCCCCGCCGGGGTGGGTGGAATGGGGGACCCGGAGGACGCCATGCGTCGCATCCTTGCTGTCACCCTGATCGCCCCCGCCATCCTCGCTGCCGCTGAGCAGGCCAAGGCCTCGCCGGCGCTGCTCGACCGCGCGCTGACCCGGGGAGTGACCAACGACCGGCCCTACCGCGTGTCCAGCCGCATCGAAGCGCGTTACCGCGCTGTGCGCGCGGTGGTCGCCAGGATCGAGGCCCAGCTGATGGCCGGCACCGCGACCTCCGCCGCGCCTGGCGAGGTCGCCAGCACCCAGGGTGCGCTGGAAGCGGATGTCGCCGCCGTTGGTCTGCTGACCGAGGCCGAGCGCAACCAGTACCAGGAATCCCTGCGGGATCTGGAAGCGTTGTCCGGTGCTCTGGCGGCGAACGGATTCGGCACCCTGCCGGTGGCCGCCGCGCCGGCCGCGCCGGTGGCCGCCCCGGCGGTTGACCCCACGGCGCCGTCGGTCGAGGTGGTGGCACCGACCATAGAACCGGTGGAAGAGGCCAAGCCTGCGGTCGAGCCGCCGGCCGCCGAGCCTGCCGCCCCGGTCGCCGAGACGCCCGCAGCCGAGGCCCCGGCCGTGGAAACACCCGTCGAGACGCCTGCCGCTCCGGCTGTGGAAGCGCCGGTCGCCGAGGTCCCCGCCGAGGTCCCCGCTGAGACGCCTGCCGCTCCGGCCGCGGAAGTCCCCGCCGAGACGCCTGCCGCTCCGGCCGCCGAAGTCCCCGCTGAGACGCCTGCCGCTCCGGCCGCCGAAGTCCCCGCTGAGACACCTGCCGCTCCGGCCAACCCGGCTGACGAGTTGCCCCCGGAGTGACCTCCTCGCCGGTCATGCCTGTGCAGGCACCCACCGTCCTCATCCCCGCTGATGCACTCGCCCGGCGCGTCCTAGCCCTGGGCGAAGCGTTGACCGGACGTCTGCGTGGGGCACGGGCTCCGGTCCTGCTCGTGCTGATGGATGGGGCCTTCGTCTTCGCCGCCGACCTGGCACGCGCGATCCATCGTCCCGATCTCGAACTGCGTTTCATCCGGGCCAGCAGCTACCGGGGCGGCACGGTCAGCAGCGGTCAGGTCGGCATCGAACCGGTCCCCGATCTGCATGGGCGGACGGTGGTGCTGGTCGATGACATCCTCGACACCGGGATGACCCTGGCGGCGGCGCGGTCGGCGACCCTTGCGGCGTGCGCCGGCGAGGTGCTCAGCTGTGTGCTGCTCGACAAGCCGGCGCGGCGCCGGGCAGGCGGCTTGGCGACCGCCGATCTGGTGGGCTTCACCATCCCCGACCGCTTCGTCGTCGGCTACGGCCTCGATCACGGCGGCCGCTGGCGTCAGCTGCCCTACGTCGGCGCGATCGGGTAGCTCGCTTGCGGGGGTCCAGGGCGCAGCCCTGGCCGCAGCCGCAGGCGAGGACCGCGCGCCGAGGGGCGTTGGCGGCATATAATCGGCGCAGCCGATGCCGCCACGGTTTCAGAGCGGAGCGATGAAACCGAGCCCCGACAAAGCGGCGGGGGCCAAGGCCCCCGAACAAGCCTGGGTCCAGGGCGCAGCCCTGGCCGCAGCCGCAGGCGAGGACCGGGCGCCGAACTGCGATGGCGGCATACAATCGGCGTAGCCGATGCCGCCACGGTTTTGGAGCGACAGCGACAAAACCGAGCAGTGACAAAGCCCGTGGGGGCGAAGCCCCCAAGCAAAAAACACATCCGCCCGGCGTGGCCACGCCGGGCGGATGGTGGAGGGTGGGGCGCTTGGTGGTCTGGCCGGTGATGCCGGTTTAGGCGACCATCTGAGCGACCCCGCGTACGGGTCAGGGCGGTATTCGGTGCTTCGTCCGTGCAGGTTGTCTGGTCAGATTCCTCCGACTGTTCCGGTTACGGCATGCCGCGCGCGGCTCGATCTCCATTCGGAAACCACTGCCACCACTTGGCTGCCCGTCGTCCGTGTGCCTGCCCTCCGTCGGCATTATACCAACCGGGGATGGCGGACGGAAGTGCTACCGCTGTATCACGATGGTTTGATGCGTTCTGGTTCCTCGTCGAGATGAGTGGGTGTGTAGAACGCAACTATTCACCGATAGACACAAGGAGGAAGGAGGAAGGCGAAAGGCGGAAGGCGGAAGAAATGCAGATTGGACTGCCGGCCCAGTCGTGAAGTCGAACATGGGTTGGCGCTACGACAGGCCCCCATCAACTCGATTCAGCAACTCTTCCGCCTTCCGCCCTATTCCCCGGCCTCTTCCGCAGGCTCCTCCGGCACGCTGACCGTGCGCTTGGGCGGCGGCGCAAGCCAGCCGAACGCCATTGCCGCTCCGCCGGTCAGCAGCGCGTTGAGCGATCCGCTCCACCAGCGCCAGGCGCCGGGACCACTGATCAGGATGTCGAGGGCCTGGTGCAGCAGCGCCAGGCTCCCCCCGGCGACGATCAGTGCGAGCCAGCGTGGACCGGGCAGCCAGCGCTGGGTGGGCAGCACCGCGAGCAGGAACAGCACATGTACGCCGGCATGGAACCATTCTGATCCTGGATCCAGGACATCGCGGATCGGGCCGATGAGCCACAGACGCAGGATCCATGGTTGGGCCAGGCCCGCGACCACGGCATAGGCGGCCAGGGCCAGGGGCAGGTCGGGAGCGATGGTCCAGCCTGCCAGACAGGTATGCTGCACCACGCACAGCACAACGGCGACCAGGATCCACAGCATCAGGCGCACGGACGCACCGTAGCCACGCCGCGCGCATGGCTAGCCTGGGAAGCATGCAGCACGTGGGCATCGACGAGGCCGGCTACGGCCCGACCCTGGGCCCCCTGGCGGTGGTGGCGGCCACTGCCGAGGTCAGCGACGCGCCAGCCTTCGCCACGGCCCTTGCCGAACTGGGCGTGGCTGACAGCAAGCAGGTGCACAAGCCGGGCAATCTCGCCTCGCTCGAACGGGTCGCGCTGCCGGCCATCGCCTGGCTGAGCGGCTTCCGTCCCGATACCGCCGACGATCTGCCGCCGCGCGTTCGGCGCCGTGGATGGCGGGTGCCGAGCACCTGCGCCTGCCGCTGGCGGCGGACGTGTTGCCGGACTGGAATCAGGTCCCTGCCACGCCCTGCGGAGTGCAGGGTCGCCTGCTGCATCCCAGCCAGCTCAATGCGGCGAAGCGCCAGGGCATCAACCGCGCCGCAGCGGAACTGGATGCGGTGCGCGAGCTGCTGGTGGCCAGCGTGCCGGACCCTCGGCAGGGCGCGGCGATCACCTGCGACCGGCTCGGCGGGCGCAAGCATTACGGTGATCTGCTGACGCGGACCTGGCCCGGCGTCGTCGTCGAGATCCTCGAGGAGAGTGCTCCGGCCTGCCGTTACCGCAGTGCAGCCACGACGATTGGTTTCCTGGTCGGCGGCGAGTCGCAGGCGCCACTGGTCGCGGTCGCCTCGTGCATCGCCAAATACGCCCGCGAATTGCACATGCATCTGCTCAACGCGCACTGGAGCGGTCGCTTCGGCTGGCTCGCCCCCACGGCTGGTTATCCCGAGGATGCGAAGCGCTGGCTGCATCAGCTTGGGGCTGGCACGGTCGAGGCTTGGCGCGACGAACTTGTGCGCGGGTAGTCTGCCGGGGGCCGAAAGCACCAAGCCCAGCCTTGCGGCTGGGCTTGGTGGTCACAGATGGCGCCTCTAAGCCGGGTTCTGTTTTGCAGATGGCCATTTCTCTCGCGACCTGGATTGCTCCAGGTCATCTAGCACCTTACGCCTGGTTCAAGCGGTGCGGGCAGCACCTCGCCAGGCTCGGCTTGCTCCGGGTGGGGTTTGCCGTGCCACTTCCCTCGCGGGTCGTGCGGTGGGCTCTTACCCCGCCGTTTCACCCTTACCGGGCGTCTTGCGACGCCCGGCGGTCTGTTCTCTGTTGTACTGTCCCTATCCCCCTGTGACTGGAGACGGTCGCATTTGGCGACCACCCTGCCCTGCGGAGCCCGGACTTTCCTCGATCCCAGCGACCCGGTTGCCCGGGGAGGCTGGTGTCGCGGCCATCCGGCGCTGACGCGATACTAGGGTGTGGCGACCAACGACCAAGCACGGTTGCCCTGCGGCCGTCCCTCCCTACCGTCCCGCCCCACCATGACCGGTCCCGTCCCCGGCTATCTGCTGAACCACCTCCGCCAGCTTGAGGCGGAGTCGATCCACATCATCCGCGAAGTGGCGGCCGAGTTCCAGAACCCGGTCATGCTCTACTCGATCGGCAAGGATAGCGGCGTCATGCTGCATCTGGCGCACAAGGCCTTCGCGCCGGCGCCGATCCCCTTCCCGCTGCTGCATGTCGATACGACCTGGAAGTTCCGCGACATGTATGCCTTCCGGGACGCGACCGCGAAGGCCTACAACTGCAAGCTGATCGTGCATATCAACGAGGAAGGTGTGAAGGCCGGCGTCAACCCCTTCACCTCGGGCAGCCAGGTGCATACCCGGGTGATGAAGACCGAGGCGCTGAAGGCGGCCCTCGACAAGCACCAGTTCGATGCCGCGTTCGGCGGCGCACGCCGCGACGAGGAGAAGAGCCGCGCCAAGGAGCGCATCTTCTCCTTCCGCGACCGTTTCCACCAGTGGGATCCCAAGGTGCAGCGCCCCGAGCTGTGGCAGAACTACAACACCAAGGTGCGCCAGGGCGAGAGCATCCGCGTCTTCCCGCTGTCCAACTGGACCGAGCTCGACGTGTGGCTCTACACCCTGATCGAGAAGCTGCCGATCGTGCCGCTGTATCTCGCCGCGCCGCGTCCGGTGGTGACGCGCGGCAAGAACCTGATCATGGTCGATGACCACCGCTTCCCGCTCAACCCCGGCGAAACGCCGGAGACGCGCACCATCCGCTTCCGCACCCTCGGCTGCTACCCGCTGTCCGGCGCGATCGAGTCGAACGCCGACACGCTTGAGCAGGTGATCGAGGAGATGCTGGTCTCGCGCACCAGCGAGCGCCAGGGCCGCGTGATCGACCACGACGAGGCCGGCAGCATGGAAGTGAAGAAGCGCGAAGGATACTTCTGATGCAAGGCGGAAGGCGGAAGGCGGAAGGCGGAAGAATTGACAGGGGTGCCCGTACCTCCGCCTGTCGATATCCGCATGCACGCCTGCGCGCATTCCTTCCTCCTTCCTCCTTCCTCCTTCCGCCTTTGTCTTGGAGTCTCTGAATGTCCGCCGTCCTCGACACCTGGATCCACCAGCACCAGCAGAAGGATCTGCTCCGCTTCCTGACCTGTGGCAGCGTGGATGACGGGAAAAGCACGCTGATCGGCCGGCTGCTCTACGACACCGACCTGGTGCCCGACGACCAGTTGGCGGCGGTTGCCAAGGATTCCGAACGCCACGGCACCACCGGCAAGGGCCAGATCGATCTCGCGCTGCTCACCGACGGCCTGAAGGCCGAGCGCGAGCAGGGCATCACCATCGACGTCGCCTACCGCTATTTCAGCACCGAGAAGCGCAAGTTCATCATCGCCGACTGCCCCGGGCACCAGCAGTACACCCGCAACATGGCGACCGGCGCCAGCGGCTGCCAGTTGGCGATCATCCTGGTCGATGCGCGCTACGGCGTGCAGGAGCAGACCCGCCGCCACGCCTTCATCGTCGGCCTGCTCGGCATCCGCCATGTCGTCGTCGCGGTCAACAAGATGGATCTGGTCGGCTGGTCGCAGGAGGTGTTCGAGCGCATCCGCGCCGAGTTCACCGCCTTCGCCGCCCGCCTCGAACTGCCCGACATCCACTTCATCCCGCTGTCGGCGCTCAACGGCGACAATGTGGTGACCTCGGGCCGCGAGGCCTGCCCGTGGTACCACGGCACCACCCTGCTCGAACACCTCGAAGGCGTGCACATCGCCAGCGACCGCAACCTGGTCGATTTCCGCTTCCCGGTGCAGCTCGCGCTGCGTCCCAACCTCGACTTCCGCGGCTTCGCCGGGACCGTGGTCTCGGGCGTGGTGAAGGTCGGCGACGAGATCGTCAACCTGCCCTCGCACCGGCGCAGCCGGGTCAAGGCGATCACCGTGGCCGGCGAGGCGGTCCACCAGGCCTTTGCTCCGCAAGCCGCCGTACTCCAGTTGACCGACGAGATCGACTGCTCGCGCGGCGACCTGCTCGCCCATCCCGGCAATGTGCCCAAGCTGGTCAGTCGCGGCGAGGCGATGATGGTGTGGATGCACGAAGAACCGCTCAGGGTCGGCCACACCTACTGGGTGCGTACCACCTGCGGCTATGTGCCCGGCCAGATCACCGCCGTGCGCTATGGCCTTGATGTGAACACGCTGCACCGCCAGTCGGCGGCCGAGGTCGGCCTCAACGGCATCGCCCGCGTGACCATCGAACTGGCCCGCCCGGTGCCGATGGATGCCTATGTCCGCAACCGTTCGACCGGTTCCTTCGTGCTGGTCGATCGCGGCAACAACGCAACGGTTGCTGCGGGCATGCTGCTCGCCGTCGAGGCCGATGCCGGTGATGCGGCCGGTGATCCGGTGGCGGTGCGCGCCAAGCTGCTCGGGCATCGCGGGGCGGTGTTGGCGGTTGGTGCCGATCCGGCCCGCCTGCAGGCGGTGCAGACGACGCTGCTCGGACGTGGTGTGGCGGCGATCGCGCTGCCGGTGGCGGCCAAGGACCTCGCGGGGGCCATCGCCGACCAGGGCCAGGTCGTGCTGCTGCCGGTCGAGGCTGCGCCGGGCGCGATCAGCGTTGGCGCCGGCGACGAGATCCCGCGTATCGCGTGATGTGCGCGGGGTGGCACGGGCGTCTCGCCCGTGTCTTCCTGCTTGGGCGAGACGCCCAAGCCACGCTACAGCCGATTCTACAGGGCTTGCCAGCGCAGGCCGGCTATGCGTGCGAAGCCGTTGTCGGTCGAGAGCAGCACGCGGTCGTGCGCGATTGCCAAGGCGGCGAGATGCAGGTCGTACACGGCGTTGCCGCGCGCGGACTGTTCACGGCACAGGCGCTCGAAGATCTGCCACGCGGCGTCGGTGTCGGCCAGCACCTCGCTGTCGGGTCGGGTGCGCCACGCGACCAGCGCAGACAGCGCGATGGGCATCGGCGTTGGCGTGGCGAACACCCCCGGATGGGTCACCAGGCGTAGGAACCCGTTCCAGGTGTGGGCGCACAGGGCGAAGCCGCGCCGCGCCGGACCATCCAGGCAGGCCAGGGCGGCGGCGTGGCCCGGGTGATCGGCGCGATGTGCCGCGACCAGGACATTGACATCGACCAGCACCTAGGCCCCCAGGTCGCGGGCCGAGCGCTCGGCATCGAGCCGCTGCGTCCAGTCACGCAGGGCGGCGTCATCAGGGCCACGGTCGCCAGGCGAGCCATAGACCACGGTGGCTTCGCCGGCGTGAGTCGGGGCGTCCGCCTCCAGACCCCGGCGCAGAGCCCGATTGATCACATCACCAAGCGGAATGCGCAGGGCCACCGCGCGTTCACGGGCGAGTTGCAGTAAATGATCATCGACCGTGAGGGTGGTCCTCATGCCTCAAGCATCATGATGCGCATCATGATGTCAACGAGGAAGTCACCCCTGCGGGCGAGGGCGCCCGCTGTCCGGTCGGGCGGGGGCGCCCGCGCTCCAGTGCTCGACGAACCAGCGGTAGGCGTCGGTCATGCCCTGTTCCAGGCCGATGCGCGCCGTCCAGCCCAGGCCAGCAAGGCGCGAGACGTCCATCAGCTTGCGCGGCGTACCGTCCGGCTTGGAAGCGTCCCAGACGATCTCGCCACGGTGGCCGACGATGCGTTGGGCGAGCAGGGCCAGTTCACGGATCGTCACGTCGGTTCCGCATCCGACGTTGACCAGGTCACCCGGCACCTGGCCGGCGTGGACCGTGGCCAACAGGTGCAGGCAGGCGTCGGCCAGGTCATCGACCTGCAGGAACTCGCGGCGCGGCGTGCCGCTGCCCCACAGCGTCACCGGCGTATCACCGGCCAGCTTGGCTTCGTGGAACTTGCGCAGCATGGCGGGCAGCACATGGCTGCCGTGCAGGTCGAAGTTGTCGCCTGGCCCATACAGGTTGGTCGGCATCGCGCTCAGCCAGTCGGTGCCGTACTGGCGGTTGCAGCTTTCGATCAGCTTCACCCCGGCGATCTTGGCGATGGCGTAGGGTTCGTTGGTCTGCTCTAACGCGCTGGTCAGCAGGCAGTCCTCGCGCATCGGCTGCGGCGCCAGTTTCGGGTAGATGCACGACGAGCCGAGGAACAGCACGCGTGGCACCTGGTTCACCCGGCAGGCCTCGATCAGGTTCAGTTCGATCGCCAGGTTCTCGGCGATGAAGTCGTAGCGCAGCGTGTTGTTGGCGAGGATCCCGCCGACCTTGGCGGCGGCGATGATCACGGTCTGCGGGCGGGCAGCGCCGATGAAGCGCGTCACGGCACTGGCGTCGCGCAGGTCGAGTTCCTGGCGCGTACGTACGATGGTGGGCAGGTTGCGTGCGGCGCAGGCGCGCAGCAGTGCCGAGCCGACGAGGCCGCGGTGGCCGGCGATGAAGGTCGAGCCGTCCTTACTCATGGGCGGCATTGATTTGGAAGCCGGCCTGGCGCTGCACCTGCTCACGCTTGGCCAGGTCGAGGTCGTGGACCATCATCTCGTCGACCAGCTGTTCGAGGGTGGTGGTCGGCTTCCAGCCGAGCTTGGCGTGCGCCTTGGTCGGATCGCCCAGCAGGGTCTCGACCTCGGTCGGACGGAAGTAGCGCGGATCGACCTTGATGATGGTACGGCCGTCGGCGGTGACGCCGCGCTCGTCCACGCCCTTCCCTTCCCAGCGCACCGTCAGGCCGACCTTGGCGCAGCACAGTTCGACGAAGCGGCGCACGCTCTCCTGGCGGCCGGTGGCGATGACGAAATCCTCGGCTTGGGTCTGCTGCAGCATGCGCCACTGCATCTCGACGTAATCGCGGGCGTGGCCCCAGTCGCGCTTGGCATCCATGTTGCCCAGGTACAGGCAGTCATCGAGGCCGAGACTGATGCGCGCGATGGCGCGGCTGATCTTCCGGGTGACGAAGGTCTCGCCGCGGCGCGGGCTCTCGTGGTTGAAGAGGATGCCGTTGCACGCGTACATGCCGTAGGCCTCGCGGTAGTTCACCGTGATCCAGTAGGCGTACAGCTTGGCGCAGGCGTAGGGGCTGCGCGGGTAGAACGGCGTGGTCTCGCGCTGCGGGATCTCCTGCACCAGACCGTACAGCTCCGAGGTCGAGGCCTGGTAGAAGCGGCTCTGCAGGCCAAGGCTGCGGATCGCTTCCAGCAGGCGCAGGGTGCCGATGCCATCGACGTCGGCGGCGTACTCGGGCTGCTCGAAGGACACCGCGACGTGGCTCATGGCGCCGAGGTTGTACACCTCGTCGGGCTTCACCTCGGCCATCAGGCGCAGCAGGGCGCCACCGTCCGACAGGTCGCCGTAGTGCAGATGCAGGCGGCGGCCGGTCTTATGCGGGTCCTGGTAGAGGTGGTCGATGCGCTCGGTGTTGAACGACGAGGCGCGGCGCTTGATGCCGTGCACCGCGTAGCCCTTCTCCAGCAGCAGCTCGGCGAGATAGGATCCGTCTTGGCCGGTGATGCCGGTGATGAGTGCGGTCTTCATGGGGTGGGGATCAGAAGGGGAAGGAGGGCCGCCGGCAAGAGGGGGGATGGCCGGTGCAGGGCCTTGGCCTGTCGGGCGGATTTGGCAGGATAGGGCCATGGCGCGTAGCCGCGAACCCCTTGGGCTGATCCAGTCCTGGCCACCCGATGTGCTGGCCACCGACCAGCCGGTGCAGCCGTGGCTGGTCGCGCACGTCAAGCCGCGTCAGGAGAAGCTGGTCGCTAGCGACATGAAACGGCGCCACCTGCCCGGCGCGGTGTTCATGCGCCAGCATGTGCGGATCTATCCCGGCAAGGGCCGGCAGATCAGCCTCATTCCGCTGATCCCCGGCTATGTCTTCATGGTCGATGCGCCGGAGGCGCGCGAGGCCCTCTACGACAGCGGTCGCATCGTCCGCCTGCTGACCGCGCCGCGCCCGGAAGAGCTGCACCGCGATCTGCTCGATCTGGTGGCCCTGCTCGCCGGGACTCCCGAACAGGTCGAGGTGCGCCCCGAGATCGTCCCCGGCCTGCGCGTCGTGCTGCAGTATGGGTCGATGGCCGGCTGCGCCGGCGTCGTGGTGCGCCGACAGGGCATCTGCGAGATCGTGGTCAACGTGCACCTGCTCGGCACCGCCGTGGCGGTCCGCTGCAACGCCCGCGACGTCGAAGCCGCTTAACGCGGTGGGTCACGAGATGTGATCGAAATGGGGAATGCCGGAATCGCTTGGGCGACATTACGCACATCAGCTGTGTAAGTCTAAACGCAGCATTTCACACAGAGAACCAGAGCCACCAGAGGTCAAGTCAAGGATTTGCGCGATTTCTCGGGTTCACCCGGACGGTGCATGTCGATGTACCATGCAAAGCATTTCCCCTCTGGTCACCCTGGTGCTCTGTGTGACCCCTATCGCCGGGTTTAGGTAAAGTAATTAATCGGGACCTGTGACCAACCACACAGGGGTGCGACTCCCCGCCTACAGGAAGCCGAGCCAATGGCCGGTGAGATGCAGCAGGGCGTAGAGCACGGCCAACGCCATCACGACGCAGAGCCGGAAGGCGGTGGTGCCCACCGTCCGCGTACCACGTCGGCGGTGTACCGCGGCGGCCACGGTGAGGGCAAGAGAACCCAGGCCGAGCAGGGTGGCGACCAGGACGGGCAGGAAGCGAAACGGTGCTGCCGAGTCGAAGACGATCCAGACTCGCCCGGCACCGATCAGCAGGTACACCGCCCACAGGTGCAGTCCGGCCAGGATCAGGCTGTAGATCGGCAGGAAGCTGGTCGGACGCCGGGTCTGGAGGGCGAGCATGGCAGGGAGTCGGGAGCCCTAGCTCCTACTTCGCGATGACCGCGATCGTGCCGACCGTGGCGGCGACCTGGAACATGATCTGGGTCCAGTCGCGCACGATGCGGCGGTTGGAGTCCTGGTAGCGCACATCGGCGGGGATGATCACCGCGTCGCCTTCCAGCAGCTTGAGGCCGGAGAGCGAGGTGCGCGCCCAACGCCGGCGTTCGTGGTCCCACGCCAGGGTGTCGCCCTGGGCGGTCGCGACCACGCTGCCGTCGGCGCGCACCACGAAGACGGCCTCCTCGTCAGCCTGGCGGGTCAGGCCGCCGCTGCGCTTGATCACGTCTTTGGCCGAGAGGCCCTCGGCATAAACGAGGCTGCCTGGCACCAGGACCTCGCCGAGGATGCGCACCGTGCCGGGGCGGGCCGGCAGCTCGATGCGGTCGCCGTCCTGCAGCACCTGGTCGGCCTCGGCCTCGCCGGCGAGGATGCGCGGCAGATCGACCCCGGCCATGCGTCCGGTGGCGGTGGCCTGGCGCAGCTGCGTCAGTTCGACCTCTTGGCGGGCGATGTTGCGCTCGGCATCGGCTTTGGCCTCGTCGTCCTCGGCATCGAGGGCGGCGCGTTTGTTGATCGCCAGGCTGGTCTCGGTGCGGCGCAGCAGGTCGGCGAGGAACTGCTTGGCGACCTCGGCCTCCTGCTTGCGGAAGAGGCGGGCGCCGCGCGGGAAGGCCTCGGGCAGGGTGCCGCCCGCGAGCTTGGCGATCTGGCCAAGGGTTGAGCCGGCCGGCACGGTGAAGGTGCCGGTGCTGCGGAACTGGCCGGTCAGGGTGACGCGCACCCGGCCGTCGGCAGTGGTGCGCACGATCAGCGCGTCGCCCGGCTGCAGGGCCGGGCCGGGTTCGCGGCCGGCGAGGATCGGGCGCAGGTCGATGGTCAGGGTGGTCGCCGTGCGCACTCCGGCGGCATCGAGTTGCGAGCGCACCAGATTGGCCTGATCGACCTGGGCGGCGGGCAGCACCTGGTCGGCGAGCAGCACCAGATCGCGCACCGTCATGCCCGGGGTGAAGGCGTAGAGGCCGGGCTTGCCGACCGCGCCGGACACCGACACGCCACTGCGCGTCGGGTCGGGCTTGGGGCGTTCGGGGACGACGACTTCATCATGCGCGAGCAGAGCCGCGGCAGGGGGCGGCGAGACCAGGGTGGCGAAATGGACAGTGCTGGGCACGCCATCCTCGATCACCAGTTGCGGTTCGGCGAGCAGCCGCTGCACGCGCACCCGGCCGGGGTCGCCCTGCGGCAGCAGGCCGCCGGCCAGGGTCAGGGCCTGTGCGAGGGACAGGCCGGTGCCGAGCGGATAGACGCCCGGGCTGCGCACCGCGCCGCTGACGCGGATCGCCTGGGTGGTGCCAGCGAGGTCGCGGCGCAGGCTGACGAGCAGGCGGTCGCCGTCGGCGGCGGGCAGCCCCGCGAGGGCCGCGCTGGCGAGTTGGCTGAGTTCCTGGCCGCCGGCGCCTTCGCGCAGCAGACGGATCGCGGCAGGGTCGGCATCAGCACTGAGGCCGCCGGCCAGGCGCAGGGCCTCGGCCAGGCTTTCGCCGGACTTCAGCTCTATGCCGCTCATCCGGCGCACCGCGCCGAAGACCTGCACCTGGGGGCCGGCGAGGGGCACGAAGACCAGGGCGCCGGCGGGCAACGGGGCGAGGACCCCGGCATCGCCATCGACGGCGACACGGTAGAGATCGACGCTGGTGGGTTCGCCGCCCGCCGCGATGCGGATCGCGCGCAGGCTACCGCGTGGCAGCACGCCGCCGGCTGCGGCGAGGGCTTCCAGCACCGTGCCGCCGGGAGGCAGGACGAGATACCCGGGCTTGGCGACTTCGCCAACCACGGTGACGGCCTGGGCGGCGGGCTGTTCGACCGCGACCACGGCGCCGCCCTGCTTGAAGTGGCTGCGCACCAGTTCCAGCACGCGCGCCTGCGCCTCGCTGGCAGTGGCGCCAGCGACCGGCACCAGGCCGAAGCCGGGCACAGCCAGGTCGCGAATGCGCTCGTTGACCGCCTGGCCGCCCCACGCGACGACGCGGACCAGATCACCGGCCTTCAGGCGGTAGTCGGCGGCGATGGGACGGATGGCCGGGGCGCTGCGCGTGACCAGGTCGGCGGCCAGGCGCGGAGGCAGGGCGTCGCGCTCGGTCCAGCGCAGGCTGAGGTCTTGCGACTCACCGACCGCCGGAGTTACTTTTTTTTCTTCGCTTGGCAGCTTGCTGGTTTCGCTCACCGGCTTGGTGGCTTCGGTGAGGGCCTGGGTACGCAGGTCGGCCTCGCGCTGGGTCTGTGCCTCGGCTGCGGCAGCGACCGGAGCGGCCTTGGCCGGTGGGGCGAAGCCCAGAGCGGGCAATTCGTCGGGCTCGACGGCAACGAGGCTGACGCACAGGATGAACGAGGCGAAGATGAGGCGGATCATGCGAGGTTCCGATCAGAGGATTGGCGCAGCCGGCGCAGGGCCGGGGCGAGCAGCACGAGGGCCGAGCAGGGTGGCGGCGATGCAGATCTGGGCGCGGGCCGGGCCGCTCTTGCGTTCCGGAACATAGGCGCGATCGACTATGGTCACCACTTCGCTGGTGCGCACCTCGTTGATGCGTGCCGACTCCAGCTGGGTGGTCAGGGCGGTGAGCACAGCCTCGAATTTCTTGACCGCGCGGAAGCGCTCGATGTAGGCGATCGACAGTTCGGGCAGGCTGCCCAGGCCGAGCAGGACGCCGGGGCCGTCGCCGCCGGCGCCGAGCAGGCGCTGCATCTCGCCGGTCATGGCGTTGACGCGTTCCTGCAGCATCTGCACCTTGGGATTGTCGGGACTGGCGGCGGAGGCGAGCAGGGCCTTCAATTCGATCTGCTGGCCGATCAGCTCGCCCTGCAGCTTGGCGATCGCCTCGACCGTGGCCTTGGTCTGGCTTTCGATCTCGATCGCGCCCTTTTCGATCTTGAAGTCGGCGAGAGCCTTGGCCGCGACGGTCAGTTCGGCCTCGGTGTCCTTCAGCCGCGCTTCGAGGAACTGGCGTTCGCGCGAGGCGGTGTTCTGGTTGATCTCGTTGTAGATCGTACGCAGCAGATCAGCGGCGGCGTTGGCGATCTCGGCTGCCTGGGCGGGATCGCGGCTGGTCACCGCGACGGTGATGGTGTTGGTCTTCTTGTCGTTGCGTGCGCTGAAATCGGCAGCGAATGACTTCAGTACGTCATCGCGGGTCTGCGCTTCGTAGTAGGCGCGCAACTGGAAACGCTCGATCAGCGGTTCCTGCAACCGGCGGCTGCTGAGAATCGCCATGATCGCATCAACCGAACTGGTCGGCGCACCGGGCAGTGAGACACCGGCTGCCGCCGCGAGACCGGCGTACTGCGCCATCATGCCACTGCCGCCGCTTTTATCGGCAGGCGGCAGCGCCGTGGCGCTGGCGGTGTAGCGGTTCGGCGTGCTTAGTGCGATGGCCAGGCCGATACCTGCCGCCAGCACGGTGATCGCCGCGATCATCTTCCAGCCGGCGATCAGCTTGCGTAGCAGTTCGGCAGGCGAGGTGCCATCGACCACCTCGGCGCTGGTCTCGTTGATCAGCTGCGGCGGGTAGGCGTAGATGACCACGACGTCACGCCCGGTGGAGGGGTCGTGCAGGTGGCGTACGGCGGGTGGCTGGTCGCTCATGGAACCTGGATAACGCGGGTGTGTCAGTCTGAGGAACGGAGCTGCATGTCGTTATGCCGCAGTATGATGCCTAGATGCGTGTCACGACGCTTCGGCTTGTGGTCGAGCATGCTGCGTCAGCCCGGCAAGGCGTCAACGTCTGAATGTACAATGGCAGTGGCTGGCGGTTCAGGACCGTCAGGATACGAGGGGGTCCGTGTTGTCCCGTACCCTGCTGCTCGCCGCCTGCGCTCTGACCCTGCCCGGGGTCGATCTTCCCGGCGTTCCCGGCCCGACTCCGACCGGCGACGAGCATCTGCGCCTGCACTGGAGCAACGACGCCTTCGGTCCGGGCATGGGGCGTACCACCGACGACTTCCGCACCAACGCCCTGGCCATCGCAGGTTGGCACGGGCGGTGGTTCGCCGGGCTGGACCACAGCATCCTGACCGCGACCAATCCGAGTGGCACGCCGATGCAGTGGAGCCTGCCCGACCCGACCGCGAACCAGGGGATCGGGGCGGCGCGCATCGACGAGTTGACCGTGTCGGGCGGAGCGCAGTGGCGCGAGCGGGCTGGGGTGCTGGGCTGGCGGCTGGCCGGCGGGGCCGGACTGCGCTGGTCGGGCGACCTCGGCGGGTCGGCGATGCAGAGCAGCGCACACGGCGTGCTGGTCCAGGACCAGCCTGATCTGCCCTACGAGCGCCGGGCGTTGCAGACCAGGGTCTTCGCTCACGGCGCCGCCGGGCTGGAGTTGCGCGGCGAGGCCCCGCTCGGCCTGCGCCTCGATGCCCTGAGCACACTGGATGACGATGGTCGCTGGCGCTGGCGCAGCGAGGTCCTGGCGGTGGCGCATGGGACGGGCGGCGGCATGTGGGCCGGCCTGCGCAACGATGGCGCGCAGGGCGGCGATCTCGGCGTGGTCCAGCGTGGCGTCGATCGCCACGAGGGCGGGGCCGCGCTGGTCGCTGGATGGGACTGGCGCAACGCCGCCTGGGGCATGGGGCTGGAGGCGATGCGCGCGGTGCATGGCGGTGGCCAGATGGGTGTCGTGCGTCTGGCCTGGGTGCCGCCAGTGCATGCGTCGACTGCCCCGGATCCCGGACTATGGGCCGGTCGGGTCGGCGTCGCCGACCACGGGGGCAGCAACCCGGCGCGTGGCCTGACCTGGGCCCTGAGTCGCCGCCTGGGCAGCAGCACCTGGGCCCCGGACTGGCAGGTCGGCTATCTCGACCAGGAGGTCGAGGTCTATTTCCGCTACGACGCCGCAGTCGCGCGTCGCCTGCTGTGGAGCGGCCTGGCGCTGCGTCCGCAGGTGATCACCGCCGGTCCGCTGGGCGTGCATCTGCTGGGCGAGGCCGGTCTGGGCTGGCAGCGCGTCGCCGCCGAGGGGCGTGGCGCCTCGACCATCAATGGTGCCGAGCGTCAGGTCATAGACGATCTGGCTGTCCGGTTGGCTGGGGGCCTGGAGGGGACGGTCGGCAGCCTCGGTCTGTTCGTGCTCGCCGAGGAGACCCTCGCCCCCGATCGCAGCGTGACCTCGGTGGTGCGCGACGATCTGAACGGGACGGTGTATGCGCGTCGCGTCGAGGCCGTTTCCGGCACCGTTTCTGGGGTCAGCGCCGGCCTGTCGGCGACCTGGAACTGGTAGCCTGGGATGTCCGAGTGGCATGGGCGTCCCGCCCATGTGCGAAAGCCACGGGCAGGATGCCCGTGCCACGGCATGCGGTATTCCCTTACGACCCCTACCCCCCCTCGTGCGCCAGCTTCTGCAGCCAGTCGCCGCTCAGGCGGTAGGTCGTCCACGCGCTGTTGGGCGTGGCGCCAAGGGTCTCGAAGAACTCGATCGCGACGGTGTTCCACAAGAGGACGGTGAATTCGACGCGGCCAAGATCGCGTTCGACCGCGACCTTGGCGATGTGGCGCAGCAGCGCCGTGGCGACACCCTTGTTGCGGTACTCTTCGCGGACGTAGATGTCCTCAAGGTAGAGGCCGCGCCGGGCGATGAAGGTCGAGTAGGTGAGGAAGAACACCGCGAAGCCGACCGCCTTGCCATCGAGGAAGGCGATCACCGCCTCGAAGACGCGATCCTTGCTGGACAGCTCGGCGCGCAGGCTGGCCACCGTCGAGGCGCTGGGCAGGCGCTCATAGCTGGCGAAGGCCGCGATCATCTCGTTGAGCACCTCGGCATCGTCCGCGGTCGCCATGCGCAGGGTGAGTCCGGGGACCGCCTTCTTGACCACGATGCGACTCCTGGGGTGCAGCGGGCATGATTCCGCGCGCCGCCGCGCCTGCAAGGTGCCAGCTCTGCCGCTTGGCGAAGCTGGCGCGGCCCCAGACTACGGCGATGCCCGCGCCCACCGCCGCCCTCATCTCGCTCGGTTGCTCGAAGAATCTCAGTGATTCCGAGGATCTTGTCTCCGCCCTCAAGACGGTCGGCATCGGTCTGACCGACCAACTCGCCGCCGCCGACCTGGTGCTGGTCAACACCTGCGGCTTCATCGAGGGGGCCAAGCAGGAGTCGGTCGAGCACATCCTGAAGGCGGCGCGCGACCGCAAGAAGGGCGCCAAGCTGTTCGTCGCCGGGTGCCTGACCGAGCGCTACCTCACCGAGCTGCAGGCCGACATCCCCGAGGTCGATCAGTGGGTGACCTTCAAGGACTACGACCGTTTCGCCGCCGTGGTGCGTGGCCACTTCCCGGCGCTGAAGCCGCACCGCGCGCGCCACGACCAGCGCAGCCAGCTGACCCCGCCGCACTTCGCCTACCTCAAGATCGCGGAGGGATGCGACAATACGTGTAATTTCTGCGCCATCCCGCTGTTCCGCGGCAAGCACGTCAGCCGACCCTTCGAGGAGCTGGTCGAGCAGGCCATGGCCTACGCCAAGCGCGGGGTGAAGGAGATCGTGCTGATCAGCCAGCACCTCGACTACTACGGCCGCGACCGCTATGGCACCATGCGCCTGCCCGAGCTGGTGCGCGCGGTCGCCGCCGCCGCGCCGAAATCGTGGGTGCGCCTGCACTACTGCTATCCCAACGACTTCACCGACGAGCTGATCGCGGCGATGGCCGAGACGCCGAACGTGTGCCGCTACATCGACATGCCGATCCAGCACGCCAGCGACCGCACCCTCGCGCTGATGGGGCGCAAGACCAAGTTGGCGCACATCACCGAGCGCCTCGACGCGATCCGCGCCGCGATGCCCGACATCGTGATGCGCACGACCTTCATCGTCGGCTTCCCTGGCGAGCGCGCCGAGGACTTCGACCGGCTGCTGGCCTTCGCGCGCGAACAGCCCTTCGACCACGTCGGCTGCTTCCCCTACAGCGACGAGGACGGCACGACGGCGGCGAAGATGCCGGGCAAGATCCCGGCGCGCACCATCGCCAGCCGCCATCGCCGCTTCTCCGAGCAGCAGGCCCGCCTGCACATCGAGCGCCTTGATCGCTGGATCGGCCGGGAGCTGACCGTGCTGGTCGATCAGCAGCGCGACTTCGGCGTCTTCGCCTGCCGCCACGCTGGCCAGGCGCACAACGTCGACAACGTCACGCTGGTCGAAAGCGACCGCCTGGAAGTCGGCCAGTGGGCGCAGGTGCGCGTCACGGGGACGCAGAGCGTCGATCTGCTCGCCGAGGTGGTGTAGCGCTCGATGGAGCGCGGGGCTCCTGCCCCGCCCGGCGCGCGGGGCTCCTGCCCCGCGCATAACGCTTAACAATGGCGTTTGCGCCTATACCACCCCGCCCCATGACCCTGCTGCAGCGCCTCGTGCGCCTCCGTTGGATTGCCACTCTCGTCATCGTCCTGGTCTGCCTCCTCCTCGGCTGGTGCCGGCATGGCTGCGAAGTTCCTGCCCCGCCGCCCCCCGCCCCGCCGATCGCGCCGCCGGTCGTGGTGCTGCCACCTGTCGTGGTGCCGGCCCTGCCGCCCCCGGTCATCGTCAGTGAACCACCGCCACCTGCGCCAGAGCCAGAGCCGGTCGCGGCACCGCCCGTTCCCGAGCCGCCCGCCGCCGCGCAGCCGGTCGCCGAGCCGGTGGCCCCGCCCGTGCAGTCTGCTCCGCCTGGCGACACCGTCCGGCGCGCGGCGATCCGCGCCGAACTGATCAAGGACGGCTATCGCTACGGCGGCAAGGCCACCGGCCCGTGGCCGCCGCATCTGCTGGAGGAGGAGATCGAGCGCCGCCTGCGCGCCGAGGCGACCCCCGCCAAGTGAGGCTGGACGGCGGCGCGGCCCAGGCACTCTGCCACCATGTCTCTGTTCCGCCCGCTGATCGTTGTCCTGCTCTGCCTCATGCCGGTGCTCGCCCAGGCCGATGGTGCCGCCTGGAAGGTCGCCGCCGACTGGCCGCGCATCGCAGAGAATGTCCAAGCCGCGCTGATTGCGCACGCAGATGGCCGGCAGCGCATGGCCTTGGCGGTGCGTCTGGAGATGCTGGCCGGCGAACAGGGGCTGTGGCTTGTGCCGGTGCGCGGGACACCAGCCGAGGTGCGCCTGGCACTGGCCCCCGATATGCCGTGGTTCTATGCCGGGACGCCGCATCCCGACCGTGCTGCGCGCGAGGATATCGCCAACATCGCCGGTTTGGCGGCCCTTGCCGCTGCGCCTGGTTCACCGTTGTCGCTCGGCTTGGCAGGGGTCGCCATCCCGGGCCTACTCGCCTCGCGCTCGTCGCGCGGCGAGCTCGGCACGACGGTCACGGGCGAGGGTCTGGTTGCCACCGTGCTGGCGGCGCGCTCGGCCGACGAGCTCGCCGGGCTGCTGGCCGGCCTCGGCCGCGCCGTGCCGGCGTCCAGCCTGACCGGCTTCGCGCCCTACCTCGACGGCGCGCACAGCCTGGTCGCAGTGCGCCTCGATGCGCTGACCACGGGTCAGGGTCGGGCGCCGGCCCTGCTCCTCGACTTCCCCAGCCGCGAGCCGTGGTTCCCGGTCCAGGCCTCGGCCGGCGCCGGACGCACGCAGGCCTACATCCAGCTGGTCGGCTGGTGGAAGATCACGAGCGGTCCCATGCGCTGCGATCCGGTCGCCGGCGGTGCCGTGCGCGAGGCGACCAGCGCGATGTCGCTGGGTTGGCTCGGCCTGCAGCCTGGCAGTGCCGCCCCGCACCACACCCGCTGTTCGTGGTGGGGCGGTGAACCAGAGCATTTCGCCAAGGATCTGACCTGGGAGCCCGATGCCCGACCCGAACTGGCGCGTGGCGTCGCGGTGCTGGCGCTGGAGCGCTTCGGCATCCTCGTCTGGCTGCTGTTCCTGCCGTGCGGTGCGCTGGCCGGTGCGACACTGGGCTGGCTGCTGCTGCGTCGGCCGGGGTGGGGCGCGTTGGCTGGCGCGAGCTTCGGCTTCGGGGGTTTGTTGCCGATGTGGGGCCTGGCGCACATCACCGCCCGCCGACAGGTGCGCGAGCCGCTGCCATCGCCGGCCTGGCCGCGCATGTCGCCGCTGAATGTCATCCCGATGCTGTCGACCGTGGTGCTGAGCCTGTTCATGGCGGTGATGATCTCGGTGTCCGGCATGGAGGTGGACAGCGCCTACGGCCTGCCGATCTCCATCATTGCCATTCTTGGACTGCACGCATTGCTCTGGCTGCGCTGGTCGTGGCGGCGGCGGCCAACCGACAGCGATGACGCGGTGCTGGTGCGGCGCTACGCCGCCTGGGGCTACGCCGCGCCGTCGCTGGCCGCGATCATCGTGGCGTTTGGCGTGCTGCCGGTGTTGGCGTGGTTGGGCGCATGAGGGCGGCCGTTCTGCTCTGCCTGCTGCTCACCGCGTGCGGGTCGGGCCGCGCCGATCCGCCGCCTGATGCCGGAGCGCTGCGCGCGCGGCTCGTCTCGGCCGAGGTCGTCGTCGCCAGCCTGCTCCTCCAGACCCAGCCTGCCGCCGGCGAGGGCGAGACCTTCAGCCTGCGCCTGTGGGCCGCGGCCGATGGCCAGGTGCGGGTGCGGGCGCAGAAGCTGGATGTCGATTTCCTGGAAGCGCTGATCCGCGCCGACGGCGCCTACGAGGCCTGGCTGCCGCGCGAAAAGGTGGCGACCAGCGGCCGGCTGGATGCGGCGGATGTGCCGATGCTGCTTGGCGACCTGCGCCTGCTGCTCGCCGAACTGCGTCACGGTCCGCTGCCGCCCGGCGTCGTGCCGGGGCCGGGTTGGACCTGGAGCGCCGATGGCCGCGAGGTCGCGCTGACCCTGGGCGTCGACGGCCTGCCGACCGCCAAGACCCTGGGCCGTGCCGGCGCCGAGGAACTGGCCCTGGCCTACGCGCAGTGGAAGGACTTCGATGGCCTGCTGCGCCCAGTCAGCGTCAGGCTGCATCAGCTCGCCAGCGGCGACCGCCTGGCGATCCGCCTGAAGTCATTCGACACCCCGCCGGTGATCAGCGCCGAGCGCATGGCGCTGCGCGTGCCTGATGGCACGGAGCGCGTCGCACCGGCCGAGTTCAACCAGCGGATGCCCTGATCAGGCCTTGGCGGTCGCGCTGCGCGGCGCTCCCTGGCGCTCTTTCCAGTAGGCGTCGGTCTTCAGCCACGCCTCGTGGATCTGCACCGCCAGTTCGGCGAAGGTGATCTGCTGGTAGCCGGTGATGTTGGGCTTCACCGTGTCGTTCAGCCGTCCGGCGAGGTCCATGCGGAAGCGCGCCTTACCGGCAGCGGCGCCGACGATTGAACCGACGGTTGCACCATTGCAGTCGGTGTCGAGCGCGCCCATCACGGAAATGGCGGTGGCCTGCACCGTGTCCATCTTGCCGTAGAACAGACTCATCACGCAGATCAGGGCGTTATTGATGGTGTGCACCGCGCTCATGTTGGCATAGGCGGCATCGACCTTGTCCATGCACGACTCCCAGTCGGGCGAGACCGCGATCCATGCCAGGCACTGCCGCACCGCCTGCGCCAGGCGGCACTCGGCCGGGATCTCGGACAGGCCGATGGCGACCAGCTTGGCCGGGTCGCTCTCGACGAAGGCGGCGGCCTGCATCGCGGCGCAGAACATCTCGCCGTAGATGCCATTGCGTTCGTGCGTCCACGAGGCGTCGCGCCAGGCGAACTCGGCGGCCAGCTCCGGCTTGCCGGCGCAGCACCAGGCGAAGCCGTCGCTGCGGATCTGGGCGCCGATCCACTCGCGGTAGGGATTCCAGTTGCGCCGGGTGAAGGCCGGCGTCGCCGCCATGTTGAGCCCGGTCGGGCCCCAGCCTCCGGGGCCGGAACGCGAACTGCGGTTGACGTAGTTGAGGTAGGCCTGGGTTTCGGCGGTGCAGATGGCACCGAAGGGGATGTGGTTGAGCCAGGCCTGGGCGACGTCGATCCAGGTGAAGCCCGGCCCGCTGTGGCGGACGATGTGCACGCCGATCAGCGAGTAGTGGATATCGTCGTCCGCCTCCATGAAGGCGATGCGTTCGCGTTGGCTGAGTTCGCAGTTGATCTTCAGGCCATCGCCGGTGTCGCGGCCGGAGAAGTAGTCCTGCAGCGGCCAGTCGCCGCGGTTCGCCAGGTAGCGCTTGATGTCGCTGCGCCCGCAGAGCTTGCCGTTGCGCCGGCCCATGCCCATGCCCTCGACCGGCTTGCCCAGGGCGCAGCCGCTGGCGCGACCGAGCCAGGCGCCATGAAAGCGGTCAATCGCCTCCTCTGTGCTGGGATTCCACTTCAGGTCGCGCGGGCCGGCTGGGCGCAGGGCGCGGATCGCCTCGAGTTCGTTCGGCTCGCGGGCGGCCAGGCCGGCCTCGGGTTCGAGCGCAGCCAGAGCGTCGTAGATCGGCTGCAGCGCGGCGTAGTTCCACGCGTCGGTGCTCGGGTTGAGCTGGGCGAAGCGTTCGCGCAGGACGATCGGGATGGTGCAGCCCTCATCGCGGCGCTGCGTGAACTCCTCGGCGAGGAGGTTGTGGGGGGTGGCCCAGGTGCCCATGTCGTGTCTCCGACCTCGAGTCTACTGGCAGGTCGCGGCTGTCAGTTGGCTTGTCGTGCAGGACGATAGACTATTCGTCCGATGATGAACAAGCGAAAGCCAGAAGATCTGCTGAGTATTCGTGGTCCCTATGGTGTATTCATCCACCATGCGGACGACTCGGCCCGTCCTCGCGGCTGGCGCATAGCGCATCGCCGGCTTGAATTCTGGTTGCTGGTCGTGTCGTTGGATGGTGAGGAACGCATCCGCGTCGATGGCCGTGACCAGGTCGTCCCACCCGGCGGCTGCTATCTGATCCAGCCCGGGCAGTTGCACGATCTCGGCTCGCAGCGCGGCAACATCCCGGTGTGGATCCACTTCGATCTGTTGTTCGATCCGCGTCGTGCCGAGACGCGCCATTTCGCTGGACCCTATGACAGCGAACTCGGCGAGCGGGCGGTGCATCTGCAGCCAGATGCGCGGCGGCTGTGGGGCGTGGACCTGCCGGTGCTGGTGCCTGAGCCGCTGGGGGCGTTGTTCCGCGACGAGGTCCCAGCTGCGGTCCGCGACTTCCGCGCCGGCCTGCCCGGGCGCCTGCTGGCCGAGGCGCGTGTGGCCATGCTCCTCGCCCGGCTGGTCGGCCAAGTGTGGGAACGCAGCGCCGGCCAGCGGCCGGATGATGATCTCGACCGCCTGACCCGGGCCGAGGCGGTGGCGCGGCAGCGCCTCGACACCGGCTTCGGTCTGGAGGCCTTCGCCGCTGCCGCGGGACTCGGCCGATCGCGCTTTTGCCAGTTGTATGCCCGGCTACGCGGCGAACCGCCTGGTACATTCCTGCGCCGCGAGCAGCAGGTGCGCGCCGAGTCGCTGCTGCGCGGCACGGATCTGCCATTGGCCCAGATCGCCAACCTGGTCGGCTTCAGCGATGCGACGGTGTTTGTGCGCGCCTTCCGGCGCGCGCACGGGGTCACACCAGGGGTTTGGCGCTCAGCACCTGGGCGGTGACCTCGGCCATCAACCTAAGGGCCCGGAAGCATATTACTTTGCCACTGGAGAGGCCGTGTCCGGGCCAGCTTGGAGCTTGGGGCTTGGAGCTTTGAGTCCGAATCGCCCAATCAGCATCAGTGGCCACACGATTGATCCTAAACCCGGCGATAGCGGTCACTCTGGTGCTCTGTGTGACCCCTATCGCCGGGTATAGGGTGAATCGAAACGCCGGGTTCAGAGTAAACGCTCCCTGGGTCAGCCGGCGGCGGCCTCGGCGAGCACGACCTCGGCGACGAGCAGGGTCACGCCGGGGGAACGCACCAGCAGGGCGAGGGCGTCGCTCGGCCGGCAGTCGATCTCGCGCCGCACATCGTCCGGGCCGAGCAGCACGAGTTCGGCGAAGAAGGTCTTCTCGCGCAGATCGACGATGCGCACCTCGACGAGGCGGTGGTGCGTGGCGGTGATCACCACGGCGAGCAGGTCGTGGGTGAGGGGGCGCGGGAACTGCTGCCCCTTCACCGCCCGGTCGATGGCCAGCGCCTCGCTTGGACCGATCGCGATCGATACCCGGCGGTGCGCTCCATCGAGCTCGGCGAGGACTACCGACTGATGGTCGTTGCCCTCATCGACGACGATGTTGGCGATGCGGCATGGAACGAGGGGCATGCCCTACCCGACGTCGCACTTCCCGCCGGCGCAGGCGACGGCGTCGATGAGCTTGGTGTTGTCGCCGTCCTCGTACATCAGCGTGTAGTCCACCGGGATGTACTCGCGGGTCAGGTCTTCCCACAGCTTGCAGTTGTTGACCCGCTTGAGGCAGTAGGTCATGCGGCGCTGGTCGCCGGCGAAGTAGTTGGTGGCGAACTTGCGCGCCCGGCGCACCCAGTCCTTTTTGGCCAGGATCTGCTTCACCGTCGCCTGGTAGGTGGCGAAGGCCTTCTCGTCGGCGCCGTCGGTCAGCTGCGGCACCTCCAGGCTCTGGCCGCGGCCGAGGGCGCAGTCGCAGGCCGCCCACAGGTCGTTGTTGAAGGCGTGCAGGCCATCGACGATCAGGCCCGAGGCGAACAGCGAGCCGACGCCGTACTCGGCGACGATCTCCTCGAAGGAGAGGACGCTGGTGAAGGGGGCCTGGGGGTACTCGAGATCCCCGCCCTCGGGCAGCAGCGAGACGCCGGCGAAGGCGTCGCGGTTGTCGAAGATGTAGCGGCTGACCTGGCCCCACTCGCTTTCGCGCACGGTGATCGTGTTCGAGACGTTGTGGCGCAGCCACGGCGCGGTGCAGCGCTCGGCGCGGCGGCCGCCCATGACCCAGTTCTCCT
>JAIFND010000147.1 GCA_020047915.1 bacterium | reverse complement strand
TTCCGCCTTCCGCCTTCCGCTACAAATCTGGGATAAACCGAGAGATACCCACGCATCTCGGAACAAAGGCTTACCTTTACGCCATTGGGCTCTGCCCCTGCGGCCCTGTGGGGTCACAGCTCGGTTTTGTCGCTACGGCTCCAAAACCGTGGGCGGATGGGCTACGCCCATGATATCCGCCCACCGCTGCTCGGCGGCAGCCCCACCGCGTGCGCGGCGGGGCCCCGTGAGAAGTCACAAAACAGCAAACCCACCAGCCTAGGGGCTGGTGGGAAGGCTGGATGACGGGGAGCGGGGCGTCGGCCCCGCGCCTCTCACTTCTTGAGCAGGGCGGCCTTGGCTTCGATGCGCTCCTGCAGGATGCGCTTCTCAAGCTTGCGGCCTTCACGACGACGCACCTCGGACGGCTTGTCGTAGTACATGTTCTTCTTGATGTCCTTGGTCAGACCTTCCTTCTCGCAACGCTTCTTAAAGCGGCGGATGGTCTTCTCGAGGGGCTCGCCATTACGGGCTTCGACGCGGATCATGCGATGTGCCAGTCCTTGGGTGGGGCGCGCACGATAGCAGCGATCGGCGGTTGGCAAGGGCCCGTCCGGCGGCCTGGACTCAGCCCGTCCGGATGCCCTTGGCGCGCTCCAGCTCGATCTCGAGGGCGTTGAAGCTGGCGGTCTTGCGCTTGGCCTCTTCGACCGCGCCCTTGGCCTGCTTGAGCAGGGCGATTGCATCGGTGAAACGACGCTTCTCGGTCTCCATGCCGGCCTTGGCCACCGCCAGCTCGTCACCCATGCGCTTCATGTCGGCGAGGATCTGGGCAAGTTGCGCGTCGCGCTCGGCGACCGCGTGCGCGGCGCCGGAGGCCTGACGCTCGGCGGCCACGGCGCGCTCTTCGGCCTCGCGCAGCTTGCGCGCCTCGGCGGCCATCGCCTCGGCCCGGCGGGCGAGTTCGACCGAGTCGGTCTTGCCGCGCTCGGCCAGCTTGCGCATCGCATCGAGTTCGCCGGAAAGGCGGTCGTTCTCGCTGGCGAGCCGGGCGTGGACCTGCTTCAGCTCGCCGAGCTGGCGGCTGCTTTCGGTCAGGCGCAGGGTGAGCTGCGCGGCCTGCTCGTCCTTGGCGCGCTGCAGGCTGCTGCGCTCCTCCTGGGCCTGGTCGAGGGCGGCGCGGAAGCGGTCGCGTTCGGCCTGGGCGTTGACGACCACGGTCTTGGCCTGGTCGCGCTCGCGCATCGCGGCCTCGGCCGCACCATCGGCCGCGGTCAGGCGGGTGCGCAGGGCGTCGCGTTCGCCGGCCGTGCGTTCGCCGGCCACCCGCGTGGTTTCCAGGTCCTTGCGCAGCTGGACCGCCTCGCCGGCGGCGCGGTCACGCTCGGCCAGGACGCGGTCGCGCTCGGCCGACAGGGTCTCGGCCTGCTTGCCGGCGGCAGCCAGGCGACCCTGCAGCTGATCCCGTTCAGAACGCAGGTTCTCGGCATCGCGCTTGAAGGTGCCGCCCTCGGCGAGGGCGCGCTCGCGCTCGGCGACCAGGTTGTCCCGCTCGCTCTGCAGGCTGGTGGAGCGCTCGTGGAGCGAACGCTCGCGGGCCACCGCGGCCTCGGCCTCGGCGCGCACCCCGGCAAGCTCCTTGGTGATGGCGACGAAGGCGGCGAGCTGACGCTCGCGCTCGCCGTTCAGGACCTCGATCTGGCGCTGCAGCTCGTCGGCCTTGGCCTGGATGGCATCACGCTCGGCGCGCTGCGCGTCGAGTTCGCGGCGCAGGGCGGCAAGTTCGGCGGCGGAACGCTCGCGTTCGGTCTCCAGGCGGCCGATGCGCTCCTGGGCGTTGACCACCTTGCCCTGCAGCTGGTCGCGCTCGGCGGTCGCGGTCTCGGCGGCCTGGCGGGCGGCGGCGGCCTCGGCGATGGCGGTTGCCACCACCGCCTCGGCCTCCTGCTTGGCGTTGGCGCGGAAGGACTCGGTCTCCTGGCGGTCGCGCGTGCGGGCCATGTTGGCCTCGTGCGCGGCGCGGCGCTGCTCGCCGAGTTCGACCTGCAGGCGCTCGACATCGCGCACCAGGCCTTCGCGTTCAGTCTGCAGCTTGGTGATCTCGCGTTCGATGATGCCGCAGCGCTCGACCGTGCCCTTGGCGTCGGCGACCGCCTTGGCGTGCTCGGCGCGCGCCTTGTCGAGCTCAGAGCGCAGCTGGGACGCCTGCTTCTGCCATTCGCCGGCGGTCGAGCGCAGGCCGTCGAGCCCGGCAAGCTGCGCCTTGGCCTCGGCCAGATCGCGGCCCAGGGTCTCGGCCCAGGCGACCAACGCGCTTTCGGCGGCCTGGCAGACCGTGCCGATGCCGCCCCCCTCCTGCAGCGCATCCTGCAGCACCGACAGGGTAATCTGCAGGTCGTCGCCAGCGACCGGTGCGGCCTGCAGGGTGCGCAGCAGTTCGCTGCACAGGCCGAGGGCCTCGGCGCGGTCCTCGGAACCGGCGCCGCTTCCGGCGGCAGCGCCCTCTTCGGCGGCCTGGGCGCGCAGCTCGTTCTGCTGGGCCAGCTCCTCGGCCTGATCCACCCGGGTCTGCAGACCGGCGAGGATCGCGGCGTGCTCTTCCTGCAGGGCGGCGGTCTGCCGACGCATCTCGGCCAGCTCGCCTTCGCGGGCGACGAGTTCAGAGCGCAGCACCTCGGTGACGGCCACACCGGCCGTCTGGCCGGTAGCACCGCCGCGGCTGGCCAGTTCGGCTCCGGCCGCACCGAGGATGTCGGCGGCGATGACCAGCTCCTCTTGCGGGGTGGGCTGACGACCGGCGAGGAAGCGGCCGGCGAAATGCTGCCGGTCGAGGACCAGCGCCTGCTGCACCAGCCGGCCGGTGGCTGTCAGCTGCTGGACCATGCCCCGACGGAGGTTGGCGACATCGGCCTCGAGGGCGGCGATACGTTTGGCGGCGGCGGCGAGTTCGGGCGGGGGCGGGTTCATCTGCCTGTCGGGTGTACGCCTGCGCGGAACGGGTGCAAAGGGCCAGATGGGGCGGCCGGGACCGCCAATAGGCACACGGCTTCAGCCCGGAACCGGGGCGGCCAGCGGTTCGACCTCGAGCCACTGCCCCGGTTCGGCCGCGATCGCCCGGGCGCGTTCGTGCCACAGGCGGACGCCGGCGCCGCAGATCTCGATCGGCGCCTCGACGGTCAGGCCGCTGGCCGGGTTGATGACTCGCCACAGCGGCGCGGCGGAGAGGTCGGCCTGCGGCGGCAGGTCGAGCTTGACCAGGCGCTGCACCGTCATGGAGCGGGCGGCGGATCGGCCGGCGCGGCGTCGGGCGGCGGAACCTTGCGCGCCAGCAGGGCGGTGCGCAGCACAGAGAAGGCGCGTGAGATGTCGCGGCTGGTCTTGAGATTGGTGGTCAACCCAGCGATGCGCGGGTCGTTCGTCGCCGCGCCGAGGTCGCGCACGAAGCCGATCAGGCTGAGCGGACCGGTCGGGTCCTCGACAAAGGAGAACATGCGGAAGATGTTGAAGCGGGTGTCCGGGGCGCGCAGCAGCAGGGCTGCCGGCAGCAGCTTGCACGAGCGCACCGGGGCGAGCGAACGCGAGTAGGTCTTGGCGATGAGTTCGAGGGTGGTGCGGCTCTCGCCCTGGTCCTGGCCGTCCAGGTCGGGCCATTCGGCCATCGCGCCCAGCCCGTCGAGGATCTTCTCGATGCCCTCGGGGGTCTGGCACATGTCCTTGAACTTGACGTGGTTGTCGGTGATCCACTGGCGCGCCTGGGCGTCGAGGATGCGCTGGCTCTTGATGAACTGGCGGAAGCGCTGGAACTCGCGCCAGTCGCCGAGGACGAAGAACTCGCGCGCCATCAGCAGCTCGACCATCGCGGCGCGCGGGTCGTGGGCGGGCTGGCGCAGGGTGCGCTGCAGCCACACCAGCACCTTGTCCCCCTTGCCGTAGTGCGTGCGGATCGACACCTGATTGTCGAACACGTACTGCCGTTCGAGATAGACCGTCTCCTCGATCTCCTGGACGCGCAGGTGGAACATCGGTTCCTGCAGCACCTCGTGGCGCTTGTTCTCGATCTGGCCGGCCAGGGTCAGCAATTGTTCGGACAGTCCGGCCGTGGCGCAGAAAGCCTCATCGAGTACGGCGCCCTTGCTCATGGCCGGACATTATGCGCAGGAAGCCCGGCCGAGCAAACACAGCTTGCCAGGAGCCTCCGGCTCACCGCCCAAGCAGGCTTTCCATGAAGGTCCGCTCCTCGGCGAACGCTGGGTCGTCGGGGAAGCGGGCGGCGGCGGCGCGGGCCGTGGCCAGGGCCTGGCGCGGGGCGCCGGCCACCACCGCGGTCCACGCGATCGAGAACCACTTCGGCTTGTAGTCCACCTCGGCAGTCCAGGCGGCCAGCACCACCTGCCAGGTCTTGTCGTCACAGGCCGGGGCGAGCCGGCCAAGCTGGCCGGCGGTGACATCGCGCAGGCGCTTGTCGTCCTGGCGCTTGACGTAACACAGGCGCCCGCGCAGCGCCTTCTCGTCACCGGCGATCACCGCGGCGATCAGTCCGGCGAAATGCTCGCTCTGGTCGAGCTTCAGGTCGCTCAGGCCGAGGGTACGGCAGGTGGCCAGCGCCTCGCTCGCGCCGCGGGCCGCGGCTGCGACGCGGGCACGGTCGATGCGCGCGGGATCGAGCGGCGCGAGAGCGTCCTCATCGTCCCCCTCGCCAGTGCCCGGGCGCAACGCCCGGTTGACCTCGCCCAGCCACCAGGCCGGACTGATGCGGATCCACGGCAAGTCGTCACTCCGCGCCTCGGCGGCCCCGGCGCGGCGCTGCAGATGGTCGCGCGTGGCGTCGTTGGGCGGCTTGGCCGCGGCGACGGCCGCCGCCAGGGCCTCGGCGCCGAGGTCGAGGGCATGGACGCGGGCGGCGGCGGCGTAGATGTCCACGGCGTCGGCCGGCGCGTCCGCTTCGAGGAAGGCGAGACGGGCCAGCCAGGCATCGACCTGCTGACGCGCGTTGCCCAGGGTCGGGTCCTGGGCGGCGCCGGCCCCGGCCTTGTCGAGGTGGGCGATGAGGCAGGAGATGTACCCCTGGATCAGGCCGCGGATGGCGGCGAGACGCCCGTCCCCGGTCCACGTCGCGCGGTCGAAGCCAGGCCGCGCGACCAGCTGCAGCACCTGGCCGGTCATCGCCGACAGCGGGCCGGCGGCGCTGCGCAGCAGGGTTGCGCGGGCGCCCTCGCGGTCGTCGGCCGCCAGTTGGGCGAGACTCAGGCGCAGGCCGAGCTGGGCGACGCCGCCGCCCAGCTTCGGCGCGAGCTCGGGCAGGGTGCCGGCGAGGGCCGACAGCACGGCGCGCGCCTCGTCGTGCTTGCCGCCACGGCGCAGCACCGAGGCCAGCTCCTGCTCGACCTCGATGCGCGAAACCGGATCGGAGAGCGCCTCGAGGTTGCTGCGGAAGCCTTCGGCCGCCTTGGCCCACTGGCCGGTTATCTCGTACAATGCCGCCAGTTCGTGCAGATTGGCCGGATCGCGGTCGCCCGCCGCGATCAGCCGCTCCATCTTGGCGATGGCGCGGGCGTAGGTCTGGTACTGCCAGTCACGCTGCACGTCGATCATGAGGCGTGCGTAGTCAGGTTCGGCGAAGATGCGCCAGCCGAGGCCGAAGGGGCCGCGCTGGTTCTCGCCCGAGAAGCGCAGCAACAGCCCGAGATGGTCGGGGGAGAAGGGCCGCGTCGCATCGAAGTGGGCGTGGGCGGCGCGCAGCGCCTCGGGCAGGTCGGAGCCGTGGAAGGCCATTGTCGGCCCGGTCTGCATCACCTCGACCACCCATCCCGCCCCCTCCTTGCGCGCTGCCGCGAAAGCGGTGTGCGAGGGGAGGATCAGCAGGTGGCCGAGTCGGCCCTGCTTCTCGGCGATGGTCTGGTAGAGTTCGGCGAGGTCGTCGCAGTCGCCCCGGCACTGCCCGCCGGTGGTCGCCGCCAGGGTCTGGGCCGCGGTCTGATGCACCTCGCCCTTGATCTCATTGTTGCCGATGACCAGCGGATAGCGCGGATCCGGGCTGTCATAGACGTAGCGGAACAGGTGTTCGCCGATCAGGTCGAGATGCGCGGCGTCGGGCAGGACCTTGGCGGCCTCGGCGATGAAGCGCGTGCTTTCAGCCGGTTTGGCCGACTGCGGCGGAGTCAGCGCACCGTGCATGGTGATCAGGCGCAGCGGATCGCCGTCCAGGCCGGCCAGCACCAGATGCGGCGGCAGCAATCCGGTGGCCAGGCCAAGGCCGAGCGGCTCGGGCACGGCGCTGCGCCAGGCGTCCGCCTCCGCGATCAGCTTGCCCTCGGTGGCCTTCCACCTGGCGACCACCGCACCATCGGCATGCAGCGCGGCCGCCACGGCCTTGCCTGCGTCCTTGGCCGGATCCGCCTTGGCCGGCAGCTCGACCACGAGGATGAGGGTCGGCATGGTGACGAACTGCGCGACGCTGTGCTCGACCGCATAGGCGCTGCGCGGCCCGCTCAGCACCCAGCCGCCGACGCCGAAGGCGTCACGGCGCTCTTCCAACCGGGCCCCCTGCGGCCCAGTAAGGACCGCAACCGGCTGGTGGCGGGCCGCCTCGGCGACCGCCTTCTCGACCTCGCCGGCCGCCGCATCGGCGGCAAAGCCGCGCAGGGCCCCGCCGCGCACCGCCCGGCGGGCGAAGACCGGATCGAGGGCGTCAGGGCGGGCCGGGCGTTCCAGTCCGGGCAGGGTGCCGACCAGGGCGGCGAGAGCGCGCTGGGCCGGCTGCGAGGGTCCGTCCTTGGCCGCCGCAAGGGCGGCGAGGAAACGCGTGCCCGCGCTGGCGATGCGTTCGCGCTCGGCGGCACGATCGACCGCCTTGGCCGGCTGCTCGCTCCATGCACCGGCGGGCGGGGCCAGGGCGGCGATCAGCGGTGAACGGGCGAGGACCTCGCCCTCGGCGGCGGCCAGGCTGGTCAGGCAGAGGGCGAGCAGGACGGGGCGGAACATGGCCGGACGGTGCTGGCCCAGCCCAGCCGGACAACCGTCGTCAGCGGCTCAGGGGGACAGCGTCACCCACGCCCCACGGTCGGCCGGGCCGCGACAGGCATGGATGCGGCGTTCGCGCGGCTCGGCGATCAGGCAGGCGTTGGTCGAGGTGCCGGTGCCGTCCTCGACGTAGCGGTTGATCGAATCGACGCCCTGCGAGCGGTCGGCGAACAACGCGCGCAGGTCGGTGACACCCAGACGCGGTGCGGCCAGCACGGCCCGGGCATGCGCCAGGCGGGCCGCCGAACTGGCGGTCGGCGGTTCGTCCTCGCGCGCCGCATGCGCCGCGTCGAGGCAGTGGTTGGTGCGGCACAACGGTGCCTCGCCACCACGCGGCACGGCGGCGTCGGCGGTACATTCCCAGTCCTCGATGCCGGTGGGGTCGGCCAGCCAATAGCTGTGCGCGGCGGCGCGCGGGGTCGCGGCCAGCACGCCCGCCGCCTCGGCGCGGTCGGCGCAGCGCGACAGGCGGTGGAGGATCGAGAGGTAGGGGATGCCGGCGCGCACCCCGTGCACCTTGAGATTGGTGGTGCCGAAGGCGAGGCCGTGCGCGTTGAGCCCCATCAGGTTGGGGCAGCCGGCGCAGGTCACGCTGACCGTCGCCGGGCCATCGAGAGGCCGCCGACGCAGCGCGATGACGAAGGCGAGGTCGGGCGGGTTGAGATCCCAGGTCTGGGCCGCCAGCGGCGCGCCGGTGGCGCTGCGCGCGGCGGGCACCAGGGCGGTGGTGCAGCCCTCGCTCTCGGCGCTGGCCGCCAGCGGCCGGAAACAGGCGGCATCGCGGATGTCGGTGAGGTTGCAGGCGGCATACAACTCGACCGGATCGACCCCGGCGCCCTCGGCGACGCCGTGGTGCTCGTCCCAGCCGACCGCATCCCAGGTGCGCAGCAGGCCGAGGCAGGCGGCGGCGGTGGCGAGGAAGTCGCCGTCACGGCGGCGCTGGCGCACGAACACCGCTCCGGCGCGCACCCGGTCGGCCATGAAGCCGCGCACCAGGTCGCGCACCGCCTCGCCGTGCGCGCGGCCCATGGAGCGCGCAGTACCCGAGACCTCGATGAGAGGAAGCGTGAGCATGAGCGCAAAATAAGGCGGAAGGCGAAAGGCGGAAGGCGGAAGAGTTGCTGAGGGCTGCGGTTAGACGCTGTACGACGGGGCATCGTCATCGTCTGATCGGGAGCGCAGCGATGGCATGGGCAGGTCGCGTCCGTCGGCACCACCTGGCATTTCTTCCGCCTTCCGTCTTCCTCCTTCCGCCTTCTCTGTCGCCTTCTCTGTCTCCTTCCTCCTTGCATGTTGTCTCAATCGCTCCCGCCTCATCATCCCCCCCATGTCCGCCGCCGTGGCCCTCGCCCGCCTCACCGCCATCGACCTGCTGCGCCAGCCGGCGACCTGGCTGGTGTTGCTCATCGCCACCGCGCTGGTCGGACTCAGCCTGCTGTTCGGTATGTTCAGCTTCGCCGAGGCCGACCGCATGCGTATGCTGTGCAGCTCGGGCATCGCGGTGCACGCCCTCGCCGGGCTGTTCCTTGGCGTGGTCGGCGCGACCGTGGCCGTGCACCGCGAACTGGCCGACCGCACGGCGCTGACCCTGCTCGCCAAGCCGCTCAGCCGTGCATCCTTCCTGGTCGGCAAGGCCGGCGGGGTGCTCGCCGCCGTGCTGCTGTGCGGCCTGGTGGTGGCCGGCATCCACCTCGGCGCGGTACAGATCGGCAGCAGCACCAACTTCGAGTTCGAACTGGGCGGCGGCCACAGCCACGCCCAGGGCCTTGATCCGGTGGCCGTCCCGTGGGCCTCGCTGCTGGGCGGACATCTCCTGGCCCTGGCCCAGGCGGCCTGTCTGACCTGCCTGGCGGTGGTCCTGGCGCTGCGCCTGGGCCTGGCGGGCAACATCATCGCCTGTTTCGCGGTGTGGGTCGTTGCCCACCTGCTGCCGCAAATGGGTCTGCATGGAGCCGTCGTCCTGCCCGCCCTCGACCTGCTTGCCGCGGATGATGCGGCCCAGGTGGAAGGTGGACTACCCCTGGGGGCGGTTGGCGCAGGCCTCGGCTACGCCGTGCTGTGGTGTGGGGGGACGCTGGCCCTGGGGCTGGCGCTCTTCGAGCGACAAGATATTCCCTAAGCCGGAGCAGACCCTGTGCGCTACGCGTTCCTTGGCGATATCCACGGCAACACCGACGCCCTCGGGAAGGTGCTTGCCTCCATACGTGAAAGCGCGGTCGATCGCATCGTCTGCCTGGGCGACATCGTCGGCTACGGTGCCGAGCCGGTGCAGTGCCTGGAGATGATCCGCGAATTGAAGTGCGACGTGATCGCCGGCAACCACGACTGGGCTGCGGTCGGCAAGATCTCGATCGATGCCTTCAACGCCTATGCCAAGGCAGCCGCGCTGTGGACGCGCGAGCAGCTCTCGCAAGAGCAGAAGGACTGGCTGGCCAACCTGCCGCTGGTCCTGACCTACGATCACTGCGCGGTGGCGCACGGCACCTTCCACCAGCCCGAAGCCTTCAACTACATCCAGACCGTGTTCGACGCCGAACAGAGCTTCGAAGCCCTGCGCCGCCTTGGCGCCGCCCTCGGCTTCCTCGGCCACAGCCATGTGCCGGTCGGCTTCTTCGATACCGATCCGATCACCTACACCCTCGAAGGCATGATCCCGATCGACGGCGAGACGGCGACCATCGTCAACGCCGGCTCGGTCGGCCAGCCACGCGATGAGAACAACAAGGCGAGTTGGGCCCTGTTCGACAGTGACAAGCGCGAAGTGCTGATCAACCGCGTCGAGTACGACATCGACACGGCGGCCAACAAGATCCGCGCCGTCGGCCTGCCCGAGATCCTCGCCGCCCGCCTCTACCAGGGCAAGTGACCATGCGGCGGTTCGCGCCGCTCGACCTCGGCCTGCCTGGTGCCGGCCTGCTGCTTGATGGCCGCCTGGCCTGGGCCCTGGCCCTCCTCATCCCTGCGATCCTCATCCTCGCCGCGCTGGCCGGTGGCCTGCTGCTCGGCGGCTTCGCCGCCGAGTGGGTGCTGACCCGCCTGCTGCCGGCCTACCTGCTGTGCGCCGCCCTGGCCGCCCTGGTGCGACTGCGCCTGGCAGGGCGCGAGGCGATCGATCCCGAGGCGGCCAAACGCCTGGCACGCGACGCTGCCCAGGCCTGGCTGCGCGATGCTCCGGATACCGCCGGCAAAGCGATCGCCCTGACCGACGCCGCTCCGGAACTCGCCCAGGCCTGGCGCCTGCGCGCCCTGGTCAGCGGCGACGCGCGCGCCGCACGCCGTGCCGAGGCGATCGAACGCCGCGGCTGACCTCCTGGGAGCGCGCGCGGCCCGCGCGCCAGGGGCAATGGTTCTCATATACCCTGGCAGTCACAGCGTAATCGGATATCCGTTGAGGTATCATGCCCGCCCTCCGCTTTGCCACCACTCTCCTCTCGGCCTGCTGCGCCCTCAACGCCGCCGATCCCGGCTATGTCTGGGTCGAGGCCGAGGCCTCCAGCGACAAGCTGCAGCAGGCCAACGACTGGTACGATCCGGTGGATCGCGCCACCTCGCTGTCCGGGCAGGACTGGTGGCACTCCTTTGACGAGAAGGGCATGCCCAGCGGCTACGTCGTCTGCCCCTTCCGGGTGCCGTCCGATGGCCGTTATCAACTGTGGATCCGCCTGAATCTGCAGGCAACCGGGTACACTTGGTCGCTGGATGGCGCTCCCGCCCAGGAACTGCCGGAATCGGCTTGGGAAAAAGCCGACAAGGACAACGAGAGGGACCTGACGTACGCGCGCCGCGTCCATGACCGCTCCCACGTCTCGCACGACGGCTCCAACCGCCACAACCTCGCCTGGGTGCGCGCCGATCCGCTGCAGCTCAAGGCCGGGGCGCACACCCTGCGCTTCGCCGTGAAGCCGGGCAAGGACGGCAAGGGCTTCGCCGCCATCGACTGCTTCGTGCTGGCGCCCGAGGGCTTCGAGTTCCGCCCGCGCATGTTCCACAAGCCCGGCGAGAAGGTCGCCACCGTCAGCGAGATCGATCCGGCCAAGGCGTGGCCGTGGCCGGCGCTGCGCGACACCTTCGCCGAGTCGCCGATCGATCTGCGCCGGCTCAACGAGGCGGTTGCCGGCGAGCACGGTTTCATCAAGCGCAGCGCCGACGGGAATGGTTTCGTGCGCGGCGACGGCGAGGCGATCCGCTTCTGGTCGGGTTCCGAGTACTCCTGGCGCATCCCCTTCAGGGATCCGCCCAGGTCGCGCACAAGGCGCGCTGGTCGGCCAAGCGCGGCATCAACATGGTGCGCTTCCACGGCCATCTGCCGGCGAAGCAGGAGCGCGGCGGGCCGCCGCCGACGCGCGAGGCGATCAACGAGGTCGATCTGCACGGCGCCTGGTACATGGTGGCGGCGTTCAAGAAGGAGGGCATCTACTCGACGCTCAGCCCGTACTGGGGCTCGCACACCGACAATGAGGCGTCGTGGGAACTCGGCTTCAAGGGCGGCAACCTGTCGTCGCTGGTGTTCTTCTACGAGCCGGTGCAGCAGATGTACCGCGCCTGGGTCAAGCGGCTCTATACTGAGGTCAATCCCTACACCGGCATCGCGCTGAAGGACGACCCCGCCCTCGCCATCATCCAGCTGCAGAACGAGGATTCGATCCTGTTCTACACCGCCGCCAGCATCAACGGCGAGCCGCTGCGCGTGCTGACGCGTAAGTTCGGCGAGTTCGTGGCGAAGAAGCACGGCTCGATCGAAAAGGCGTTCGCGCGCTACACCATGAAGTACGAGAGCGGCTGGGATCTGCGCGGGACCGATGACGCCGCCGCCGGCACGGTAGCGGTCATGCAGCCGTGGTTCTTCACCAAGGATGCCCGCGACCGCGCGAAGAAGTGGGAGGACGCGGGCACGCGCAACCGCCTCACCGACCAGCTCGAATTCCATGCCACCCTGATGCGCGACTGGAACGCCGAGACCGCACGCTGGCTGCGCGACGAACTGGGCTGCAAGCAACTGATCAACGCCGGCAACTGGAAGACCGTCGACCCGGTCACCGCCGACGACGCCGAACGCTGGAGCTACACCGCCAACGAGGTGATCGGCAAGAACGCCTACTACGGCGCGATCCACACCGGCATCAACGAAGGCTGGCAGATCCTGGCGCAGCACGTGTACACCAACTGGTCGGCGCTGACCCGGCCGCGCAACTGGCCGATGAACGTCAAGCAGGTCGCCGGCAGCCCCTTCATCATCCCGGAAAGCCTGTGGGTGCCGCCCAACCTCTACCAGGCGGAAGGCCCGCTGATGGTCGCGGCCCAGCTGTCGCTGACCGGGGTGGACTCCTTCTACTGGTTCGCCTCGGGCGACGAGGAATGGGACGCCATCCTCTCGAAGTGGCCCTACGCCAGCCCGATGCAGGCCGGCCAGTTCCCGGCCACCGCCCTGGCCTTCCGCCATGGCTTCATCACTCCGGCGTCCGAGCCGGTGATCCACGAGGAGCGCAGCCTCGACGACATCTTCAGCCAGCGCACGCCATTGATCGCCGAATCCGAGGTGTGGGATCCCAATCGCGACCAGGGTCCGATGCCGGTGGAGAGCGCAGTGGCCACGGCGCAGGATCCGCTCGCGTTCTGCGTCGGCCCGGTCGAGGTCGTCTATGGCGGTGATGCCAAGAAGAACCGCGTATCGCCCAAGCTGCCGCAGCTCATCGATCAGCAGCGCAAGCTGCTGACCAGCATCACCGGCGAGATCGTCACCGACTACGGCCTGGGCATCTACACCGTGGATGCCGCCAGGTGCCAGGCGGCGGCCGGTTTCCTCGCCAAGCGGCCGGAGATCCGCCTGCGCGACCTCACCATCCGTGCCGCCAACGACTACGCGAGCATCGTCGTGGTGCCGCTCGACGAGCAGCCGCTCGCCAGCGCACGGCGCGTGCTGGTGCAGGTCGGCACCAAGGCCCGCCCGACCGGCTGGGTGGTGCGCCAGCGCTCGATCGACAACGGCGGCACGCTGCACGACGGCTTCCAGATCCTGCGCAAGGGCGG
>JAIFND010000070.1 GCA_020047915.1 bacterium | reverse complement strand
GCGTGGCCGAAGGCCCCGACCCGGGTGCCACGCCAGCGTGCTCCGTGCGCCTGACTGCCATCCTCGAACAGCAGCACGCCGCGCCGGTCGGCGATTTCACGCAGCCGCGTGCCATCGCACGGCGTGCCGAAGAGATGCACGCACATGATCGCCCGGGTGCGCGGGGTGATCGCCGCCTCGGCAGCCACGGGGTCGAGCAGACCGGTGAGCGGATCGACATCGGCAAAGACCGGGATCGCCCCGATCGCCAGGATCGCCGACACCGTGGCCCCCCAGGTGTAGGGCGTGACCACGATCTCGTCGCCCGGTCCGATCTCGTGGCCGAGCATGATCGCTTCGAGCGCCGCCGTACCCGAGGCGACGTACCACACCTCAGGATTGGTCCCCGTGATGCCCCGACCATGCCAGGCGGCCAGGGCGGCTTCAGTCTCCGGCTCCCCCTCCAGCCTGGTCCAATCGTGCTTTTCCAGGCGTTCGATGGCGGCGGCGATGACAGCGCTGCGACGGACCGGATAGGTTGGAGCAGAGATGGGTTTGGACATGTTCCCAGGCTATTCGGCCACCGCCGCCGGTCGATTGCCCGATCGCATCCTGTAGTGACCATCTGGAAACCATGCCCCACGCCTTCTTTGATGAGCACGACCTCGCCCTGCTGCTCGCCCCGGCCGATTGGCGGATCGTGGGACCGGGATCGGACGGCTCCATCCGGCCATCCGGTGGAGAGCATCGCTGGCGCTCCACCCATGGGCATGCCCATCCGCACGGCGAGGTGATGGTGGCCCTGGCTGGCGAGGGCGGCTTCGGTCTGGCCGGAGCAGTGCACGCCGCCAATCGCGGGCTGGTCGCCCTGCTGCCGCCTGACAGCCAACACGATTGCGGGATCCCGCCCGGGGTTCGGTCCAGGCAGCTCTGGCTGGCCTGGATGGGAGGCCGGACCCTGGTCAGCCTGGTGGTCGGCGGGGCGGTCTGGAGCGGCCGGAGCGTGCTCACCCTGGCTGGTTGTGCCGATCCGTGCCTGCTCTGGGATGACGCAACCGCCCGCAACGATCCGTGGCGGCTGCGCAGCGCCCTGGCTTCGACCCTCAGCCAGGTGATCGAAGGCGGCTGGCAGGCGGCCCATACCGGCGATGAAGCTCTCGCCGCCATCTGCCGGCACCTGGAGGACAACGGCGGGGTCGGCCATTCTCTGGTCAGTCTCGCCAGGTTGACCGGGGTGAGTCGGGCCTACTTCGCCCGCATCTTCCTCCGGCATACCGGACAGACCGTCGGCTCATTCATCAATCGCTGCCGTATCTCCCGGGCGCACAGCCTGCGCGCGCTCGGACATACCGAGGTCGAGATTGCCGGCACGCTCGGCTTCTCGAGTCCCCAGTCTTGGGCCAGATGGCGCCGGTTGCACGCATCCAGCAGGCCGCTCAGTAGAAGGTGACCACCCAGGTTATCTCCTTGGGGGCGTCGCCCTTGGGCGACAGTCCGCCGACCACGGCTTCATAGCTGCGGCTTTTCCCAACAACAAAGGGTGGCTGACCCTTGGGCTGCTTGTCCTGTGCCGGGCGCACGATGCGGGCGTTCTTATAGCAGCCGTAGCCCGACCCTTCGCTGCCGTCGTGATCCAGCACATACGCAGCGCCGCTGCGCACCAGGCGCTGATCGAGCGGGAAGATCTGGAAGGTCATGGTCTTCAGATCAACGCTGTAGTCGGCCGGATTCAGCGAGATGTGCCAAGCGTAACGGTCGCCAAAATGCGAGCTTGGCACGAAACCGGACGGCGGGAAGGCCTGCCATTGCTGGCGCACCGGCTTGCTGCGCTTGTCGTCATGCGCCCAGATGACCTGGAACTTGCCGGATATGCCGAATCCGCACGACTGCATCTCGGGATTCAGCATCCAGCGGCGATGGCCGAGGGCGCCGATGTTGGATGCGTCGCTGTCATCCATCCACATGTCCACTGCCCGGGTCAGGCTGCCCGCACCCATGGCCAGATTGCCGTGGCCGCAAGCGTTCTTGGCCTTGGCGTAGTCGGCATCGCTCCAGCCCGCGGGTTTGCTCGGGTGATGATCGAGCTTGCCGATTGCCGCCAGTATCTCGGCGCCTTCCTGGGCCTCGTCAGTGTAGGTCGGGTCGAGCAGGACATCATGATCGAGCCCGCCCGGGCGAGGGCCTGGGCCTGGTCGGCCGGCGGGGCCGAACCTGGGTTGATTGGCTTGGGCAGGGTCGCTACATAGGCCTGGGTTTCACGCTCGATGCGCGCAAACGCATCGATGATCTGGGCCTGGGCACGTGGATAGATCAGGCGCCCCTTGATCCAGGTCTCCTCGCGGACCTGCTTGCCCTTCTCATCGAAGATCTGGGTCAGGCCATGGCGCACACCGTCGTCCCACTTGGACTTCTCCTTGACGATCTTTCCACCTGGCCACCAGGCGGTCAAAGCTCCATTGCGACGACCTTCCTTGTCCACGGTGACGGTCAGCGACTTGCTGCCATCCGGATAATTCTCGGTGACGGATTCGGCCGCCAATGATGCGGCCACCAGCAGAATCAGGACGAAGCGCATCGGCGCAGACTACACCCTGCGCCATGCCGGTCCATGACGAGGTTGCATGCGGCGATCAGTTCAGGGCTGCTTCATCAGGCTGAAATCGTCAACCCAGGCCTTGGCGCCCTTCCCCAGGGTGATGATCCGCAAGTCGAGGTTTCCACGCTTGGTGATATCCCAGGAGACCCGCTGCCACTCCGGCTTGGGGCTGATGCGGTTGGTCGAGCGATGCCGCATCGGACCCTCTTCCGCTTTCGCTTCACCACTGCAGATAAAGAACCGTGCGTCCTCGCCCCCCTCCAGCCATACCCACGCTTCGAGGCGGTAGGCGGCGGAGCCGTCGAGAGGCACGAACGGCGCGATGAAGCGGCCGCTGTTGCCATCCAGCTTCTCGGTACCGCCGACCAGCAAGGCCTTCGTGCCGCTGCGCGCATGCGCACCATCCACCGCCATCCCCCAGGTCCACAGGCCACGCTCGGTCGTCGCGAGATCCAGCGGCTGGTCGTCGAAGTCCTCGCTGCGCCCGAGTCGCAACATCACCGCCTTCTCGCCGAAGCTGATCATCCGGGTCTGCGCCCGCATGACCGCCACGACGGCCGGAGGCAGGCCTACCCAGCGCCAGGAGGCGCTGATCACATGCCGTCCTTGGGCATCGGGCTGGCCGGGAAACAGCAGCTTGTTGTGCTGGTCCATCCACACATTGCAGGTGGCATTAGGCGACTGCTCGGCATCCGTGCGACGGGTGAGGGCGATGCCCCAGCCATCGCGGTCGGCAATGAAAGCGTTCATGCCGCCGTCGCGCATCGCCAGCCGGCCATTGTTGTCGCTGCGGTCGCCTGCGACCAGATTGTTGGCAAAGCCGAGGAAGCCGGTCTCTTTCGGTGGACTGACCAGGGTGAGATCGAAGCGTGCACGATCCGGCCACGGATCGGAGATACGGCCCGGCTGGATGTTGAACAGTTCGACATCGCGTTGCGGCTTGCCGTTGCGCTGCGCCAGACGGTCCACTGAGATGCGCGTCTGCAGATCCCAGACATAGCCAAGCTGTGGGTCGAGTCGCAAGGTCATGGAGTACCGGCTCTCGCCTTGGCGTTTGCTCGTCCAGGCTTCTTCAACGGTCAGGGTGATGGTCGGGCCGCCGCCCGAGAATACGTGCGTCCGCGTCTCTCCGGAGGCCCCCTGCTGATCGATCCAGGCGACCGTCGAGATGCGGCAGCCGAGCAGGCTGACCCACGAGTAGACCCGTGGAAGAACCAGGTCCGCGCTGGCCTTGTCCGGCTGCGCGGTGATCCAATCCAATTGGCAGGCCCCCTCATCGAGGACAGCAACCGCCTTGCCAGCATCGCGGATAACCAGGAAGTCCTTGGTCTTCTCGCCATCGGCGGTGGCCTGGAGAAAGGTCTCCGTGGCAACGGTGAAAGCCGGTTGATGGCTGGCCCACACCGGGGGCAGCTTGGCCTCGTCAACCAGGCGATCGAGGTCATCCGCCGCGACCAGCAAACCGCAGCACAGACAGGCGAGGAGCAGGAGCCGCATCACATGATGCTAGCGCAGCACCTTCCGACCGAAAGCGACCGGAACTCCGTTGCCGGTTGCGCCGCACCAGTTGCCCGGGGCGACTCCGTAGTGCAGCCGGAAGGCACGCTCAAAGCCACGACGCGAAGCGAATCCAGCAGACTTCAGCACGGCAGTGAGACTTTCACCCTGGGCAAGCCGACCAGCCGCAGCCAGCAACCGCAGTTCGACCAAGGCGGCGTGCGGAGTACGGCCGATTTCGGAGCGGAACCGGGCATGGAAGCGGCTGGTCCGCAGACCGCACAGGGCGGCAAGCTGCGCGACGCTCCAGTCCCGAAGCGGATCGGCACGCATCGCGGTCATCGCCGGCTGAATCCCCGCGTCGCCAGACGAGATCGACTGCTGCAGCGTGGAGATCAGGGCCAGTCCGGTGGCCAACCCACCCCAGGACAGGTCATCCTTGGCGGCGAGGACGGCGTCAGCCTGCTTACGCACCGCCTCCGCCCCCTGGCGGACCGAGCCAGCCAGGGCCCGGAGCGTCCGCCTCAGATCATTCCGGGCCATGCGGGTCAGGGTCGGCGTGGCTGCAGGATCGATCCCGATCCAATAGAACAGGCCACGGCAGGGTAGCCGGGCGGGACCCAGGTTGCTCCCAGGAGGCAGCAGCAGCCAGCCGCCGCCGGGGACGAGTCGGGGCTCGCCATCGATAGCGACCTGGAGGCGTCCAGACACCACGACGCAGGCCTGCCACACCTCCAGGCGATGTCCCGGGATGGCGACCGGCGCGGCGCTGCGATGACGACCGACCCAGACGATCGGCCCGACCGGAGCATGGCGCAGATCCGTCCAGGCGAGTTCTCCCATGCCGCATGATCGCGCCACCGACCAGCCCGCCAAGTGGCCGCATTCCGGCATTCATCTGCGTGTTTCCGCAATGATTGCCGGAAGGCGAGTTGCATGCCAGGCTCTAGGATGGGGCAATGCACGGGCCTGATCTGTCTCCCACCCTGTGGTTCAGCAGCGAGGCGATCGCTGCCGCCAGGCATCGTCACGCCAGCGGGAACACCCTCAGCCGCCTGATCATGGCCAAGGCCCGTCTCGCCTGCGCCGATTCGAAATCACCGAACTATGTGGGCGGAGCCGCCGCCGTCGCCCTGATCGATCAGGACAGAGGCGCCGCCGAAGGCCTCGCCGATCATCTGCTCAACCAGCAGAAGATACCGCAGGATCTCGGCCTCGGTCACTATGGGATGCAACTGGCGGTCGCTTCGGCCTGCTGCCATGGACTGTGGGATCCAGCCGACACCGCCCTGATCCGGAAGGCCGCCGCCCAGGTCGTGCGTCGGCTGCGCCATGCCACCAGCAGCCACAATCCACACGCGGTGCAGAACAATTGGTGGGCAATCACCCATAGCGGGGCGCTGCTCGCCGCCCTGGTCGCGCACCCGGCCTCTGACCACGGCGAGGAGATCCGCTGGGCGCTGGGCCGGTTGCGCGCCTTCTGCCAGCACTTCGGTGAGGCGGGTTTCTATCACGAGGGCCTGGGTTATCAGATGTACACCCTGTCGCACCTCCTGCCGGCCCTGGCGGCGGCCGATGCGCTCGGTTTGTTCGATCTGCGCAGCGACCAGCCGTGGATCACCCGGCTCGCCGAGAGCCTCTACATCGCCACCTCGCCGCGCCCGGCACTCAGCGACAGCACCGACCCAGCCGAGGGTCACGGCATGATGCTCAGCTGGAACGATGCCGGCCTCGCCTGGGGATCCTTCAATGTCAGCCCGTTGATGATCGCCTATGCCGAACCCGCGCGCCGACCGGGACTGGCGGCCTGGTTCGCCCGTCTGGAAGGACCCGAAGCTCCAGGTTCGACCTGCTGTGCCGCCTGGGAAGGATGGCCCTTTGCGCTGGTGCTCGACCCCTTGGATGGCTGCACCCGCGGCGATCCTGCGTCCCTGCGGAGGCACATCACCGACCGTCGCCAGGGCCTGGCGGTGTTCCGCGACCGCTGGCAGGACGGACGGGATGCCGTCCTCGGCGTCTATGCCCGCACCACGCAGATCGGCGGCCACATCCAGGACGATGGAGGGTCAGTACGCTTCATGGCCGAGGGCCATGATTGGGTGATCGGCGGCGGACAAGCGCGCGGCGAGGCGTGCTGGCAATCGGTGGTCGTGCCGACCGAACCTGAGGCAAAGCGTAAACCTGGCCTGGGCGCGGTGATCTGGGATGAGGAGAACGAGGCAGGCGGGACCATCGCCATGGACCTGCGTAAGGTCTCGCAAGCCTATCATGAACGCTACGTGGCCCTGCATCACGCCGAAGCTGGTCGTCCGACCTGCCTGGCCCTGCTCGACCTGATCGACGACCACCTCGACCGGCCCTGGACCTGGCGGGCGACCTGTGAACCGGGACTGCACATCCAGACGGATGCCGATGGCTGCGGCTTCCTGCTGAGCGCCACCGACGGGACGTTGGCCCACTGGCGTTTTCTCGGCCAGCAGCCACTGCGCCTGCGCCTGGAACAGACACCGGATTCACGCCGGACCTTCTCCAACGGTGTCACCACGGACTACCCCGGACGACCGGTGATCGCGGCGGATTTCGCCGCCACCAGGCATCTGGCGATCTATGCCGTGCTGACCGTGGCGCGTAAAGGAGACGCCCCGGCCCGATTGGCGCACGGCGTCGCACTCGAACTCGGCGGCTGCGTCTGGGAACGCCCGTTCTCGGCCGCCGTCCCTGCCGCTTACGATCTGCAGCAGGGCGGCACGCTAGCGCGCTGGCCGGATGGGGAACTCGGACGCTGATCCCCTCAGAAGTTCCGGGGCGGTTGGGTCGTCGGCTGATCGGCCGGCACCGCCGGGGCGTCGGGGCGGGCACCACCGCCGCCACGCTGGCCCTGGCCACGTCCAACCTGCCCGCGGCCGCCCATCTGCGGCGCCATCACCGCCGGACGCAGCCAGCGGATGGCTGGTGAATCGGCGATCACGCTCCAGCCACCCGACTTGGCCTGCAGGACGAGGGGCAGGGCGTGCTCGGCACCCCAGGCGGTGAAGCGCAGCACGACCACGGTGCGGCCCGCCGTCTCGCTTTCCAGGCTGGCCGTCGCGGTCGCCAGAATCACGTCGAGATCGAGTCCGAAGGCGGCCAACGCAAGCTTGGTGTGCAGCAGAGCCGCCGAGACCGCGACCAGCAGATCGCGCGGCACAGGCGGCTTGTCGCCCTCCGCAGCCGGTCGGACGGCGTTGATCGCCGCCAGCAGATGCGGCTGGGCCGCGGTGGCACGCGCCGCATCGTCGAGTCCTGCGCCGGCCGCCCAGGTACGGTACGAGGCCGCCAAGCCATCCAACGCCGCCACCTGGCGGGTCTCCAGGCCCTGAGCCAGGATCGAACCGGCGGCCCCACCCATCACGCCCGAGGCGAGCATGCGGGGGATGAACAGCAGGAAGCGCTGGTCCTCCGGCACCGGGGCGGCAGCCGGCGGCGGGCTGTCCTCTGGCGCGGTGACGGCGGCAAGCTGGACGAGGAAGGCGCCCAGCAGCGTTCCCGCCTGAGCGGCCCGCTGCTCGTCGGTGAACATGCGCAGCATGCCGAGGTCGGCACCGCCACGTCGGTTGCCGCGCTGCTGCTCGGGGTTGGCGGGGGGAGGCGCCATGGCGGCACGCTGCGCCTCGGGCAGGGCATCGTACCACGCCGCCAGATCGTTGCCGCGCAGGGCCTGGACGACGGTGGTGACAGCGTTGACCGCCGTGACCGACGGCACCGTGGAAACCGGAACGGCCGGAGCTTCACCGGTCGCCAACGGAACGACCAGACTGCAACCGAGAAGGGAGGCGAGGACGAAGCGATGGAGGATCATGGGGTTTCCTGACGCGCGCTACCCTAGGCAAGCGGACCCTGCGGCGCAGCAGACGCCTCCGTCACCCTGGCGTCATCGACCCGTCAGGGTGAGCATGGCGCTGAACCGGCCGGCAGCGGCGGCGACAAGCAGATCGCCGCCCAGCATGCGGGCGATGCGTCGGCCCAGGGCGAGACCAAGGCCGCTATGATCACCGTCAGAACGCGCTGCATCACCACGCCAGAATGGCGTACCGAGCTGCGCTGCATCCAGTTCGATGGAGCAGGCATTGACCACGGTCAGCCGGACCCCCTGCACCGAACCGGCCAGTTCGATGCCGATCGGCGCCCCTTCACTGGCATGGCTGGCAGCATTGCCGATCAGATTGTCGAGGACGATCTCAAGATGCACCGCCGAGGTCGCGAGGATCAGTGTCTCCGGCGCGCTGACCCGGACCTCGAGGTGACGGGCGGCGCAGCGTCCGGCCCAGCGCTCCAGCACCACGGCGAGCAGCACGGGGACATCGGTTGGCGTCCGGTCCAGGTGTTCGCGGCCCGACTCCAGCCGGGCGAGCAGCAGGATGTTCCCGACCATCGCCTGCATGCGCGTCGCAGTCTCCAATAGACGATGCAGGGTCTGTTGCTCCTGCGCATCGCTCGCCGCCATGAGCCGGAATTCGATCTCGGTACGTAATCCGGCGACCGGTGTGCGCAGTTCGTGGGCGATGGCGGAGATGGTCGCCTGCTCGCGCCGGAACGCCTCCTCCAACTGGCCAAGCAAGGTGTTGAGGCGGCCGACCAGCACCTGGGCCTCGGCCGGACCGGTGGCGGTGGGCAGTCGCGCTGCGAGATCGGAAGGACCGAGCCTGGTGATCGCCGCGGTCAGTTCTGCGACCGGCCGAAGGATGGCGCGACGCAGGGCCATCGCCGCGAACCAGGCCAGCAGCGTGGCCGCCAGCCACAGACCCGAGAGGATGAGACCGACACGTCGCAGTTCGGCATCGACCCCGCTGAGATCCAGGGCGAGGACCGCCCGAACCCCACCCAAGGTCCATTCGGGCGGTGGCGGCGGATCGAGTCCAGGCGGCGGACGGCTGAGTTCGTAGGTGATGGCCCGGACCCTGCGGCCATCGGGCAGGCGCTGCGTGACCGCACCAGGTCCACCGCGCAGATCGATTCCGGCCGGGGTGCTGGGTGAGGCGCCGATCAAAGCTCCGCTGGAATCGAAAGCCTGCACCAGCCAGGGATCATCGCCGGATGCGTTGGGCGGACGAGTGCGCCTGGGACCGCCCATGCGGTCGAAGCGCTGGGTACGCTCGACCCGTTCACGCAGATCACGATCGACCTCGCCAAGCAGCACCTGGCGTGCGACCAGCCACAATCCGACCGCCGCGACCAGCACCACCACGGCGGTTATGCCGACCACCGCGATGGTGATGCGCCGGGAGAGCGAACTCATGCTTCCGAGGACAGCTGGTAGCCGAAGCCGCGACGGGTGTGCAGGACCGGGGTCACGCCGGGGGGATGCAGCTTGCGGCGCAAGCGGCCGATCAGCACATCGATGACGTTGCTGCCGGCCTCCTGCTCGCCGGGATAGAGCTGGGCGAACAGTTCGAGGCGGGTGACCACCGAGCCCGGACGGGCCGCGAGGTATTCAAGGGCCTGGTATTCCTTCGGCGTCAGATCGAGGCGGCGACCGCCACGGCGCACCGCGCGGGCGGCGGTGTCGATCTCCAGCTCGCCGATGTTCTGCACCGGATCGGCGCGACCACCGCCCCGGCGCAGCAAAGCGCGGATGCGCGCCAGCAGTTCGCTGACCGCGAAGGGTTTGACCAGATAATCATCAGCCCCGGCATCCAGACCCTGCACCCGGTCCTCGACCCCATCGCAGGCCGTAAGCAGCAGCACCGGCACTGCCGAGCCGCTGCGGCGCAGGCGCTGCAGGACGGCGATGCCATCCAGGCCGGGCAGCATGCGATCGAGGACGATGACATCGTGGCGCGCCTCGCTCGCCGCCTGCCAGGCGGCTTCGCCATCGCTGACCGCCTCGACCTGATAGCCGACCGAGGTCAGGCCGCGCGCCAGGCTGTCGCGCAGGGTCGCATTGTCTTCGACCAGGAGTAGGCGCATGCCCGTGATCCTGGGGTGCGCCCCGCTGCCATCAGCCGTGCTGCGTGTCATGCGGCCGTCATTGTCCTCATCCCAGGCGGGATGCCAGCCGTCAGCGATCCGTGAAGAACGAACCGAGTCTGGCCAATGCCCGCGCCGGGGTGCGGACCAGCAGATCGGCCAGGAACTCGCGGGCGCTCATCGCCCGCGTCTCGGTCAACCGGAGGCTGAGCGGGACGGCCAGGGCGATGAGGATCCCCGCCAGGGCATAGAGCAGGGCATGCGCCAGACCGGAATCCGGCCAGAGATGGATACCACCATCAAGCGCCAGGCCCCACAAAACGGGGGTGCCGCCTTGGCCGATGGCCAAGGCGACGCTATGCAGGGCGAAGAAATGACTGCGCCCCTGGCCCGGAACGGTGGCCATGAGCAGGCGTTGCGAGGCGAGATGGAAGGCTGCACCCCCGCAGCCGGCCGTGCCTTGGATGGCGACCAGCACCCACCAGGAGAGCGGCAGCAGGCCATCGGCCAGGGCCGCCCACAGGAGAGCATGAATTACCCAGACACTGAGGGCGCAGGCGATGATCGGCCGGCTGCCGGTGCGGTCGATCATCGCACCGAGCAGCGGCATCATCAGCAGGTGGGCGACGGAGGCCCACACCGGCAGGGTGGCGATGAAACCGTTGCCCTGATGCAGGACATCGCGCATCACCGGCACCCACAACACGCCGAGTCCGGCGAGCGCTCCATAGACCAGCACCGTGAAGACGAGGAAGCGGGCAAATGGGGCATGCGCCAGCATCTCGCGCCACGGCACCGGTCCGATGCCCCCCTCCGCCTCGGTGGGGGCATCGGGGATGCGCGACATGCTGTACGCGGCCATGAATCCGGTCAGGCAGGCCCAGCCATAGACCAGGGCGAATCCGGACGCGCCTGGAATCAGTTCGAACACCGCCGCATAGGCCAGATTGCACAGGATGATGGTCGCCTGGATCAGTCCGCCGGACCACGCCAGGTAACGGCCACGTTCCTCCTCAGGCACCAGTTGGCTGATCCACGGCAGCCACGCGCAACTCGTCAGACCGCGCAGCACGGTGAAACCACCGATCAGGGCGATGACCCCCCATATGACCAGCGATGAACCCAGGCGCTCGGCGAATAATGCGACCAGCGCGATGATGCCCACCATAACGGTGCGCGCGGTCCAGCCGCGTACCATCATACGGCGGTAGCCGAAACGCGGCAGCCAGCGCGCACCCAGTAGCTGCAGGGACTGAGTCAGCGGCATCAGGGCCAGGGCCACGCCCAGCACGGTGGCCGAGGCACCCTGGCTCTTGAGTAGCAGGATGAGCGGAGCGCCCAGCACCGCCGACCACGAGCAGGCGTTGACCACTTCGAAGGTCAGCGCCCAGCGGCGGTTGGCGGGATCGGTAAGGGCGCGCACTGGCCGGTTCAGACCGCGCTGTAGCGGGGATAGCCGACCTTTTCGCGGCGGGCGCTCTGCACCCAGTAATCGCCGGCCTTCTTGCCGTCGGTGATGCGCGTGCGCCAGCAGCCGACGAACTCGGTGTCGTCGGCGAAATCGCAGTAGCACGCCAGGAAGCCGAGCGCGCACACCGCCCTGAGCTGCGCTTCGCTGGGTGTCCACGCCGCCGGGGTCGCCGGGGCGAAGCACAGTTCGATCGACTGATCGTAGTCGTGGACCTTGGCCTTGACCACCTGGGCGGCAAAGATCTCGGAGAGGCGGGCGAGGCCGGTGGCCGGGTCGAAGGGCGTGCTCATGAGGGGCATCTTCATAGCGCCAATGAACGCCCCGTGAAGCGGTTGCGGCCGAGGCCGGCGGCGTGATCATGGCGGCGTGGACGACCTCGACCGGCTGTGCTCTGCCCTAGCGCGTCGTCGTCTGACCGAACGCGCACTGGGCCGCGTGCTGCCGCTGGCCGCCATCGCCGGCGTGGCTGGGGCGACCGCCGTCGCAGTCGTGCGCCTGGCGGTGCCGGATGCCGGCTGGCTGGTCCCCGCGCTGGCCGCCAGCGCCTTCCTCGCTCCGCTTGCCGTGCTGCCTGCGGCGTTGCGCCGCCGCGATCCGGCCTGGCTGCTTGCCGGACATGTCGATCGGTTGGCTGGCGCCGACGGGCTGGCGGCCTGCCTGGCCGCCACGACGAGGCGCGATCCGGCGTGGAGCGAACGCCTCCGTCCACTGCTACAGCGCGTCGTCCTGCCACCCCTGCGCCTGCCCGCTCTGCTGCCGGCCCTGGCCGCTGGCGCGCTGCTCGTTGGCGCCTGGTTCCTGCCGCAGGCCAGCGCGCCACCACCCATCCCGCCCGTGGCCGGCGGCACCGTGCGCGGGGCCGAGGAGCGGGTGGCCGAACTGGCGGCGGAGCGCCTCGCTCCGCCCGAGACGGTGGCCGATCTGCAGCAACGCCTGCAGGCCGTGCGCGAGGCCCTGGCCGCACAGGGCCTCAACCAGCAGACCTGGGCTGCGCTCGACGCCCTCGAACGCGATCTCGCCGCGGCCAAGGCGCAGGCCGGCGATCGCCTGGGCGACGCGCTGCACAAGGCCGAAGCCCTGGCTGGGCTCGCGGCGGACGCCGGGCCAGAGGCAGCGGCGCGCGCTGCTGCTGATTTCGCCGCCGCCCTTGCCGAACTGGAGCGCGCCGCTCCTGGCCTGGCCGCAAAGCTGCCGGCAGGCGCAGAAGGCGAGGCACTGCTGCGATTGGCCGAGCAGGCCCTGGCCGGCGGCGAGCTGACCGAGGCGCAACGCCAGGCCCTGCAACGCTGGGGCCTGGATCCGGCCAAGGCGCAGGCTGGCGGCGCTCAAGCCGGCGACGCCGCGGCCGCCCGCCAACTCGCCGATCGTCTCGCCACCGAACTGGCCATGCGCGGCGGCATGGGCGGTGGCGAAGACCAGGACGGCCCCGGCGGTGGCGGCCCTGGTCCGGGCGGTGGCCACGCGGCGCTCAACTGGGGCGATATCCAGCGTATCGAGGGCGGCTTCCGCGACCGGCTGGAGGCCGGCACACCGCTGAATCCCGAAGCCGGCGCCCGCGTCGGCACCCAAGCGCGCGCGGTGCGCGAGGACGAACTCGCCAACGAGACAACTGCCCGCGCAACGCTCATCGACCAGGCGCCGGCCGAAGCCGACGCCCGCCGCGCCCGCGTCAGTCCACGCCACCGCACCGCGGTCGGCGGCTACTTCGAGGCCCCCTCCCGATGACCTGCGATGTCCTGATCCTGTCCGTGTCCGCTGGCGCCGGCCATGTGCGGGCCGCCGAAGCGGTGCGCGCCGCCGCCGCCATCGCGCAGCCTGGTCTCACAGTCGAGCATCTCGACGTGATGGAGGTGGTGCCGCGCATGTTCAAGCGGCTGTATGCCGACAGCTACCTTAAGCTGATCAACCGCCATCCCGCCTTCTGGGGCTACCTCTACCACGCCAGCGACAGCGCGGCGCCCGACGGCGCGCTGACCCGGTTGCGCCAGGCCCTGGAACGCCTCAACACGCGCAAGCTGGTCGAGCGCATCCGCCAGGCCGCCCCACGCGTCATCATCTGCACGCACTTCCTGCCCGCCCAGCAACTCGCGCGCATGCGCCGACTGGGCCAGTTGCAGACCCCGACCTGGGTGGTGGTCACGGACTTCGACATCCATGTGCTGTGGGTTGATCAGGGACTCAGCGGCTACTGCGTCGCTTCCGAGGAGGTCGCCTGGCGCCTGCGCGAACGCGGTATCGGCGACACGCCGGTGCAGGTCACCGGCATCCCGGTCGATCCGGTCTTCGCCAACCCGCCCGACCGCGCCACCTGCCAGCGTGAACTCGGCCTCGATCCCACCAAGCGCACCATCCTGCTGATGAGCGGCGGGCACGGCGTCGGCAACCTGCACGGCATCGCGCAGCGCATCCTCGCCATCCCCGGCGACCACCAGGTCGTGGCGATGGCCGGGCGCAACGCCGACCTGCTCGCCAGCCTGACCGCGCTGGGCGCACAGCATCCCGGCCGCCTCGTCGCCGCTGGTTTCACCCGCACGCCAGAGCGGCTGATGGTGTGCGCCGACATCGCGATCGGCAAGCCGGGCGGGCTCAGCACCTCGGAATGCCTGGCGCTGGGCCTGCCGATGCTGGTCGTCTCGCCCATCCCCGGCCAGGAGGAGCGCAACAGCGACCACCTGCTGGAGCACGGCGCGGCACTGAAGGCGCACGACGCGGCCGGACTGGAACATCGCGTCCGCCGGCTGCTGGCCGAGCCCGACCTGCTGCCGCGTCTGGCCGCCAACGCGCGCGCCAGCGGCCGGCCACGCGCCGCCTTCGCCGTCCTCGACACGGCGCTGGGCTGAGCATGGAGGCGCCGCTCCTCGGCCTGCTCGGCGCCACCGGCCTGCTCGCCTTCCTCTTTGCCAAGGTCGAGATCCAGATCGAAGGCAGCGACGGCGGCTGGGCCGCCAACCTACCGACCTGGCGCATCGAAAAGCATTGGCTGCTCGATGTCTTCTTCGGCGGCCGCCCGCTGACCGGCTACCACGCCTGGTGCCTGCCCTTTGTCCTCGCCGCCTTCCACCTGCCCTTCGCCCTGACCTGGACCTGGAGCCTGCCGCTCGAGGCGCGCGCCATGGCCGCCTTCATGCTGTTCTGGATCATCGAGGACTTTCTGTGGTTCCTGCTCAACCCGGCGTGGGGCTGGCGGCGCTTCACCCGCGCCGAGGTGCGCTGGCACAAGCACTGGCTGCTCGGCTTCCCGACCGACTACTGGACCTTCGCTGTAGCCGCCGGCTTCCTCCTCTGGTACGGCTATCGCCCGTGAGACGCCCATGACCGATCTGCTCTCCCCTGCTGACATCGACCGCCACCGCGCCACCGCCACTGCCATCCTCGGCGGACTCGACAAGGCCATCCTCGGCCAGCAGCATCTGACCCGCCTGGTGGTGACGGCGCTGGTCGCTGGCGGCCATGTGCTGCTCGAAGGCCTGCCCGGCCTCGGCAAGACCGAACTGATCAAGGCGCTGTCCGCCCTCGCCGGCCTTGAACATCGCCGTATCCAGTTCACCCCCGACCTGCTGCCCAGCGACATCACCGGCACGCTGGTCATGCAGGACGGCGCCGCCGGACGCACCCTGTCCTTCCGGCCCGGTCCGGTGTTCACCCAACTGCTGCTCGCCGACGAGATCAACCGCGCCAGCCCGAAGACGCAGTCGGCTCTGCTGCAGGCGATGCAGGAGGGCGAGGTCACGGTGTTCGACGCCACCCACACCCTGCCGCGTCCCTTCTTCGTCCTGGCGACGCAGAACCCGATCGAACTCGACGGCACCTATCCGCTGCCCGAGGCGCAGCTCGACCGTTTCGCGGTCAAGCTGACCGTCACCGGCGTCGGCGACGACACCCTGACCCGCATCATCAGCGAACGCCCCGACGGCCGGCCACCGGCGCCGGCAGCGGTCGCCGACCAGAACAGCCTGCGCGACGCGATTGCCGCCGCCCGACGCATCGCTCTGCCCGAAGCGGTCGCGCGCTACATCGCCCGCCTAGTCAATGCCACCCGGCCCGAACTGCCCGAAGCGCCCGAGGCGGTGCGCGGCGTGGTGCGCTGGGGCGCCAGCCCACGCGCCGCCCTCGCCCTGGCTGGCTGCGCCCGTGCCGCCGCCCTGCTCGACGGCCGGCCCTCGGCAGGCTTCGCCGATGTGAAGGCCCTCGCCGTATCGGTGATCGCGCATCGCATCGTGCTGGCGCCCGAGGCCAGCCTGTCCGGCCAGAACGCCCGCGGCGTGGTCGAGGCGCTGGTCGCCAGCATCCCAGAGCTGCCGGCATGAGGCTGCTGCTGCTCGCCCTCCTCGCGGTTGCTGGCTTCGCCGGGGAAGTCCGCGTCGATGCCACCTGCCTGTGGGAGGACAAGGACGGCTACACCCCGGTCGTAGTGCGGGTCGAGGCGCTGATCCGACCGGTCGAGGTCGACCTGCAGATCTCGCTCGGCGATTCGCGCGCCTACGACACGGTGCGCGCCGAGCCGGGCATGGTGGTCAGCCGCACCGTGCTGGTGCCGTCACACAGCGGTTGGGGCGCCCCGACCCTGCGCTGGTCCAGCCCGGGATCGGCCGGCGAGACCGGCGTGTCGGTGACCATCGACCACCGCGAGGTGCTGCTGGCTCTGCTCGACCCCAAGGAGTCGATCCCGCTGCCGGCGTTCAATACCCTGCTTGGCGCCCAGGTCAGCAGCAGTGGCAGCGCCCGCGGTGCTTATCGCAGCGGCAGCGGCGACCACGCCAAGCGCCTGCCGCCCGCCGATCTGCCTGACCGCTGGCAGGGCTGGCCGGCCTGGCTGACCCTGCTGACCACGCCGGCCGGCGAGGCGGAACTCAGCGCGGCGCAGCGCGAAGCGATCGCCAACTGGACCCGCTGCGGCGGGGCCTTGTACGTCACCAGCCCGACCAGCGTCGAGGCGTGGCGCCGCCTGGGCGTGCGCTGCACCCTGATCGACCCCAAGGATGCCGACCAGAAGGTGCTGCTCGCTCGCCTGCGCGATGCTGCTGGCGAGGACGCCCGGCCGAGCGAGAGCCCGGTGCCCGGCACCGAGGAACTTCCCACCGGCTGGTTCCTGACCATCGCCATCACCTTCGCCGTGATCGCCGGTCCGCTCAACCTGTGGTGGGTGCGCCGGCGCGGCAAGCCGTGGCTGCTGCTCGTCTCCACTCCGCTGATCAGCCTGGCGACCTGCGTCCTGCTGATCACCGTCGGACTGCTTGCCGACGGCCTGGCTCGCCGCCGCTCGGCCGTTCAGATCACCCTGATCGATGCTGCCGCGCAACGCGCGGTGAGTTTCACCGGCATGACCTGGTTTTGCGGCATCGCCCCGGGCGCGATCCGCCTCGACCCCGAGGACCGCCTGCTGCCCAACGACGAGGAGGACTGGCAGCAGGGCTGGCGGCGCAGCCGACCGGCCCTGACTCTCGACTGGCGCGGCGGCCAGACCGCCGACGCCGCATGGATCCCGGCGCGCGTCAATCGCCAGCTCGCCTGCACCAGCCTGCGCCCCGAACGCCGCCGCCTCGGCATCAGCCGAGCCGGCGCAACCTGGCGCCTGAGCAACGGGCTCGACCGGACGATCCGCGAACTGCACTGGACCGACCCGGCCGGCCGCTCGTGGCAGATACGCAACCTCGCGCCCGGGGCCGAGGCCGAGCTGCAAGAGCCCCAGCGCGCCGTGATCCAGCCCAACGAGGTCCTCGCCCGGCTCGGTCTCGACGCCCGGCTCGCCACGCGCGACATGGGCCGCAAGGCTGGCACCTTCATCGCCGAGCTGGACGGGCCGCTCAACCCGATCCCCGGCCCGAGCGCCGAGGACGCCGCTCCCGTGGTCGGCTGGGCCGCCGGCTGGCTGGCCCCGCCCGGCAGCCCGGCCGAGGTCGAAGCGGCAGGCCGCGTCGCCCCGTCAGCGCCGGTGCCGGCGGCACCCCAGGCGGAGTCCTTCTGATGGCCCTGGTCGAAGTCCGCAACCTGTCGCGCCATTTCGGCTTCGGCCCCGGTCGGGTCGAGGCGGTACGCAATGTCTCGTTCGCCTTCGAGGCGGGCGGCATCATGGGGTTCATCGGCCCCAACGGCGCCGGCAAATCTACCACGATGCGCATCCTGGCGACCCTCGACCTGCCCAGCGACGGCGACTGCGTCGTGGCAGGCATGTCCACCGTGGACGAGGCCGATCGCGTGCGCCGCCTGATCGGGTTCATGCCCGACCACTTCGAGCCCTTCCCCGACGCCTCGGTGGCCGAGTACGTCGATTTCTTCGCCCGCGCCTACGGCCTCAACGGCGCTACCCGCGCCACGGCGGTGCGTGGCGTGATGGAGTTCTGCCAGCTCGACGGCATCGCGCACAAGCCGGCGACCAGCCTGAGCAAGGGCATGAAGCAGCGCCTGTCGCTGGCACGCTGCCTGGTCCACGATCCCCAGGTGCTGATCCTCGACGAGCCGAGCGCCGGCCTCGACCCGCGCGCGCGCATCGAGTTCCGCGACCTCCTGCGCGTGCTGGCGCGCCAGGGCAAGGGCATCCTCATCTCCTCGCACATCCTCGCCGAACTCGAGGAGCTGTGCACCGCCGTGGCGATCATCGAGCGCGGCCAGCTGGTCGCCGCCGGTTCGGTCGCCGAGGTGCGCGGCGCAGCCCTGGCGGCGCGCGAAGCGGCCCCTGCCGACACCAGCCTGCCCTCGACCATCGAGATCGCCCTCGCCGCCGAGCACGAGCGCTTCCGCGCCATCCTGTCCGAGCGCCCGGGCGTCAGCGACGTGCAGGTGTCAGGCCGTTTCGCCACCCTGGCGGCGACCGGCGGCGACGCCGAGCACGCCGTACTGCTGCGCGCCATCGTCGAGGCGGGACTCCCGGTATCGCGCTTCACCGTGCGTGGACGGAATCTCGAAGACGCGTTCCTATCGCTCACAAAAGGGCAAGTGCAGTAGCACGGGCGTCCCGCCCGTGTCGAAAGGCACCATCACGGGCGAGACGCCCGTGCCACTTAAGCCAGGCCGCTGTGGCGCAGCAGGGCGGCGGTGCTCGGCTCGCGGCCACGGAAGGCGCGGAAGACCTGCATCGGGTGCGCGCCGCCGCCTTGCGAAAGCACGGTGTCGCGGAAGCGCCGGCCGGTGGCGGCGACGGCGGCCGGATCGTCGAGGCCGGCTTCCTCGAAGGCGGCGAAGGCGTCGGCGCTCAGTACCTCGGCCCACTTGTAGCTGTAATAGCCGGCGCTGTAGCCACCTGAGAAGATGTGGGTGAACGCACACAGCATGCGATCTTCGGGTAGCGGCGCGACCACGGTGTGGTTCGCGGCGATGCGCCGTTGCACGTCATGGGCCGAACCGGTGCCGTCGTAACGCGCATGCAGTTCGAGGTCGGTGCGCGCGAAGTAGAGCTGGCGCAGGGTCGCCGCCCCGGCGCGGTAGGTCTTGGCGGCGCGCAGCTTGGCGACGTAGCTCTCGGGCAAGGCCGCGCCGGTCTGCCAGTGCCGGGCGAGGCCGGCTAGGGTCGCCGGATGCAGGCACCAGTTCTCCATGAACTGACTGGGCAGTTCGACCGCATCCCATTCGACGTTGTTGATGCCCGCCGCCTCCATGCGCGGCACCGTGGTCAGCATGTGTTGCAGACCATGGCCGAACTCGTGGAACAACGTCTCGACTTCGCGGAAGGTCATCAGCGAGGGCGCGTCGCCGACCGGCGGGGTCTGGTTGCACACCAGATAGGCGACAGGCACGCGCGCGCCCTTGCGATCCAGGGCATTGTCCATCCACGCCCCGCCGCGTTTGTCGGCCGGCCGGCTGTAGGGATCGAGGTAGAAGGCGGCGAGTTCGCGCCCGTCAGCGGCATCACGCACACGGAAGAAACGCACATCGGTGTTCCACACCGGGGCCTGGCCATCGGCCGCCTCGACGCGGATGCAGAAGAGGCGGCCGCACAGGGCGAAGAGGCCGTCGAGGACCTGCGGCAGGGCGAAATAGGGCCTCAGTTCCTCGTCGGTGTAGCTGTAGCGTTCCTCGCGCAGGCGCTCGGCCCAGAAGCCGATGTCCCACGGCTTCAGTTCCAACGCAGCATCACCCGAGCGCGTGCGTGCGAAGGCGGTCAACTCGGCATGCTCGGCCTTGGCCGCCGGCAGCGCGGCGGCGTGCAGTTCGTCGAGCAGACGTTCGACCGCCGGTACCTGCCCGGCCATCTTCTGCGACAGCGAGACCGCGGCCCACGAGGCGAATCCGAGCAGCCCGGCCTGCTCGCGTTTGAGCGCCAGGATGCGTTCGATCACCGGATGGTTGTCGTGCGGAGCGTCGGCACCACGCCGCACGAAGCCGCGATAGAGGCGCTCGCGCAGGTCGCGGCGGCGGGCGTGCTCCATGAACGGGGCGAAGCTCGGGCCATCGAGCCCGATGCGCCAGGGACCAGCCTCGGCCGTGGCCCCGGTACGACCGGCGCGCACGGCTGCAGCCGCAGCGGCGGCGCGCGCACTGACCGGTAACCCCTCGACCTCGGCCGGATCGGCGAGTTCCAGGGCGAAGGCCTTGGTCGCATCGAGGACCTGGTTGCTGTAGCGGGTAGCCAGCTCGGACAGCTCCTGCTGGGTGGCGAGGAAGCGCTCCTTGGCGGCACCGGTCAATCCGACACCGGAGAGGTCGGCATCGCGGATGCGCGCCTCGACCACGCGCTGCTCGACCCCGTCGCCAGGCTTCAGCCGCTTGAGCGCCTGGTAGGCTGGCTGCGATTGGGCGAGGCGTAGCCACATCGCCACGACATCGCCCTGCACCGCCTGATGCGCCGCACGCAGGGCGTCGGAGTTGCGTACGCCCAGCAGATGGTTGACCACGCCCCAGGCCCAGCCCATCGGCTCGACCAGATCGCTCGCCCGGCTGACCACCTCGGCATAGGTCGAAGCACCAGCGACCTCGCTTTCGAAGGTTGCGAAGTCGCGCTCGACCTGCGCCAGATGCTGGCGCATCGCCGGTTCGACGTGCTCGGGCTGGATGCGGTCGAAGGCGGGCAGGCCGACGGGGCCGAGAAGCGGGTTGGACATGCCCCGACGGTGCCGCCGAGGCTGCCGGCGCAAGCCCTTCCGTGGCGCGATCAAACCGCTAGCGTCCGCGCCCATGAACCTCCTGTCCGACAGCCAGTGGTCCGCCCTCGAACCGCTGGTCAAGAAGGCCTGCCCGCGCCTGACCCCGCTCGACCTGGTGGAAAGCCAGCGGCGCATCGACCTGCTGACCGCCAAGATCCAGAGCCGCCATTGGATGGACCGCGTCGCCGCGCAGCGCGTGGTCATCGGGCTGCTCGACAAGGCCGGCATCCAGAAGGTCGCCTGAACCGCCGTGCCGTCGATCTTCAGCAAGATCCTTGCCGGCCAGATCCCCGGCCAGTTCGTCTTCCGCGATGAACTGTGGGCCGCACTGCTCGACATCCGCCCGGTCGCGCCGGGACATGTGCTGCTCATTCCGCTGCACGAGGGTCAGCATCTCAGTGATCTGCCCCCGGTCACCCTGGCCGCCCTCGGCGACCGTCTCGCCCGCCTGACCGCGACGGTCAAGGCCGCGAGCGGAGCCCCGGCGGTCAACGTGGTGGTCAACGACGGCCCCGCCGCCGGGCAGGAGGTGCCGCACGCGCACCTGCACATCTGGCCGCGCTTCCCCGACGACGGCAAGGGCTTCGCCTGGCCGCACACGGCCTACGCCGAGGGCGAACTCGCCACCTGGGCCGTACAGTTGCGCTCGGCCTGGCGATGACGGCCCCCGACGCCGGGCCGCTCAACCCCAACGAGCGCAAGCCCGTCCCTTCGCCCAACCTGCTCGGCTGCACCATCATCCTGGTCCGCACCCAGGGCCCGATCAACCTCGGCATGGTGGCGCGGGTGTGCGGCAACATGGGTATCAACGACCTGCGCCTGGTCGCCCCGCTGTGCGAGGTCAACTGCGACGACTCGCGCAAGTTCTCGACCCATAGCCGCGACCTGCTGCTGGGCGCGCGGGTCTTCCCCGACCTGGCGAGCGCGGTCGCCGACTGCGGCCTGGTGATCGGTACCAGCGCCCGCTTCCGCGATAGCGAACTCGGCTCCAGCCTGGCGCCGTACGAGATCCCCGAACTGCTGGTGCGCCGCCCGGCCGAGCGGTGGGCGATCGTCTTCGGCAACGAGGCGGATGGCCTCGACACCGCCGAACTGCGCTGCTGCCAGACCTGGATGCACCTCGAAACCTTTGGCGACAACAGCAGCTACAACCTCGCCAACGCGGTCGCCATCTGCGCCTATGTCATCGCCACGACAGGCATCCCGCCGCTGCGCGGCACGGACGAGCCGGGCGCGCCGCGCGAGGCGGTGACGGCGCTCTACGACTACTGGCTGGGTACCCTCGACCGGATCCAGTACTTCCGCCGCGCCGATGTCGAACGCTTCCGCCCGCTGCTGACGCGCATGCTGGCGCGTTGGCACCTGACCATGAACGATGTGCAGGCGCTGCGCGGCATGCTCGCGCAGGTCAACTACTTCAGCTTCGGGCGGCGCTTCGACCGCCACGATGCAGATCGCGGCGTTACGGAGCCGCCGGAGCGGGAATGACGATCACAGCGCCGACCGTCAATCGTCCGGCATCGAGGCCGGGATTGGCCTGCTGGATCGCGCGCCAGTGCTGCGGCGTGCCGTAGAAGGCGGTGCTGATGTCAGCCAGGGTGTCGCCGGACTGGATGGTGTAGGAACGGGCGCCGCCTTCGGTCTTGGCCATGGTCGCCGCAGGAACGGCGGCTGCCACCCCGGCCTGAACGGCCAGCGCCAGACGGGCCGGGTCCTTCTTCACCACCTTCTTCAGCAGGTAGTCGCGGCTGCCCCGGTCGAGTTCGGCCAGCTTGGCCTCGTCCAACTGCTTGCCGACCGGCGGTACGATCTCGACCCGCGCGGTCAGCTTCTCCCAGCGCCACACGCCATCCTCGTTGCCGCGCTCCTCGACATAGACCGGAGGTTCATCGATCGCGACGCGCACAGTCCAACCGGTGCCGAGATCCTCCTCGATGGCGATACGCAGGGTGTCCTGGGCGTTCTCGCGCTGGTTGCGGGCGTTGTTGCTGCCCACCTTGCCATCACCGGTGATGACGATGCCACGCGACAGCGAATCGCCGCAGGCGGAGAGCAGGAGGACGGACAGCAGCAGGGCGAGTCGCAGCATGGGCGGGGATCGTGCCGTGCACTCAGGCGGCGGCAACGCTCCAGCCGCAGGCCCCCACCGCCCAGTCGGTGCAGTACAAGGCTCCACAGCCTTCGGCATCGAGTTCCCCGCCACAGCCGCCGAGATCGGGGCCGGTCGGTGCCTCGGCCGAAGCGACCCGGATGCGCCGCGCATCGTGACGCCCGACCGACCACGGGACGCTCGCCAGCCAGTCGCCGCCGAGCATGCGCGCCACCGCCGGGATGGTCGGATCCAGCTGGATCCAACCGTCATTTCCCGCGTCATATTCGACCCAGAAGTGAGCGTTGGCGAGGCCGCGATGCGCGACCACGCCGCTGACCAGACGCCAGGTCTGACCACGCGCCGCGACCGCCAGGCCGCATTGCCGGGCCAGGTCCAGGCAGGTGCCGGTCCAGCCCAGCACATCATCAGGACGATGCCGGCGATAGGCGTAGGTGAACGCCGAAGCCAGCGTCTTCATGAGATCTTCATCACGCTGGCGATGCTGCACGGTTTGTTCAACCGGGGTCAGGGCGATCTCGTCCTCGGCCCGCCAAGTGTGTTCACGCGCGGGCCCCCGCTCAAGCAGTCTGCCGCCGTCCATGGGCTCACCCTCCTCCCAGGCCCGCGCCAGCACCTGCTGACCGGGACAGTCCGAGGGTTCGGGGACCTGCCAGCGCAGGCGCCGCGCCTCCGGCAGCCAGCAGGTCTGCGCACGATGCACCAGCAGCCGGCAGGGCCGGGCCGGAGTGGTGAACCAGCGCAGCCACGAACGCCAGCGCCGCGCCAGGACCGGACAACGATCGAGCCGGCCCCAGCTCAGCCAGTTGGTGACGGCGAAGGGATCGAAGCGACCATCAGCCAGGCGTGGACAGCCCTCATCGCACCACGACTGCAGTTCCGCTTCCGGGACTCCCAGACGAGACGCCAGATCCTCGAGCGCGCCAGGCGCGTGCGGGTGGCCATCGCCCGGATCGAGATGCATGATCAGCGGCCGGGGGCCGGGCCGACGTCGTCCTGCCGGGCATCACCCTCGCCCAGATCGTCGGCTTCGGCCTCATCCTCGTCGGTGAGCGGGTCGCGGCCCTGGCGCCAGTTGCGCCACAGTTCATAGGCACCCCGGAACAGGCCCCAGGCGACGTAGCCGGTGGTGCCGAAGAACAGCACATAGGGGATCGGCACCACGACCAAGGCGGCGATCACCGCGATCATGACGATCATCGAGCGGAAGCTGACCCGCCCGAACAAGGTGTTGCCGGCATGGGGATAGCGCACCGTCGAGACCATCAGCAGGGCGGCCAGCACGGTGACCGCGACCAGGGTCCAGCGGAAGGGATCCATGCTGCCCAAGCCGGTCCACGGTGTCTGGCTGATCAGATGGTTGGCGGTCAGCCAGGGCTCCAGGCCCTCGCCCGGCTTGAGGACGGCCCACTGGTGGAACATCACCCAGCCGCACACCAGGGCGGCGGCGCCCGGCGAAGGCAGGCCACGAAACCACGGCGTCGCCTCGTCGCTGTGCTCGACGTTGTAGCGCGCAAGACGGATCGCCGCCATGACGGCATAGAACACGGTGATGAACCACAGCAGGCGCTCGCCATAGGCGAAGACACCAGGCTGGCCGAGCACCAAGCGATGCACCAGGATGGCCGGAGCGACGCCGAAGGACACCACATCGGCCAGGCTGTCGAGTTCCGCCCCGAAGGGGCCGGCGGTGCGCGTCATGCGCGCGACCTTGCCATCGAACATGTCGAAGATCATGGCGATGAAGACCATGCTTGCGCCGATGAACAGCATCCAGGCTTGGTCCGGGCTGCCCGGCACCCAGGTGGCGGCACACAGCACCGCGGTGATTCCGCTCGCCAGGTTCCCGGCGGTCAGCAGGGTGGGGAAGACCGGCAGGGTCTTGAGCCGCTTCAGGCGCTGGTGGAGTTTCTGGTTCACGGCGCGACCGATTCGAACTCGACCAGCACAGTCTCACCACCCTTGACCTTGTCGCCGCGCTTGACCAGCACCTTGTGCGGCCGGTCGAGCGGCACGTACAGTTCGGTGCGACTGCCGAAGCGGATCATGCCGTAGAGCTCGCCGCGTGCGAGGCGGTCGCCGACCCCGTGCGTGCAGATGATGCGGCGGGCGATCAGCCCGGCGAGCTGGCGCACGACGATGCGGATGTCCGTGCCGACCTCGGGATCGCAGGCGATGCCCAGGGTGTTGGCCTCGTTGAGTTCCGAGCAGTCGGGGTGGCGCACATCGAGAAAGCGTCCCGGGCGGTAGTTGGCGTAGGTCACCGTGCCGGCGCAGGGCGCGCGGTTCACGTGCACGTTGAACACACTCAGGAAGATGCCGATGCGCCGCGCTTGGCCGCCGATGACCAGGGGCTCGGGCAGTTCATCGATGTCCCACACCGTGCCATCGGCAGGCGCAACCAGGCGGTGCGGACCGGGGGGCGGAATGCGCTTCGGGCTGCGGAAGAACCACAGGACGAAGAGGCCGGCGGCGATGGCCACGGCGATGCCGATGTCCTGGATCCAGCCGCCCGGCAGCAGCCAGGCGCCCCAGGCGAGGATGGCCCAGGAGACGAGCAACGGTGCGATACCCCAGCGAGCGATCACTTGATATTCTCCATCATGGGCGGGGGCATGGCACCGTCACCGTGGAAATGAAACTCGACCTGGCGACTGGCCGTCTGCAGCGGGTGGCCGAGGCGGTCGGCGGTGATCAGCACCGCGCACATCGCGATGGCGGCAACCAACGGGGCGCGGAACAGGGCCCCGACCTCACGTTTCCACGCCATCAGCCAGGCGATCAGCAGGATCACCAGCAGGACGCCGATGCGCTGGACGTCGTGCGCCCACCACAGGACGCCGACGCAGGCGGCATAGCCGGCCAGACGGTAGATCCGCCCGAGACCGGGGCGGCGGGCGTAGAACGACCCGAGGTCGACGTGTTCGGCATCCCTGAAGCGCATGGGGGGCCCAGCCTAGCCTGCCCCCCTGTCGCGCCAGAGCGCACTTCCCGTCCGGCCATCCCACGCCATAGTCCCCGCCGTGCCAGCCTCCCAGCCTGATCTGCCCCAGCCGATGATCCGCGCCCAGTCCTTCCAGGGGACGGTCGCCCGGCCGGGACTTTTGGAGGTCTTCGAGTCCTGCCGCGATCTCGGACTCAGCGGCATGCTGCGCATCACCAGCGGCCAGGCCCTGGCCGAGGTGCACGTCGATGGCGGCCGCCTGCGCTTCGCCCAGTTCGGCGAGCACACCGGCACCGCCGCCCTGACCCGTTCAATCATGCTGGAAAACGCCGAGTTCGCCCTTGTCCAGGGCGCCTCGCGGCCGGCGCGCAACATCCACCAGGACACCGCCTTCGTCCTGCAGTCGATCGCCCGCGTCCTGACCGATGCCGGGATCAAGCTGCCACCCCGCTTCGCCCGGGGTGCCGAGGGGTCGGGTAGCCGGCCCGTCCCCCCGGCGGTCGGCGCCACGCTCGGCCGCTGCCGTCTGGTCACCGAATTCGCGCGCGGCGCCAGTTCACTGATCTTCCTCGCCTGGCACACCACGCTGAAGATCGATGTCGTGGTCAAGGTGCTGCTGCCCGGGGCCGAAGGCGCCCCCCACGCCCTGATGCTGACCGCCAACGAGGCGCACACCCTCGCCCGGCTCGGCCATCCGGCGATCATGCGCATCTTCGACTTCGATGACCAGGGCGCCTTCCCCTACCTGGTGATGGAATACATCGACGGCCAGTCGTTGACCCGGCTGATCAAGACGCGCACCCGCCTCGACGCCGCCACCTGCCTGCCGCTGTTCGCGCAGTGCGCCGAGGGGCTGGCCTACGCCTATGAGACCTCGGGCGTCATCCACTGCGACATCAAGCCGGACAACCTGCTGCTCGACAAGGGCGGCCGGGTGCGGGTCGCCGACTTCGGCCTGGCCGGCGTCCCCGGCACCGGCCAGAGCGGCCTGCACAGCCAGCTGGTCAGCAAGGGCACGGTCATCGGCACGCCGACCTACATCGCGCCGGAACTGGTCGAGGGCGGCGTGGCGCGGGCCAGCCAACGCAGCGACATCTACTCGCTCGGCGCGACCCTCTACCACGCCCTGACCGGCCAGCCGCCGTTCAGTGATCCCGATCCGATCCAACTGATGGTCAAGCGCCTGCGCGAACTGCCGCCGCACCCGCAGCAGGTAGCGCCCGAGGCCGACAAGGGCTTGTCCGACCTTGCCATGCGCATGCTCGCCACCGACCCGTCGGCTCGGCCGCAGACCCACCGTGAAGTGCTGGAACAACTCGCCGACCTCGAGGACGCACGCGGCAAGGTGATCCGCCGCCGCACCTCGTTCTGGCAGTATTTCCGCGGCGGCGAGGACGTGGCCGAAGGTAGTTAGGATCCTGGTTTTCGCTGATTAGGCACCAGCCGGCTCAGGGCGCCGGATCGACCACCTCGGCCGCCTGCACCGTCACCGCCACTGCGCCGTGGCTGATCTCGACGATGCCGTGCAGGCGCAACGGCAGGCCCTGGTCCAGTAGCGGTCCGAAACTGCGGTAGGCGTCGGGAAACCAGACGGTCTCGACCAGGCCGGTCTCATCTTCCAGGGTGACGAAGGCCATGGGTTCGGGCGGGCCAGAAATCGCGCCAGGCTTCGGCTTGGGATGCGTCTCCACCTGCTTCCTGGTGATCGGCCAGGCCACCAGTCGGATGCGCGTCCGGGCCATGTGCGGGGCCAGGTCGCGGCAGCGCAGGCGATCGCGGCCACGATCACAGAAGCGGATCGGGTGTCCGGCGGGCAGGAAGCCGAGGGTACGGAACACCTCCCAGGCGATGGCCCGGGCGGAACGGGCGGGCAATCCAGCCGGACGCGGATCGGCACAGGGCACAAGCGGGAAGATGCGCTGCGCCCCATCGTCGTCCTCCTCGTGGCGGACCAGTGGCTGCAGGCCGACGCTGGTGGCCATCCAGATGATCTGATCGCGGTGGCAGGCAGGGTGGAGCGCATCAAGGGCGCCGGCCCGTGCCAAGGTGTCGAGCTGACCGGCGCTCAGGCCGGTCCTCCGGCGGAGGTCAGCCACCCCGCTGAAGGGGCGACGGGCCCGTTCAGCCACGAGGCGTCCGCCGGTCGAGGACGCGAGGCCGGGCACCAGATGCAGTCCGACGCGAATGGCGTCCGCGGCCTGCCGACTGGTCACCCAGCCGCTCGCGACGACGCATGGGCCGAGGATCGCGATGCCCTGGCGACGAGCCTCCTCCAGGTAGGCCGCCGGCTGGTAGAATCCGCCCTCGTTCGCTACCACCCGGGCCAGGAAATGGGCCGGATGGTGCGCCTTGAGGTAGGCGCACTGGAAGCTGACCATGGCGTAGCTGGCGCTGTGCGCCTTGCAGAAGGAGTAGCCGGCGAAGGACGAGATCATGCCCCACACCGTGTCGATGGCCGCGCTGCTGGCGCCACGCGCCTCGGCGCCGCGCCGGAACTCGTCGGCGAAGCAGGTCAGCCGCTGCTGGGTGTCCCACAGGCCGAGCGCCTTGCGCAGCCCGTTCGCCTGCCGGTCGTCGAAGCCGGCGATCTGGATGGCGGCAAGCATCACGTCCTCTTGATAGGACAGGATGCCGTAGCTTTCCGACAGCAGGCCGCGCAGGGCCGGGTGCGGGTACCACTCGTCCTTGTGCTCGCCGGTGGTGCGGTGGTGGTGCAAGCGGGAGAGGTACTCGTTGATCCAGCGGTTGGCGGCCGGCCGGATGATCGAGGAATGGATCACCAGGCGGTCGAAGTCGCCGCTGCCGGCCTTCGCCTGCAGTTGCCGCATCGCCGGGCTCTCGATGTAGAAGCAGCCGAGGGTGTCACCGCAGGCCACCACCTGCCGGGTCAGCAGGTCCTCTGCGGGACGCCAGCGTGCCTCGTCGATGGTGATCCCGTCCTCGGCCAGATCGGCCAGGGCATCGCGCACCACCGCCAGCGCGCGGTTGCCGAGCAGGTCGATCTTCACCAGGCCCATCGCCTCGGCGCCGTCCTTCTCCCAGCAGATCGCCGGGACGGGGATGCAGCTTGGCGGCGATTCATCCTCCATGGCCTGTTCCATCGCGATCCGCTTGGCGGCAGGATGGATGGGCACCAGATCGCGCAGCGGTTCCGGCGTGATCACGACCCCGCCACAGTGGAGCCCGGCATGATGCGGGACGCCGACGAGATGTCCGGCCTGGACGAGGATGCCAGGCCAGGGCTCGGCCAGACGCAGCGGCGCGCCGTAGCGTTCATGCGCCCGCACCTGGTTCTGCACGGCGGTGGTCTCGCTGTCGCTGCGGCCATAGGCCCGGGCGACGATACGCAGGGCGCTCCAGCGCCGCAGGTGGTTATGGTTCGCCACCATGGCGACATGGCCGTGCCCGTAGCGGGCGATGGCCGCCGCCAGCACGGCGTCCCGCTCGTCCCAGGGGAAATCCACATCGAGATCCGGCGGATCACTGCGCGCCGGATTCAGGAACCGTTCGAACATGAGGCGGTAGCGGATCGGATCGACATTGGTGATGCCAAGGCAATAGACGACCAGCGACGAGGCGCCGCTGCCGCGCCCACAGGTGCGCCGGCCGGCGGCGAGGTCGGCGACGGTGAGGATGTATCCGGAAAAGCCCTTGGCCGCGATCACCGTCAGTTCGTGATCGAGGCGGGCACGGATCCCGTCCGTCACCTCAACGAAGCGGCGGCGTACGCCAGCCTCGGCACGGCGGCGCAGTTCAGCATCCGCATCAGCGTGGTGCGACGGCGGCATGTGCCAGACGCCGCCCGGGACATAGGTGCAGCGGCCGAGCAGTTCGCGCCCGGCGTCGAGCAGAAATCCATGGTTGCGGTAGGCCATGCGCATGGCGGTGAGATCGCTGAGCGCCGCGCCAGCGGCGATGCAGCGGCCTTCGCGGCGGGCGACGGCCTGGCGCACGGCATCGCCAGCCCGGTCGGCCGCGCCCAGATGGGTGAACACGGGGAGCGCCGCCGCTGGCAGTCCGACCGCAGACAGGTCCGGCTGCAGGCCGCACCGCCACCAGGCTTCCGCCCCGGCCGAGCGCAGGCTCGCGATCGGCGCCTGATCGCTGACCAGTGCGATGATCCCGTCCAGGTCGGGCGCAGCGCGGCCCCGCCCCTCCTGCCAGACCGACCAGGCGCCTGGCTCCTCGGCCTGCCACGACAGCAGGCGGCAGAGCCGGGCGTAGGCGTGGGCGGTCGGGGCCATCAGCATGAGGTCGGAGGCGTCACCACAGGCCGGTCGCCAGCGCACGGTGGCGCCGACCGCGATGCGTTCACGTCCCCACGCCGCGATGGCGGCCGGCAGCCCGGCCAGGGTGTCACGATCGGCCAGCAGGACGCGCTGCGCCTCACAGGTCTGCAGCGCCTCGCTCCAGGCCGCCGGAGCGTGGGCCCCCTCCATGGGCGAGAAGTGCGTGCGCACAGCCATGGGCGGATTCTGCAGCGCACTCTGCGGTCGCGCTGCGATCGACGGTGGCGGCGTGAGGACGGCGGGCATGCGTTTACTATGGGTTCGTAACGACCCATTCAAGCCCGGGCAACCCGGACTCGGACGCCCCGCGCTTCACCAGGCGACGATGTGACCCGCCTCGACGCTGGCGATGCCGCCGGCCGGGACGATCAGCAGCAGATGCCCCTGCTCGTCGATGCCCCCTCCCTGACCCTCCAGCTGTCCGGTCCTGGTCGCGATGGTCAGGCTGCGCCCAAGCAGCGCATCCCGGGCCCGCAACTGCGGCAGCAGCGGTTCCAATCCGCGCAGCGCGCAGAGGCCCGCCGCCTCCAGCAGATACCCACGCAGGCGATCGAGCAGCACGAGATCGTCGGGCGGCGGGGCGTGGAGGTGCACGCTGGTCGCCGGCAGGTCGGCCGGAAGTTCGGCCGCCAGGTTCAGGCCGATGCCGACCACCATGCGCTGTCCGGAACCTTCACACAGGATGCCGGCGAGCTTGCGATCGTGCAGCAGCACATCATTCGGCCATTTGATGGCCAGGCCGTCAGCGAGCGCCGGGGCCAGGTCGCTCAGCGCGTGGATGCAGGCGAGGCCGGCAGCCAGGGCGAGCGGACGCTGCAGCGTGATGGGCGCGTCGAGGACGAGGCTCGCGGTAAGCGTACCGGCCGGAGCCAGCCAGGACCGTCCTTCCCGCCCACGACCGGCGCTCTGCCGACGGGTGAACACCGCCGATCCATGCCGCAGATCATCAAGATGCTGCAAGGCCCAGGTGTTGGTGCTGGGACAGGAGTCGAGGTGGACCAGCCAGGGCGGGTGGCCCACTCAGCGTCCGCCGACGACCTGAAGCTCTTCCAGGCGCCAGTCCGAGCCGGCCAGTTCCAGGCGCAGGCTGGAACCAGCCGGCACCGGAGTCTTGTCGTAGGTCGCTAGGGCCCGGCCGTCGAGCAGCACGCGCAGTTCGCCGCCACGGCAGGACAGACGTACGCGGCGCTGACCGGTGATCGTGGTCGGTGAGGCTCGTTCGACCTTCGCGACGTTGAGCACCGCCTGGCCTTCGGCCAACCGGAGCATGAACGAGGACTGCCCCTGGGCGACGCAGGTCAGGACGATCTCCCCATCCGCGCCCGCGACGGTGAACAGGGCGTCGGCCTGCCAATCAGCTCCGCCGATCGGGATGGTGCACACCAGCGCGGCAGCATCGCCAGCCTTGCCGGACAGCGCCCCCCCGGACAGCGCGGGTTCGCCCGAGGCGATGTCGAGGTACTGGAGATCAGTCGGATCGTCGAAGGCGAGGACGGCGGCGAGACCGCCCATCAGGGCCTCGCGCCGGCTGAGCAGGGCGCCTTGGCCCAGCTGCGGGTCGGCCAGCAGGATGCGCCGGGCGCGGACGTGTTCGCCGGTGATCAGCAGGGCGGCAGCGGCGGCGAGCGCGCGTTCGCCGCGCGCCCGTTCGAAGCCGCTGGAGACCAGCCGCCAGTCGCCCTTCCAACCCGTCGCCAAGGTCGCGGCCTCGGTGCACAGGATCGCGAACTGACGCTGCAGGCCGGCCACCGGGGTCCCGTTGAAGGACGGGGCCAGGGCGGCGGCCAGGCCCGGCAAGTCGCCCGGCCGGCCGGCTTCAAGCGCGCGGCGTGACTGCCGGCGGACCTCGTTGAGACGCTGCACCAGGACGGCGAGCTCCTCCTGATAGCGCACCTCGGCATCGATGCGCTCGGCGGCAGCGGCCTCGTCGCGCAGCCGGGCCAGCGCGGTCAACCGCATGCCGCTCGAACCGCTGGCCACCGCCGGCAGCTTCGCGAGCTCGGCGCGGTACCAGGCTTCGGCATCGTCGGCGATCTGGGTGCGCAGCAGGCGCAGTTCGCCCGCCGCCGCCGAGGTGGCCGGAACCGAGGCGGTCAGATCAGCGGCCTCCTGTTCGAGGACCGGCCAGCTCGCCGCCTTGGCCGCGAACCGCGCACGCAGGCCACGTACGCGTTCGAGATTGGCGTCCACGGTGGCTGCCGGTCGTGCCGTCACGGTCGGCGTGGCAGCCTGGAAGGCCGGCAGCGACGGGTTGGCCGGGGTGGCGATCGGGGGCGGAACCGGATCCGGAGTCCCCCGCCGCAGCTGCCCCGGCAGGACCAGCGCCCCGACCAGGACGAGAAGACCGATGAGGGCCATGATGATGAACTTGCCCAGCATCGAGCGTTCAGTGCGCCGTTGCGACGCGGCAGCCCGCTCGACCATGCGCGCCGCCTGGCCCTGGGCCGCAGCGACAGCCTGACCCAGACATTCGCGCAACTGGCGCAGGGTCTTTGCCACGTCGGCCATGTCGGCCAGACGCCAGTCGCTGTTCTTGTTGAGCAGCGACTGGTGCAACTCCTCGACGGCGGCCGGCAGGCCGGGCACGGTCTTGCGCAGGATCGGGATCATCTCCTGGGCGTGGGCCTTGAACACCGCCTCTGCCGTCACCCCGGTGAAGGGCGGTGCTCCGGTGAGCAGGTGGTGCATCACGCAACCCAGGGCGTAGGTGTCGTCGGCCGGGGCGGGCTCGGCCTTGGTGGCGACCTCGGGTGCGCAATGCCAGGCCGCCTCGGGCCGCTGATGGTCACGGCCCCGGCCGAGGACGGACGCGATGCCGAGATCGAGGATCTTCACCTGGCCGGTGGCGGTCAGCATGATGGTACGCGGGGCGAGGTCGCGGTGGATGATGCCGGCCTTGTGCGCCTCGGCCATGGCCAGCGCGACGCGTTCGCAGACCAGCAGGGCCAGTTCGGGCTGGAAGCGGCCTTCGCGCTCCACCAGGTGCGCCAGGGTGTCGCCCTGGACCAGCTCCATGGAATACCACGGCAGGCCATCTTCGATGCCGTTCTCGTGCAACTGGACAAAGCCGTCGTGGCGCAGGTTGCCGCTACGCGAAGCCAGCTCGCGAAGGCGCTCGGCGAAGGTCGGATCCTGCTCGATGATCTTGCGCGAGAACACCTTGAAGGCGACTTCGCGCTGCAGGCTGCTCTGGGTCGCCTGGTAGAGGAAGCCCATGCCGCTGCGGCCGAGCAGCTTGCCGACCCGGTAGCCGTTGATCTCGCGCCCCTCCAGCGACTGCGGATCGAGCCGGACGACGTCAGGCTTCCGCTCGGGTGCACTCTCGCGTTCGGAGCAGTGGAACACGACCTCGGCCTCGCCGATGCGGATGGCATCGCCGTTGCGCAGACCAAGCCGTGTCTTGACCTCGGAGCCGTTGTGGCGGGTGCCATTGGCGCTGCCGAGGTCCTCGACCCACCAGCAGCCCTCGGCCTGGAAGACGCGGGCATGTTTGCGACTGGCCGCAGAGTCGCGGATCACCACGCCGCATTCGCGCTGCCGGCCGAGGAAGCACTCGCCGCTCAGTTCGATCTGGTTGCCTTCATAGGTCAGCATCGCCATGGTGGGGGGATGCTGGGGCTGCCGGCCGGCGGTCCAGTCCCACGCTCGGGTCCTTGAGCGTGCGAGGTTGACCTAGCGGGGCTCCACCCCAGCCCGAGGCTGATTATGGGCGTCGCCCCGCTAGCTGGCTGTTGCTGCAGGGGCTGCGCCCCCGCACCAGTCGCTGCCCTCAAGGACTCTAGCGGGGCTCCACCCCAGCCCGAGGCTGATTATGGGCGTCGCCCCGCTAGCTGGCTGTTGCTGCAGGGGATTTGCTCCCGCACCCCGGCCGGGCCACAGTCAGAATACCTCGTGGATCATGCGCCAGCCGCTGGTTATTCGGCGGTCACCACGATGTCGTCATAGTCGGTCTCGCCGGCTTTGCCGAAGTTGCCGCAGGCGACCTCGAACTCGAGCGCGCCGGCCGGGATCTCGGCCACGACGCTCAGGTTCGTCCAGCCGGCATCCTTGGTCGCGTCGGTGTCGGCGTCGAGCAGGACGATGCCGAGATAGGCACGTTTGTCTCCAGGCAGGACAAAACTGTTGGCCAGCCGCGCATTGCCGTAGCTGAGGTCTTTGTTGGGGGTAAAGCCGGAGAGGCGCATACGGCAGCTGACGTGCAGCTTCTTCCACGTCGGGTCGATGGCGATGCGCTTGGCCGGCAGCACCTGGGTCGGCTTGGTCAGGCGCAGGAAGGTGTTGCCGTCCTCGCTCTGCAGGCTGACCACGGCCGACTTCTTGTCGTTCTCGTTGGGGCTCCAGTTGGTCCAGCCGGCGGTGAAGTCCCCGTTCACAGCCAGATTCTTGACGGCGGGTGCGGGGTCAGCGGCGGCGCAGAGGCCGGCGAGGGAGAGGCTGATGAGCAGACGATGCATAGAGGCTCCTTGCGTAGACGTGTCATCCTCTGGCCCAGGTGGCGTTTCCCATATGGGATCGCGCTCACAGGCTGGCGATTTGCGCAACCGCTCCGCTCACCAACGGTAGTAGCGGAACGGGTCGTCGCCGGTCGAGAAGTCGGTGCGGTAGCCGTGCTCGTACCAGGCCGCGCCGGCGATGTCGCCGGGCAGGGCCAGTCCGAGGTCGTCGTTCCAGCCGAGGAAGCCGCCCGGACCCTGGCGGTTGAACACACGCACCGCGATCGCCAGCGTGGCGGACTTCACCAGCGCGGCGGGCACAGGATAGACGCGGTTGCCAGCGCCGCTGCTGCGGCCGACCTCGACGCCACCGACATAGGCCACGTCATCGTTACCGATCCTGCCCAGGCTGAGTTCAAGATCGCGACCAAGCCAATGCTGCGGCACGGCGATGGTGCGGCGCAGCCATACCGAGCCGTCGATGTCGGCGAAAGCATCCTCGAAAAGACGCGGTAGTACGATCGCCTGCCAGTTCCGATCGTCGGTGGCCGGTTCATGCCAGGTTGCGGCGGCCGCATCGATGCCGCTGTCGACGAGTTCGCCGGGCGACTTGGCCGGCGGCACGGCGCGTTCGATGCGCGCCTGCCACGCGCCGCCCAGGACGATCGGCGTCCCCTGCTTGTCGGAACGGCGCAGGCGCATCTCGGCCGCCGTCTTGGCGCTGAATCCGCCGCCGCCGAACCAGTCGAAGACGCGGATCGCGATCACTGCCGGCCCGGCCTTCACCAATTCCGGCTTCACGCCATAGCTGCGCGCGGTCTGCCAGGAATCTGGGTTTTCCTTGCCCATACCACCGATCTTCACGCCCTGGAACCACACCTGGTCGTGATCATCGATCGGGCCGAGATCGAGGACCAGTTTCTGGCCCGCCCAGTCGGCCGGGATCTCGACGTGCTTGCGCACCCAGATCGCCCCGTCGAACTGGCTGACGCTGCTCTCCCAGGCGCCGGGCACCGGGATGGGGAACCAGTTGGCGGTATCGGCCGTGGCGAGTCCGGCATCGAAGCGCGGAGTGTCCTGCCACGGCTTGTCAGCCGGGGCCAGCGGGCGCTCGACCTGCATCAGCCACGACCCGGCCAGCCGACGCGGGGCATCCCGACCGAGATCGCTGAGCAGGGCCTTGCCATCGCCGCGCGCGGCGATGCCGACGTTGCCAGCAAGCTGGGCCAGGGCCCGCGTCCAACGCCATTGGCTGTAGTGGAACCACGGCTTCTCGGCTGCTGGCAGGCTACCCGGATCAATGGTCGTGAGGATGGCCACGCCCTGACCGACCGCCAGACGGCCGAGCAGACCGTTGGCCCCGAGTTCGCCGCCCTGCGGAGCGCTTTGCAGCACCGACACGGTCGCCTCGTTGCGCAGCCGCAGGTCGCTGGCCGCCAAACCACGCGCCTCGGGCCAGCCCGGCACGGCTAGGCTGCCGAGATGCTTCTCGGCCAGGCCTGTGGTGAAGCCCAGCCGAGTACGCGTAGCATCGACCAGGACCAGCGCCCTGCCACCGCGGTCGAGCCAGGCGCCCAGGTCGGCATCACTGACCGCCGCATCGCTGGCCAGGACGATCGGGCGCAGATCGGTAGGCAGGGTCTTTGCCGGCGCGCCGATCAGGCCGAGGCTGGCGACGACCGTGGCATCACCGAGGACCGCCGCCTCACGACGCGGCGTCTCACCGGTGTAAGCGGCGGCATGCTCGACCAACCGACGCAGGATGAGGGACGCGACAGGGTCGGGCCGGCTGCGCTCTTCGAGATCGAGGGTGCACCACAGCACCAGGCCCGGACCGCTGGGCAGTTCCATGAGTGGGCTGAAGGCCAGGTCGAACTCGCACTGCAACAGCGGACGCCAGGCGCCGTGATGCGGCTTCTCGATGGCTAGGCCGGCGACCGTGCCGCTGTTGCCCCACTTCCAGCCGTGGCGCGGATAGCCGTGGGATTCTTTCTCGTAGAGCGGAACAGGCTTGGCCGGGACGCCCGAACCAGCGCCGTTCCAATCGCGCAGGTCCGCGTCCTGCAGGCCGGCGAGCACCGGGTGAGCGGCCATGCTCGACACCGGAAAGACGATGCGCGACGACCAGGCCGAGGTGCGCAGGCCCTGATCCTGCTCGTACCAGTTGCGCTCCTGCGTCATCACGATCAGACGGCCGCCGGCGGCGACATGTGCAGCCAGGTCGCGGGCGCGCGCCTCGGGCTTGGCCAGGGCGTGACGGCCGACCACCACCACGCGACCGGCGGCAGGCTTGCCGTCCCAGGCCGTGACGGTGAAGCCGAGCTCCTGCAGGGCACGGGTCGTGGCGCCGGCCGGATCGAGGGCCAGCAGTGTGCCGCTAGCGCGCGGCGCGGCTGGATAGACCTGCACGGCGAAGGCGTCGCGGTGGACGCGGCCGCCGATCGTCGCATCGAGGACGATGGCGACCTCGCTGCGGACGGTGACGGCGGGGGTGGTGAAGGTGATCGGCACAGAGGTCTGCTCGGCAGGCGCGAGCCGGCCCTTCCGGCTGCCTTCGGCGATGGTCTTGCCCTCGCTCTGCACGCGCCAGGTCGCGGTCCACTCCTTGGCCTCGCGTTCGTCGTTGATCAGCAGCGCGGTCTTGCGCACCTCGGCTCCAGCGACGGCATGATGGTCCTTGGCCACCAGATCGACCGGGTCGGCGCCAGGGGCGTTGGCGATGTAGGCCAGGGTCGGACCACCGGCCCCGTCAGGCGAGCTCTGGGCCAGGGCGGCCCAGGCAGGTTGTGCGATCCGCTCCTGTTTGCGAATGACCGACTGCCACGGGCCACGCTGGCCGGGGACGAAGGCCGGGGCGGGAACTTCGCTGCGTTCACCGTTGCGCCACGACATGGCGTTATTCCACGGCAGCGGCAGGGTGGTCGATCCCAGGGCTCGCCAACTGCGCCAGATCGCACGCTGATTCTCGACCTGCAGCGCCTGGAATGCCGGTTCACTGTCCATATTGACTGAACGGAAGCGCCAGCGGCCCTTGCCCTCGTAGCCCGCAGCCATCGCTTTGCGGTACTCGGCGCGCTCGCTGCGATGGGCCTCTTCGCCTTGGTAACTGGCGCAGTATTCGCTCATCAACGGTTCGCTGGTATCGCTGTTGAAGTGGTTGTTGCGGTCGCGGTTCAGACTGAGGTTCATCGGCGTCTCGAACTCGACCGGCCAGAACGGCATGGTGCCATCCTGCGACCACTGGCTGAGCCATTCCTCGCGCTCCTGCAGTGGCATCAGGTTGAGGTAGTTGTTGCAGGTATGCACGTCGCCGACATCGCCGCCGTGGTGGGTGAAGGTCGGGCGCGTCGGGTCCATCGCCTTGATCAGCGCGATGCCTTCGTTGCCGAGCTTGGCCCGCTTGAGGTACTCTGCGTCGCGGTCAGCAAAGCCGCGCCGACCGATATTGCGTGGATCCTGGTCGGTATTGTGGCCGAAGTAGTTGCCGCTGCTGCCCCACATGATCACCGCCGGATGGTTGCGCATGCGCCTGAAGGCCGCGAGTTGCTTTGCATAGGCGGCCCTATCGAAACCGGCGCCGCTGATCGAGTCTGCCATATGCGGCATGATGCCGCTGATCAGAAAGCCCTCTTCATCAGCGATGCGCGAGACCACCTCTTGGTAGTCCTCCTCGCCACGCCGCTGGATGGAGTTCGGCCACAGTTCATAGAAGTTGTAGCCGAATTCGCGCGCCTGGGCGATGCTCTCGCGCACCTGGATCTCGGTGTGCATCGACCCGTCCGGCAGCGCGGTGCGCAGGCGGATCTCGCTGCCGTTGAGGTAGAGTTTGCGGCCATCGATGCGGATCTGACGGAAGCCGAAGCGCTCGCTGGCGCTGTCCTGCACGCCACCGCCGCGCACCGCGACCTCGACCTGATAGAGGTTCGGTTTGCCCAGATCCCACACCTGCACGCCATCCACGTCCCATCCGGCCTGCACCACCTGGCTGTCGCTGGCGCTCAGGCTGACTGTAGCCTCGTAGGATTTGACCACGGCACCGTCTCGCCCGGTCAGGGTGGCGACCACGGTCGCCGGGCCGGCGCTGCGCACGCCGGTGAGGGTGACCTCGAGATCCATGCGCGTGCGCGGCACCACCGTCGGCTTGACAAACACTTCGCTGATCGTCGGACCCTGCGTCAGGGCAGTCAGCGTGACGTCGCCGATCAAACCACGGGCGTTGGTCTCGGCCTTGGTCTTGGTCACCTGCTCGGTGGCGGTGCCCATGAACTGGGCGAACTCCTTCACCCCGGCGGTGGACAGCACCAGCACGCGCAGGCTCTGCTCGGTGCCCGGCTTGATCAGCGTGCTGAGCTCAACCTGGCCGGTCGGCCAGCCCACCTGGCCGGCCGGCTGGCCGTCGAGGAACACGGTGGCGTCGGTGCTGACGCGCGCGAGGTCGAGCACCACACGCTTGCCGGCCCAGGCTCCGGGGATGCGGATTGGCCGCTGGTACCAGCCGGCGCTGACCTGGTTGTTCTTGGTGAAGCCCTTCCAACTCGGCGCGCTACCGATCGCCACCACGCCATAAAAGGCGCCCGGCCAGCCGGCGTTACGCCACGATCCTGGCACGCGCATCCAGCCCCAGCCCCCCTCAGGCTGGACCAGCTTGTCGGGGTCGGCATTGGGCACGAACTGCCACAAACCGTTCAGGCAGATGGTCGAACGCGTGCTGCTGGCCGGTTCGACCGGCTCTTTGCCCCAGGTCAGATACTCGCCGGAAGGCACCACCGCGGTGTCGCTCGGTGCTGACAGTGTCCCCATCGTAGGCGTGACCTTCGGCGCAACCGGCCGCGGCTCGGCCACGACGGTGGACGGGGACTCGGCCGGGGCACGGGCAGGGCCAGGCGGCACATCAGCTTGACCCCCACACCCCGTCAGAGCGAAGAGAAGGGCCAGCATCACAGCGATGACAGTGCGGTATTCCATGTGGACTCCGATGAAGAAACGTCGTGTAAGAAGGACGTGACGAAGGGATGGTCTGTTTGGTTCTCATATCGTGATACCCAGCTTGGTCCCCATACGGTATGCGCAGTCCATAGATGCAATTGCGCATACTCTAGCGGGGCTCCGCCCCAGCCCGAGGCTGATTATGGGCGCTGTGCCCCCGCACCCCCGAGTCCTCAAGGGCAGCGACTTTGCCGACTTTGACTTGGCAGGTCAAAGTCGCTGCCCTCAAGGACTCTAGCAGGGCTCCGCCCCAGCCCGAGGCTGATTATGGGCGTCGCCCCGCTAGCAGAGCGACGGCTGATAAAGCCGTGGTCAGTGGACATCTGGCACCGCCATCAAGCCCAGCGAGGTCAGCACCGCGCCGGCGATCAATTCGTTGCCGAGCGCGTTATAATGCACGCCGCTGCTATAGACGGTGTGATGCTTCCAGCGCCGGTCGAGGGCGGTGACGCGGGGCAGCAGGTAGGGTGCGACATCGATGGCGAGGCCGCCGCGTGTTTCGACCACCTGCTTGGCGGCGGCCCAGTAGGGCGCGCAGCGCGCGAGGATGCCCCGCGTCTCGTCATCGACGTTGGGGCAGGGCGGGAAGCCACCGACATGAATGATGCGGCGGCAGCCGGCGGCACGCAGGCGATCGCACCAGGCGGTGAACTGCTCGCTGAAGGTCTCGACCGGAACCTTCATGATCGCATCGTTGGTGCCGATGGTCAGCAGAATGACGCTCGGTTTATAGGCCACCGCCAACTCGACCCGGTTCAGCAGGGTCTTGGCCGAACTGCCGCCGACCGCCAGGTTCCGGCTCTCCAGGTCGAGGTCGGGACGATGGGCGAAGAGCCACTCGTCGGCGCGATGCGCCCAGGTGCGGTCCCACGCCTCCATGCGCCCGTAGTTGTTGCGCAGCCCGTCGGTCAGGCTGTCGCCTTCGAAGAGGACGCGGTCCTTGGCGTGGAGGAGAGGATCGGTCATGGGCTGGTCCGCGGCAAACAGAAGGGTGAAACAGGCAAGGATGAGGAGCGTGATGCGCATTCCAGAATGGTCGCAAAAAAGGAGGCCCCGTCCCTAGGTGGACGCGCATGCGTCGATAAAGATCGCGCATGGATGCAACGACGCCAGCGTGCACAGATTCTATATCTGATGCGCTCAGTGCCGAAGCCTGCACCTTCCGCCTTGGCCCCACTCGCCTCGACAAAGAACCGGACATCATTTCATGGTCCGCCTCCGGAAACGCATAAGCTGCTCATCAAGGCCGTACCCATCCCAAGTCCTGCCATGCCCAAGCACCCAGCGAATCCACAGTCCTCCATGATGCCAGCCGAGGGATTCCGCCCAGGCGAGATCTGGCTCGACCTCGACGGCAAGCCCATCCAGGCGCACGGTGGCGGCGTCCTGTTCCACGAGGGCACCTATTACTGGTACGGAGAGAACAAGGACGGCCCGACCAAGCCCGGC
>JAIFND010000065.1 GCA_020047915.1 bacterium | reverse complement strand
CGGGGGTGCGGGGGCGCAGCCCCTGCAGCAACAGCCAGCTAGCGGGGCGACGCCCATAATCAGCCTCGGGCTGGGGTGGAGCCCCGCTAGAAAATGCCAAATGCTGGAATGCCACAATGGGTGATTCCAGCATTCAGCCTAAACGCAGCATTTCACACAGAGAACCAAAGCCACCAGAGGTCAAGACAAGGATTTGCGCGATTTCTCGGGTTCACCTGGACGGTGGATGTCGATGTACCATGCAAATCATTTCCCCTCTGGTCACTCTGGTGCTCTGTGTGACCCCTATCGTCGGGTTTAGGTTCAGCATTTCTACGGCAGCCGGTGATGCCGGCGGATCGCCCAGTCGAGGCCGAGCAGGCCGACGACCAGCGCCAGCATCCACCAGGTGTCCCAGAGCCCGCGTTCGAGGCTGGCGCTTTCGGCCTGGCCGAAGTCGCCCGGCAGGGCGGCGAGCAGCGCGGCGGGATCACTGAACACCTGGCCGCCGACCGCGGCGGCCAGCGCGTCGAGGGCAGGCCGGTCCGCACGCGGATCGCGGCGTTCGTCCTCGCTCGGCACGACCAGCAGTTCGCCGGTCTCGACCCGGTCGGCGGCGACGCCAGCGGCCATGCCGACCGTCCAGATGCCAGGGGCCGGCGCGGTGATGCGCCCGGTGAAGCCGCGTCCGCGCCGGGTCAGCGCCACCACCACCTCGGCTCCGTCGGGGCCGGCGAAGCGCACCGACGCCTGCTCGGGGATCTCGATATCGACGCCAGCGGCGGGTGACAGGTCGATCGCCACCGCCTCGCCGGGATGGGCGCGGCGCGGGCTGGCGGTCAGGCGCCAAGGCTGGAAGCCGGCGCGCCGGCCGGCGCCGGCGTAGCGCAGCAACTGGCTGTGGAAGCGGTGCAGGTAGCGGTCGCCGACGCCACGCCGCCAACGCCACGCGTCGTCGGCTGCGACCAGCACCACGCGGCCGGCACCGGCCGAGCGCGCCACGACCAGGGCGGCACCGTCCTGGTCGGCGGCCAACACCTCGGAACCGGGACGCGGCTCGCACGGCGTGGCGCCAAGCAAAGGCGGCAGTTCCGCCCACGCCACGCCGCCGCTGTCGAGCAGACCGAGCGATTCGGCGAGCGGGGTGCGCACCAGGCGGCGGGCGCGCTGCTCGCGGTAGCCGCGCGCCACGACCTCGGCGGACGGCAAGGTGGCAGGCAGCAACTCGGCAAGCAGCGAGCGCATCCAGCCCGCCGCCGCCCCGGTCTCGCCGGGGATCAGCACCAGGCCGGCGCCAGCACGCCGCACGTGGTTGGCGAGGGCGGTGAGATCGGCGTCCTGGAAGGCCTCGGGACCGAGATCACCGAGGATCACCGCATCATAGGCAGCGAGGTCGGCGGTGGTCAGCGGCAGGCGCTCGGGACCATCCGCGCCCCAGCGGCGCCAGCGTCCATCGGCGAGGTAGGCATGCAGGGTCGCGCCGCTGTCGCGCTTCAACGCCTCGCGCAGGTAGCGCATCTCATAGCGTGGCTGACGGTCGAGCAGCAGCACACCGAGACGGCGTTCGCGCACGGTCAGACCGAGGTCCTGGGTGCGTACGATGCCCGCCGCACTGGCGCGCACGGTCAGCCTGGCCGGACCTTCGGCGCGGAAGGTGGCGCCGAGCCGGGCTTCGAGCACGCGCAGCGCCTCGCCGGCCTCGTCGGGCCCAGGAATCTCGGCACGATCGACCACCGTGCCGTCCTGCAGCAGCTCGACCAGCACCGCTCCGGGCGGCAGGGCACGCGCCGACAACCGCACCGTCACCGGTTCCAGCTCGTCGAGCGCAGCCTCGCGGTTGACCGCCACCTCGTCGAGGAACAGCTCGGGATCGAGGCGCTCGCCGCCGGTCGCAAGGACGAGCAGCCGGGTATCGCGTTCGCGCAGGAAGCCGGCCGCCGCGCCCAGCGAACTGCCGCCGGTCACCCGGCCATCGCTGACCACGATCAGCAGGTCCGGACGCTGCGCCCCGGCCACCGCGATCAGCCCGTCACCGAGCGGGCTGGCGGTGCCGACCGCCTGCGGCGCACCGGCCAGCGCAGTCGCCTCGCCATCCAGCGCGAAGACGCCCAGGCGCATGCGCCGCTGCGCCGCCTCGGCACGCAGCCGGGCCGCGAGATCGGTTGCCGCGCTGATGCGCGGCGCGCCGCCAGGCAGGTCGGCATGGGCCATCGAGGCGCTGGTATCGACCGCCAACACCACCGAACCAGGCAGCATCGTGGTGTCGGTACGGATCAGCGCCGGCCAGCCCAGCAGCAGCACGAGCACGGCCATCGCCAGGCTGCGGCATACCCGCGCGACCCCGCCGGCCAGGCCCGGCGCGCGCGGCCCGTACCAACGCCACGCCGCCCACGCAGCGATCGCGGCGCAGACGCACAGGACGCCGACCTGCCACGGTTCGCCGAGGCGGGCGAAGGAGAACGCGGTCGTGGTCAACTCACCCGCCATAGCGCCTCCCGGCCCATGCAGCGAGAAGCATCTCGGCGGCAGCGAAGGCCAGCGCGAGTAGCAGCAGCCACCATCCCAGGTCGAGGCCGGCGCGCACCGGCAGGGCTTCGCCGAGGGTTGCCGCGAGGCCCGCAGGCGGGACGACGCTGCGCGCCTCCTCGGGGCTGGGCAGCACGATGATGCTGCGGCCGGCAGCGCTCCAGGTGCCAGGCGCGACCAGCAACGCGGCGCCGGCAGCGATTTCGACCTGCACGCCGTCGCGCTGCAACCGCACCGCCTCGGGTACGCCAGTGCCGGCGACCCACGCCGCCGGAGCCTCGGCGCTGGCGGCCAGGCGCCGCGCCGTGCGCACGACCCACAAAGGAGCGGTGCCACGGCCGGCGAGGGCGGCGTCGCCGGCCAGGTCGTCAAGCTCGGTGACGACCCAGCCGCGTCCGCTCGGCAGGGCGGCGCAGGCCGGCGCGGTACCAGCGCGCAGCAGGATGCGTGCACCTTCGGGGAGCCGCGCAGCGCGCACCGCGGTGCGGCCTGCCGCCGCCAGGACCTCGTCGATCTCCGGTTCGCCGGTGGCGTAGGCCCCGCCCGGCACGACACCCTCGTCGCGGACGACGCCGGGTAGCAGCGCGGCGAGCGCCGGGTCGGCAAGCATCAGGTCGAGGTCGGCCCACAGCACGCCACCGGAGCGCACCCAGGCGGCGAGGCGCTGCGCATCGGCGACCGGTGCGCGCAACAGGACAACCCCGCCCGGGGGTAGCGCGGCCCCGGCGAAGGCGCCGGGGCGCACGCGCTCGGCCTTCAGCCCGAGATCATCGGCAAGCAGCGCCGCGCCAGCGTAATCGCTTCGCTCGGCGACGACCACGGCGGCAAGGGGCGGACGCACGCGCAGCGGCACCTCCAACGCATCGTCGTAGGCCAAGCCGCCGTTATCGAGGACGACGCGCAGACGGTGTTCGCCGGCCGGCAGGGGCGGCAGCGGCACGCGCAGTTCGCCGCCCGCGCGTTCCGCGACCTGCACCGGCGGGGCGCCGTCGATGCCCAGGCGCACCGGCCCGGCCGGTCCGCCCAGGCCGAGGCGCAGCTCGCCGCCTTCGCCGGGCAACGGATCGCCGGTCTCGGGCGCGGCGGCGATGAAGCGGTTGGGACCTCCGCGCCCGACCACCCAGCGCGTCACCCGGCGCGCGGTGGGTGCGAGGCGTGCACTCAACGCCGCGCCATCATCCTGCTGGAAGTCGGAGACGAGCAGCACATCGGCACCGGTCGGCACCATCTCGCCGAGCACAGCGGCGTCGGCGGCATCAAGCCCGCCCGGCAGCGGCCGGGCGCTCAGCCGGCCCAGCGCCTCGATGGCGGCCGAGCGCGTACCGCTGGCGAGGCGCTCGGTGCCACCGCCGACCGCCAGCAGGGTCCAGCGCGTGTAGGGCAGTTCGGCGGCAGCGAGAGCGGCCTGGGCCTGGGCGAGCGCCCCGGCGTCATCGTCGCGGGCGCCCATCGAGGCGGTGCGGTCGATGACCACCACGAGATGGTCGCCGCCGCCCAGACCGGACAGGGCGGGACGGACGATCGCCATCGCCAGGGCCGCCACCGCCAGGCAGCGCAGGAGCAGCAGCAGGAGATTCGTCAGCTTCCAGCGCCGGCTCGCCTCGCGGTGCGCCGCCGCCAGCCAGCGCATCGCCGCCCACGGCACCGGCTTGGGCCGCTGGCGCAGCAGCAGATGAATCAGGATGGGCACCGCGATCGCAGCCAGGCCCCAGAGCAGCAGTGGATGTAGGAGCGTCATGGCGCGGGAGTCTCCCGCTTCACCACATACACCGTGTCGATCGTCCCCGGCGGCACGACCAGATCGAGGCGCCCGCTGCGGTCGCTGCGCTGGCTCCACGGCGTGCCGGCGCGGCCGTCACGCATCGACAACGGCGTGACGGTATAGGCAGAGTCCTTGGCGAAGCCGGACAGGCCAGCGGTCACGGGCCGGATCGGGGTCGGCCGGACACGGCCCTGCGCCACGGCGGCGTACCAGGTGTCCATGGTGTGGATCGGCCAGATCAGCGCCTGGGTCGGGCTGGTCCAGCCGAGGAAGCGCATCGCCCCGCCGCGATTGGGCGTCAGTGGCACCAGTTCGCGGTCGCGCCAGTCGATACGCTCGCTGGCGGCGGCGAGCGGGGCATAGACCGGCCACAGTCCGGCGCGGTCGATGTACACATCCCACCACCAGTTCATGCCCGAGCCGCAGCCGCCGAGCATCAGCCCGGCCCAGCTCAGCTGACGCAGCAGCATGCCATCCTTATCCAGATCATTGCCACGGTTGTTCTCGTTGCTGCCCTGGTAGCCGACCTCGGCGAGCAGGAAGGGCTTGCCCAGGCGCTGCGCCTCGGCGAAGGGTTCCATCCACATGCCGATCGCATCGCGCGTGCGCTCGACCAGACGCCAGTCGGCCTCGGTCCACTCGAAGACGTAGCCGCGCACCTGCGCGACATCGCAACCCGGCAGGGACATGGCGCGCGACCAGTCCTCGCCCGCCCAGCTCGCGGTCAGCAGGCGGCGGTCCTGGTCGTTCTGACGCAGCCAGGCGAGGGCCTGCTGCAACCACGGCAGCGCCTTTTCGCGCACCGGCTGCAGCATGTCGATCTCGTTCATCGGCTCCCACATCACGATCGCGTCGTCGGCACCCCAACGGGCCAGCGCATAGCGTACGCCGGCCAGCCAGGCCGGGTGCAGGCCGTGATCGACGAAGGCGGCGACGCGCGCCTCGGGCGTGGCGCCGTAGGGCGCGCCCTTGCCGGTGAACACATCATGGAAGTTCTCGATCACCAGGGTCACCGACAGGTTGGCCGCGCGCGCCGCCTCCAACTGGCGGTCGGTGAGCCAGGCGTGGTCGAGACGCAGTTCGCCCGGTGCATCGCCGACCGGCTTGCCCGACCACGAGGCGAGCCACAGCCGCACATGGTTGCAGCCCTGGGCCTGGAGCAGTCGGCAGTAGCGCGCGAAGTCGGCGGCGCGATCGGGGGCCGAGGCCCACGCCAGGTTGGGGCCGATGGCGACGAAGGGCGTGCCGTCGGCCCACGACAGCAGGCGCTGGTTGTACTCGGCGACGCGCAGCGGCGCCGCTGGCCGCGTCCCCGGCCGGATGCGCAGCTCGTGGCTGGCCAGAGCCTTGCCTTCAAAACTCCACAGCGTGACGCGGTGCACGCCCGGCTCGCGCATGACATGGCGCACCGCGAGGAAGGCCTCGCCCTGCGGGATGAACTCCGGACCACCGGCGGGACCGGCGGCGAAATCGCGGTCGAGGTAGGCGTGCCGCGTCCAGGTGCGCCCGTCCGGCCCGCTGACGGTCAGGCGCGGGGTGTGCTCGACATCGCCGTGCACCCACGCCGCCGGCGCGTTGGTGATGCGCCAGGTCAGCAGATCGCCCACCGCCGGTTCGCCGGCGAAGCGCGGCACCAGGGCCGGCTCGGCGCCGGACAGGCAGGCGCAGAGCAGGGCGCAGAGCAGGACAGGCAGCGGGTTCGGCGTTCGGCGTTCGGCGTTCGGCGTTTGGCGTTGCGTGCCATCACGACACATCGCGACGGGGTGGTCACCCAGGTGGAGAGATGTGGAGACCCCGATGAGCCGGCGTAACACCTTGCGAAACACCGAACGCCGAACGCCGAACGCCGAACCACATGCGTTGTTGAGGATGACGAACGGTCTCATGGGCATCGGGCGATGTGGCGGTAGAGGTCGAGGTAGCGGGCCGCCAGCTTCTGCCCCGCCAGCGCCAGCGCCAGCGGATGCGGGCCGGGCCTGGGGGCGGCGAGTATGGCGGCGCAGGCCATGGCCAGGGCCTGCGGGGTGCGCTCGGCCGCCCGCACCACCCCCCAGCGCGCCGCGTCGGCCAGCCCGCCGACCGCAGGGGCGACCACCGGCACGCCAGCCCCAGCTGCCTCGATCGCTGAGAGCGGCAAACCCTCGTTGCGACTGGTCATCAGCAGCAGGTCGGCACAGCCCAGCGCCTCTGCGGCGGGCACGAAGCCGGTCCAGGTGGCGGACAGGCCGAGACTGGCGGCCTGCGCCTCAGCACGCCCGCGCAGCGCGCCGTCGCCGCACAGCACGGCGTGCACCGGACGGATCGCCGACAGCGCCGCCACCGTCTCCAGCCACAGGCCGGGATCTTTGACCCCGGCGAAGCGACCGAGCCACAGTACGCGCGGACGGTCGGCAGGCAGGGCGTCGTGCCAGGCGGCGCGGCGCGGGACGACGCGTGCCACCGGCGGCGGCAGCCAGCGCCAGCGCGCAACGCGGCCGATGGCGTGTTGGTCGCGCAGCTCGTGCAATTGACTGGGCGTCAGCGCCTGGTGCCAGGCGTTGCCGGCGCAGGCGCGCTCGGCCACGGCAAAGGCGGCGTGCACCGGCCGCGCCCAGTAGCCGTGCAGGACATGGCCGTGGTAGGTGTGCAGGCAGGGCAGCGATAGGCTGCGGCACAGCAGCCGGCCCAGCGCCCCGGCCTTGGCGGTGTGGGTGTGCACGACCTCCGGAGCCAGATCGCGCAGCCGCCCGCGCAGGGCGAAGGCGGCACGCAGGTCGGACCACGGCGACAGCGAGCGGCCGAGCCCGCCGACCCGCTCGACCAGGCCGGGCAGCACCTCGTCGCCGATGTCGCGCTCGTCGGCTGCGCAGGCCCCGGCCAGGACCACCACCTCGTGCCCGGCAGCGCGGTGCGCAGCCGCAAGCTGGGCGATGACCCGCGCCGGCCCGCCATCGTTGAGCCGAGCGACGAGGTGGACGATCTTCATGGCGCGGCGCGCACGCCGCGCGGCTGGAGGCTGGAAGCTGGAAGCTGGAGGCTGGAGGAGCGAGGGGCGTGGTGGACACGCACAGGACGAGGATGGCCGATGCCGCTGAGCCTCCAGCCTCCAGCCTCCAGCCTCATCAGCACAGCGTCGCCACGAACGCGGCCGCCAGCTCCGCTGCGGTACGCGCCGGATCGGCATCGTGACGGAAGGCGCGCTGCCAGGCGAAGCCATCGACCAGAGCGGTGAACAGGCGCGGCACCTGCGCCTCTCCGGGAAGGACGCGGAACACGCCGCGCGCCCGGCCGCTACGGTGCACGAAGGCGACCACGCCCTCCCATGCCGCGTACAGCTCGCGCAGGCGGGCGCGGGCATCGGCCAGGCTGTCGGGCCGCGCGCCCAGGGCCTGCTGCAGGTCGTGGAACAGGCGCTGCTGCGCACCATCGCCGCCGGAAGCCGCGAGCAGCGCCTCGGTGACCACACGCTTCAGCGCCGCCACCGGATCGCCCTCGGCGGCACCGCCACCAGCCGCCGCCTCGACGCGCTGCTGGGCCTGCTGGAGATGGCGCAGGCAGCAGTCGAGGAGCAGATCCTCCTTGTTCTCCCAGTGCTGATAGACCGTGCCCTTGCCGACCTGGGCCGCGCCAGCGATGTCGCCGATCGAGGTCGCAGCGAAGCCGGCGCTGGCGAAGCGCTCGGCGGCGGCGGCAAGGATCGCCTCCTTGGCCTGGCCGCGCGGGCGGCGCGCGAGATGCGGCGCCCAGCGCCCGGCATTGCCACCGTTCGGCGTTCGGCGTTCGGCGTTCGGCGTTTCGAGATCGCCGCTCATAGCGTCCCTTTCCACGTCACGCGGCTGCGCGACGCCGAACACCGAACACCGAACGCCGAACCCGTGGCCATGTTCATCGGCACAGCCTGGCGTACTCGTCGAGGGCGAAGCGGTCGGTCATGCCGGCGAGATAGTCGGCGACCGTGCGGTGCAACCCGGCGCGCGGCACGCGCGCGGCGTGCTCGGGCGGCAGGGCGTCGGGATGGGCGGTGTAGAAGGCGAAGAGCTCGGCCAGAACGCGGCGCGCGCGGTGGAATGACGCGTTGACCAGGTGGTGGCGATACAGGTTGTCGAACAGGAATTGCTGCAGCTCGCACTTGCCAGCGTGGAAGCTGGGCGAGTGGACGATCAGCGGACGGGTCGCGGCGCGCACCCCGGCGAGGTCGCGCACGCCGTCCTCGGCGAGACGCGCCAGGGTCGCGGCGCAGCAGTCGTCGATCATCGCGTCCATGAGATTGCGCAGTGCGCGGTCCAGGATGAGCTTCTGCGGCGCGCTGCGCGGGCTGGCATCCACCGCCTCGCGCCACACCGCGTCCCACAGCGGGACCGGCGCCAACTGGTCGAGGCTGATGTAGCCGCCGCGGATGCCGTCATCGATGTCGTGGCAATCGTAAACCACCGAGTCCAACGCATCGGTGAGCTGGGCTTCGAGCAGCGGGCGCTCTTCGGGATGGAAGCGGGCCTCGGTGCGGTCGGGCGCGTACTTCGAGCCGTGCTTAACGATCGATTCGCGCACCTCGTAGGTCAGGTCGAGGCCGGGATGCTCGGGATAGCGCACCTCCAGCTCCTCGACCACGCGCAGGCCCTGGCGGTTGTGCTCGAAGCCGCCGTGCGGCTCCATCAGGCTCGCCAGCATGTCCTCGCCGCGATGGCCGAAGGGCGGATGGCCGAGGTCGTGGACCAACGCCACGCACTCGACCAGATCCTCGTTGAGGCCGAGCCGGCGCGCCACCGTGCGCGACACCTGCGCCACCTCGACAGTGTGGGTCAGGCGATTGCGGAAGTGGTCGCCCTCGCCGTCGATGAACACCTGGGTCTTGCCCGACAGGCGGCGGAAGGCGCGCGCATGCACGATGCGGTCGCGGTCGCGCTGGAAGCCGGTACGGAAGGCGTCGGGCTTGGTATCGTGGGCGCGGCCGCGCGACGCCGAGCTGCGCATCGCGACCGGGGCGAGCAGGGCATCCTCGCGCGACTCGACGGCGGCGCGGTCGATCATGGGAGAAGCTGGAGGCTGGAGGCTGGAGGCTGGAGGCTGGAAACCGACTCGGCCCAGGCGAGGAAGGCGGCCGGGTCGGGGTCGTGGAAGAAGGCGTTGCCGCACACCAGGCGGTCGGCGCCGTCAGCGACGATGGTCGGGATGGTCTCGCGGTTGATCCCCCCATCGACTTGGATCGGCAGGCGCGGGAAGCGCGCGCGCGTGGCGCGCACGTAGTCGCGCACCTCGGGGATGAAGGCCTGGCCGCCGAAGCCGGGATAGACGGTCATGAACATCACCAGATCGACGCGGTCGAACCACGTGAACCACAGGCGCGGATCGGTGTCCGGATTGAACGACAACCCGACCTGGCAGCCGAGGGCGCGCAGGCCGCTGATCGCCGCCTCGACGCGGCGCTGGCCGACCGCCTCGACATGGATGGTGATGGCGTCGGCGCCGGCCTTACGGAAGTCGGCGGCATAGCGCATCGGGTCGCTCATCATCAGATGCACATCGAGCTGCAGCGGCGTCGCCTTGCGCAGGCAGCTGATCACTGGCGGACCGAAGGTCAGGTTGGGGACAAAGTGCGCGTCCATGACATCGAGGTGCAGGGTGCGCGCGCCGGCCACCCGACAGCGTTCCATCTCGTCAGCAAGGCGGGCGAAATCGGCGGACAGGAGGCTTGGCAGGACCTGCGGCATGCCCGGGAAGATAGCGCTCCGCGCCGCGAGGCCATGGCGCGTGGAGCGGGTCCAGGGCCCCCTGGCCGCAGCGTCAGCGAGGATCGCGCGCCGAGGGGCGGTGGGCGGATACAATGGGCGAAGCCCATCCGCCCACGGTTTCAGAGCGCAGCGAAGAAACCGAGCCCCGACAAAGCGCGGGGGGCAGGCCCGCAGGGCCGTGGGGGTGAAACCCCCAAGCAAAAAAAGAACCCCCAAGCTAAAAGAATCCTTGCTTCCTAATCTTGTCCTTCTCCACCTGCTTCGGCCCCTTGTTCGGATCCGGCGGCTTGATGGCGCCGATCTTCTCAAGCAACTGGTCGATAGACTTGCGGTCGAGCTGGAACTGCTCCATCAGGTAGTGCCTGATGTATTCCATGTCGAGCTTCTGCTTGACGAAGGCGCGGGCGAGACGTTCGACGTCCTTGCCCCAGCCGGCCACGTCAGACCCCGGCGGCCTTGACGCCCTGATCGAGCGTGTCGTGGATGGTGAAGATCGAGCCCAGGCCGAGGATCGAGAAGATCTCGCGCACCGAGGCCGACGGGTTGACCAGCTGGACCGTGCCGCCCTTGGTCTTGGCCTTGTGCTGGCTGTTGATGAACACGCCGACGCCGGCACTGGCGATGTAGGACAGGGCGCTCAGTTCGATGACGATCCGCGTCTTGCCGGCCTGCAGCAGGGCATCGACCTTGCGCTCCAGCTCAACGAAGGTGTGGCCGTCGAGATAGCCCTGCAGGTGCAGGACCTGGACATTGCCAGCCGCGTTCTCGGTGATCTTCAAGCCCTGCTTCATCGTGCTTCCAGTGGGTACGAAGGTTTAGTATAGGCCGTCTGGCCACCAAGGGCAAGCCCCGGGCGGTTGGACGCCCCGCCCCCAGCATCTACACTTGGACCATGGCCAAGCAGCAGCCCGTGACCATCGAAGACCTCTTCCGCCAGGTCGAGGAGTCCGTCACCGCCCTGGAAGGCGGCGAACTCCCCCTGGAGCAGGCCCTGGCGCGCTACGAGGCCGGGCTCAAGGCGGTGCGTGCCGCCAAGACCCAGCTGGACGCCTACCAGGCCCGGCTGGAGGAACTGAAGGGCGACGCCCCGGCCCCGTGAGCGACCGTCTCGACGCCTTCCTCTCGCACCAGGGCCTGGGCACGCGCAGCGAGGTGCGCGACCTGATCCGCGCCGGCCTCGTCACCCTCGACGGGGCGGTGTGCCGTCAGCACGGTGAATTGGTGCGCGGTCGCCCGGTGACGGCGCGCGGCAAGCCGGTCGAACCCGGCATCGAGTCGGCCACGCTGCTGGTGCACAAGCCGACCGGCCTGGCGTGCAGCCACGATCCGCGCGAGGCGCCGCTGCTGGAATCGCTGTACCCCCTCACTCTCGTCCATCTCGCGATCGAGCCAGCCGGGCGCCTCGACCGCGACACCAGCGGCCTGCTGATCTGCACCACCGACGGCCAGCTGATCCACCGCCTGACCAA
>JAIFND010000059.1 GCA_020047915.1 bacterium | reverse complement strand
CCAGCGCCTTCAGGGCCTGGATGACCTCGACGCCTTCGCCGTCCGGCATGACCACGCCGTCGGCCGGCTCGGACACCTGGGCCATGCGCGTCGCGACCTGCGAGATGTCGCTGAAGATCAGTTCGGGGTGGATGCGGACGCCGTCCTCCATGCAGGCGCACTGCATGCCGGCCAGCTCCTTGAGGCTTTCGGCTTCGGGCAGGTTGACACCGCGCACTTCGCGCTGGCGGCCGATGAAGGCGATGCGCCGGCAGCCCTTCTTGACCAGATGCCGGCCAGCGAGGTAGCCGGAGCGGAAACTGTTGGCGACGATCGAACTGGCGTTCGAACGGTTGGGCGCGCAGCCGATCACCAGCATCGGGCGGCGCAGGTCGGCCAGCTGCTTGAGGTGCGGCTAGGCACAGGATCAGGCGACCGGGGCGGCGGATGCGATCGACGTCGGGACCGTAGGGCGGGTCCTGCGGGGTGATGTGGAAACGCTCGATCTCGATGCCGTCAGCCTGGCAGCGTTCAGCGATGCGCTTCTCGATCTGGCCGTTGAAGTCGTCGCCCGGCGTCTCCTTGGTCGAGCCGACCAGCAGGGACAGCTTGCGGTTGGGTAGCGAGCGGACGAACAGACCGACCCCGCGCCGCGCGGTGCACAGGCCACTCTCCATCAGGCGGCTGACCACCTTGGAAATGGTGTTGGGCGAGGCCTGGAAGCGCTTGGCCAGGGTGCGTACCGAGGGCAGGCGGCTGGAGGCTGGATACGATCCGACCTCGATGTCCTGCCGCATCACGCGGTAGATCTCTTCCTGGCTGGCCTTTTCCTTGTTCATGCAGCTGCTCCGATCGCAGACCCCGCATCACACGGCCAGGGCCGGCCGAGTCAATTACCAGGGACCGGTCGGGCCGGAGCCAGCCGGCAGGGCCACGAGCGCACCCCGGGTGGCGGGCTGACCGTGCCGAAGGCGAAGCAGGCGGCGCCGGATCCGGTCATCAGGTAGGGGACGCCGCAGCCGGCCAGGTGGTCGAGCAGGTCGCCGACCGCGGGACAGACGCGACGGGCTGGGGCGCTCAGGCGGTTGTGCAGCCACGCCGTCGGGTCGGTGATGCGGGCGGCGAACCAATCGCGGCCCAGCGCTGGTCGTGGGCAGCGCTCGGCGTCGGTCAGGGCCTTGTACACGGCGGGGGTCGCGCAATGCGCCCCGTCCGGCATCAGCAGGGTGAGGGCCAGGGGCGGGGCATCGGGCAGGGCGCTCAGCACCTCGCCGCGACCGGTGGCGTGCGCCGTCCCGCCGCGCACCAGGAAGCTGATGTCCGAACCGAGGGTGGCGGCGATGGCTTCGAGGCGCGCCGCGCCCAGCCGGCGGGGGGCCAGGCGGTCGAGGGCCACCAGCACGGCGGCGGCGTCGGCCGACCCGCCGCCGAGTCCTGCTCCGGCCGGGATGCGTTTGACCAGGCCCAGGCTGATGCGTCCGGAAACGGGATTGGCGGCACGGTAGGCGGCGGCTGCACGCCAGGCCAGGTTGGTGGCATCGCAGGGCAAGGTCGCGTCATCGCAGTGCAGCGTGATGCCCTCGCCCGGCTCGACCGTGACGCGCACCTCGTCGTGCAGGTCGATGGTCTGGAACACCGTCTCCAGTTCGTGGAAGCCGTCGGGGCGCCGCCCGAGCATCTCAAGATAGAGGTTGAGCTTGGCGTAGGCCGGCAGGGTGATCGCGTTCATCCCAGGCGTCCCGTCCAGGTGGTGCGGTTGGTCCAGTCGGCATCCTGTCCGGCCTGCACCGCATCCATCGCCCGGTTGGTCAACTGGTCGGCGCGCTCGTTGCCGGGATCGCCGGCGTGACCCTTGACCCACTTCCAGGTGGTGCTTTGCACCTCCATCAGGCGGTCGAGCTCCTGCCACAGGTCGGCGTTGAGCAGTTCGCCTTCCTTGCGCCGCCAGCCGCGTGCCTTCCAGCCGCGCATCCATTCCGTGGCGCCCTTGATCAGCAACTGGCTGTCGCTGTTGATGACGACCGTCAGGCCGGGCTTCTTTAGCGAGCGCAGGACCATGATCGCGGCGGTGATCTCCATGCGGTTGTTGGTCGTGGTGCGCTCGCCGCCGCAGCGTTCGAGGCAGTCGCGCGAAGCGGCGTTGACCAGCAGCATGCCCCAGCCACCGGGGCCGGGATTGCCGCGGCAGCCGCCGTCGGTCCAGGAGACGACGTCGGGCGTCAAGAGGATTGCCCCTGGCTGGAAGCTGGAGGCTGGAGGCTGGAGGAGCGACGCGCAGACCAGCACGCCAGGCGACACAACGGCGCTGCGGGCCTCCAGCCTCCAGCCTCCAGCCTCCAGCCCATGCCACTCATGCCTCACCTGCCGCGTCTGCACGATCATCCACATACCGTGCCCGGAATCCGTCCGCGAAAGCAGCGAACCTTCCAGCGCGGATCGCGGCGCGCATGCGTGCGGTCAGCCGGCGATAATAGGCGAGGTTGTGGATCGACAGCAGGGTGCCGCCGAGGATCTCACCGCTCTTGAGCAAATGGTGGATGTACCCACGGCTGACGCGGTGCGCCGGGCCGGGGGTGTCGGCATCGATCGGGGCCGCATCGCCCGCGTGCTCGGCGCGCTTCAGGCGCAGGGGGCCGTCATCGGTGTAGGCGATGCCGTGTCGGCCCATGCGCGTCGGCAGGACGCAGTCGAACTGGTCGATGCCGCGCGCCACCGCCTCGACCAGATCGAGGGGCGTGCCGACGCCCATCAGGTAACGCGGCTTGCCCTCCGGAAGGATCGGCACCACGGCGTCGAGTACCGCGTTGCGCTCGGCCAGGCCCTCGCCCACCGCCAAGCCGCCGACGGCGTGGCCGGGCAGGTCGTGGCGCAGCGCGTCGCGCGCGCTGGCGGCGCGCAGGTCAGGGTGGATGCCGCCCTGGACGATGGCGTACAGCGCCTGCACCGCGGCGCCGCCGTGCGGGCCATCGGCGCGCCACGCGGCGACCGAGCGTTCGAGCCACACCGCCGTACGTCGGCAGGCGCGCTCGACCTCGGCGCGCGGTGCGTCGGAAGGCGGGCATTCGTCGAAGGCCATGATCACATCGGCGCCAAGCTCGCGCTGGATGCGGATCGATTCCTCGGGGGTCAAGCGCAACGGACTGCCGTCGAGGTGGCTGCGGAAGCTGACCCCGTCATCATCGACCGTGCGGTTGGCCGCCAGCGAGAACACCTGGTAGCCGCCGCTGTCGGTGAGCATCGGGCCGCGCCACGAGGCGAAGGCATGCAGGCCGCCCAGCGCCCGCACCCGCGCCGAGCCCGGGCGCAGCGCGAGGTGGTAGGTGTTGGCGAGCATGAACTCCTGCCCGATCGCCTCGGCGTGGTCGGCAGTCACACCCTTCAGGCCGCCCAGCGTCGCCACCGCCATGAATGCTGGCGTGCGCGCGGTGCCATGCGGGGTGGTGATGAGGCCGGCGCGGGCGGGGCCGTCGGTGGCGACGAGGGAGAAGGTCAGCATGCCGTAGCTTTGAGCTTTGAGCTTTGAGCTTTGAGCCCGAGATGCGCTGACGGCCTGTGCTGGGCCTGCGGGCTTGTAACAGTGGGCTTTGGCCTTCGAACATCGAGCCCGGGATACACAGGCGGTCCGTGCAGGGCCTGCGGGCTCCAAGCTCCAAGCTCTAAGCCCAAAGCTGTGCCGCCTACCACAGCCGCCCCAGCCGTGTGTTCAGATAAAACCGCTGCACGATGCGTTCGGCGGTGAAGCCCTGCCGCGCCATCAGCCAGGCGCTGACCTGGCTCATGCCGGCACCGTGCCCCCAGCCGTAGCAGGTGATGTCGTAGAGGAAGTGGCCGCGCTTGACCGGCGACTCGTATTTGCGCGGGCTTTCCGGAGTCCACAGGGTGCTGCGCAGCACGTTCTCGCCGACCAGGCGGCGGAAGGCGTGGGCCGGCACCTCGACCGGGTCGCCCTGGCTGTGGTGGACCATGACGGTCAGCACGCGCTGGCTGACCGGATCGCGGCGTCCGACCTTGATATCCTTCACGTAACCGATCGCGCGCCCGGTCGGGGTCAGGGCCTTCCCGAGTTCACGCTGCAGTTCACGCGGATCGATCGTCGCAGTGGATATGCCGTGCGTATCCTGCCAGCCCAGCGCCTCGACCGCGCCGCTGTACCAGGGATCGTCCTGCGGCGGCATGACCGCCGACAGCGGTTCGCGGCCAGAGACATCGCGCGCTCCTGCCCAGACCGCGTCCACGCCGCCGATGCGTCCGCCCGAGCTGGCGTGGAACAGCGGCAGGAAGGCACTGTTGTGCACCTGCGGCACCAGGCCGCGGGTCTCGAAGACGGCGCGTTCGCAAAGATCGCTGCCGGTGCTGCCGCGGTATTCCTGGTCATCGCCGCCATCCTGGAGGTCGAACCAGGCGGCACCGGCGCGGGCGCGCGAACGGCGCGCCCAGGCATAGCCACGGCTGACGATGGCCTGCGCCTTCAGCGCCTCCAACGGCCAGCCGGGGCTCATCTCCTCGCTGACCACGCCCTCCAGATAGGCTTCGATAGGCAGACAGTTGACTGCTGACACCTCCTTCGAGCCGGCCCAGCGGATCTCCAGCGAACCCCGATAGCGGTTGCGGCCGATGGAGAAGGACGCATCGCCGCCCGCCGCCTCGAAACCGGTCGGATCAGACAGGGTCTTGGTGGTAGTCTCACGCGGCGGTTCGCACGCGATCGGGGTCAGCCAGATCCGCGACACGGTCCAGTAGAGTTCCTTTGCGCCACGGTCGAAATCACCGCTGGAGAGGATCAGGCCGCTGTTCAACTCGGGTTTGATCAGCAGCCGGCCGCCGGGCTTGAGCGTCGCCCGCAGATCGGGGTTGTCGGGCGCGTCGGGCGAGGACAGCTCGCAGGCGACCAGGGCCTGGACATGGATCGAGTCGAAGGTGCGCGCTCCCTTGGGCGGTGCGCGGTCGAGCAGTTGCGGCCGGTTGAGGATCAGCACGCGTACACCCGGGTCGGATCCTGGCGAGGCGGGCAGCCGTCCATGCCCACGATCCGCCTCCTGGCGCGACAGGGTCCACACCAGGCTGCCGGCGAAGTAGAGGAGCAGGGCGCACAGCAGGCTGGCGCGTGCGATCTTGAGCGCCCGGTCGCGTTCCATGGGGTGGAGGAAGCTACGAGAGGGGGCAGAGTGGGGAAGTCCGGAAGTGCGGAAGTCCGGAAGCCTGTTGGCAACCATTACACAGGGGGGCCCCGCCGCGCAGCGGTGGGGCTGCCGCCGAGCAGCGGTGGGCGGATACAATGGGCGTAGCCCATCCGCCCACGGTTTTGGAGCGAAGCGACAAAACCGAGCTGCGACAAAGGCAGCGGGGACAGGCCCGCAGGGCCGCAGGGGCAGAGCCCCTGAGCAAACGTGGGGCTGCCGCCGAGCAGCGGTGGGCGGATACAATGGGCGTAGCCCATCCGCCCACGGTTTTGGAGCGATAGCGACAAAACCGAGCTGCGACAAAGGCAGCGGGGACAGGCCCGCAGGGCCGCAGGGGCAGAGCCCCTGAACAGCCGGAAGATCACACACTGAGATGTGCCTGCAACCCGCTGCAATGGCTGGACGTGGCGTGCAACCATGATTGGCGGAATGGCTTACGACATGAATCAGCTGCTGGATATCTGCCTCCAGCAGAACGCTTCCGACATCCACATCTCGTGCGGACGGCCTCCCTCCTTCCGTATCCATGGTTCGGTCAAGTCGCTGAAGAGCCCCGCCCTCACTGGCGAGGACTGCGTAGCGCTGATGAAGCAGATCACCTCCGAGCGCGGCCAGCAGGAGATCGCGGCCGACGGTTCGACCGACTTCGCCATCGGCTTCCAGGACAAGGCGCGCTTCCGCGTCTCGGCCTTCAAGCAGAAGGGCAAGGTCAGCATGGTGCTGCGCCAGATCCCCTCGAAGATCTTCAGCTTCGAGGAACTCGGCCTGCCGCCGCACATCAAGGACCTGATCACCCGCCCGCGCGGCATGATCCTGGTCACCGGCCCCACCGGTTCGGGCAAGTCCACCTCGCTGGCGACGATGATCGACTTCATCAACGCCGAGGAGGAAGGCCACATCATCACCATCGAGGACCCGGTCGAGTTCTACCACAACCACAAGAAGTGCGTGGTGAACCAACGTGAGGTCCACGTCGATGTGCCAAGCTTCGCCGAAGGCCTGCGTCGCGCCCTGCGCGAAGACCCCGACGTCATCCTGGTCGGTGAAATGCGCGATCTGGAGACCATCTCGGCGGCCATCTCGGCGGCCGAGACCGGCCACCTGGTGTTCGGCACCCTGCACACCACCGGTGCGGCGCGCACCATCGACCGCATCATCGACGCCTTCCCGACCAACCAGCAGGAGATGGTGCGCACCCAGCTGGCCGGCAACCTGAACGCGGTCATCTCGCAGACCCTGATGCCCAAGGCGACCGGCAAGGGCCGCATCGCCGGCTACGAGATCATGATCATGACGCCGGCGATCTCGAACCTGATTCGCGAGGGCAAGAGCTTCCGTATCGACGGCACGATCCAGACCAGCCAGAACCAGGGCATGATCCTGCTCGACGAATACCTCTACAAGCTCTACAAGCAGCAGATCATCACCTTCGAGACGATGATGGAGTTCTGCAAGGACCAGGGCTACCTGCAGCGCCGCGTCCAGGATGACGGCGGCCCGCCGGCCGCGGCCAAGCCCTGACCCCGCTCTGACACGCAACCCGAACCCCGAAACCAGCCATGTTCAAGTCCGGCAGCGTTGATGCCCAGGCCCTCCTCAAGCTCCTCTTCCAGTGGGAGGAGGTGGACAAGCCGACTGCGCAGAAGGTCTATTCCGAGCACAAGAAGGGCGGCAAGGACCTGGTTCAGGCCTGCCTCGACAACGGCCTGCCCGAGACCGTGGTGCTGGGCGCCGCGGCCCAGCTCCTGGGCATGGGCAAGGTTGATCTGCAGGGATTGGCGCTGCCTCCCGCCCTGATCGGCAAGGTGCCGCCGGAGTACGCCAATTCGTACCGCATCATCCCGGTGCGCATGGAGAACAACGCGCTGGTCGTCGCCACCGCCGACCCGGACAACCTCGCAGCGCTCGACGATCTCAAATTCGCCCTCGGCGTGACCCAGGTGAAGGCCGAACTGACCACCGAGGAGGCGATCGGCGCCGCCCTCGAGCAGTACTACGCCCAGGCCAAGACCAACGACGCCCAGAAGATGATCAACGAGATGCTCGATGGGCGCGAGGAGACCGAGAGCATCGGCGGCGACGGCGCCGAGATCATCGACCCCGGCGTGCTGCAGAACCTCGAGGCGATGGGCAACGACGTCGGGGCGCAGGCCGAGAGCGCGGCGGTGCGCAACCTGCTCAACCTCATCCTGCTGACCGGCGTCAAGGCGCAGGCGGCCGACATCCACTTCGAGCCGTTCGAGGACGGTTTCCGCGTGCGCAACCGCATCGACGGCGTGCTTTACGAGATGCTGCCGGTGCCCAAGCAGCTGTCGGCACCGCTGGTGGCGCGCATCAAGGTCATGTCGCATCTCGACATCGCCGAGCGCCGTCTGCCCCAGGACGGCAAGATCCCGATCCGCATCGGTGATCGCGAAGTCGATCTGCGTGTCTCGTCCCTGCCGACCATGTTCGGCGAAAGCGTCGTTATCCGTATTCTCGACCGGCACGTGGTGAACCTCGATCTTGAGAAGATCGGCTTCCCCGATGACCAGTTGGCCTACTTCAAGGAGGTCATCGAACGGCCGAACGGCATCGTCATCGTCACCGGGCCGACCGGTTCGGGCAAGACGACCACGCTGTATTCAGCGCTGTCGGCGGTGAACAGCGACGAGGTGAAGATCATCACCACCGAGGACCCGGTCGAATACGAGATCAAGGGTCTGGTCCAGGTGCCGGTCGATGAGGAGGTCGGACGCAGCTTCGCGGCGTGTCTGCGCGCCATCCTGCGCCAGGATCCCGATATCGTGCTGGTCGGTGAGGCACGTGACAAGGAGACCGCCCAGATCGCGGTGCAGGCCTCGCTGACCGGCCACCTTGTGTTCACCACCCTGCATACCAACGACGCCCCGACCGCGATCACGCGTCTGATCGACATGGGCGTCGAGCCCTTCCTGTTGGCGGCGACCATCGAGACGGTGTGCGCCCAGCGCCTGGTCCGCACCATCTGCGTCAAGTGCAAGGCTCCGTATGAACCCAGCGACGAGGAACTGCTGCAGCTCAACCTGAAGCGTCGGGATGTCGCGGGCCAGCGCTTCTACTACGGCAAGGGCTGCGACACCTGCAAGGGCACCGGCTACAAGGGGCGCACGGCATTGTTCGAGTTGATGGACGTCAATGACAGCATCCGTGAAATGATTTTGCAGAAGGTGTCGGCCACCCAGTTGCGCCTGGCGGCGCAGCGTGCCGGCATGCGACCGCTGCGCGAAAGCGGCATCCAGAAAGTTTTCGCTGGATTAACCACTATCGAGGAAGTGGTCCGCGAGACGCTTGCTGTTGAAGAGTGACCTGATTATCATCCGACCTAGCCACGGACCCCAACGCCCATGCCAAGCTTCTCATATAAGGCCCATGACCGTCGCTCCGGCAAGGAGGTCGCCGGTGCGCTCGAGGCTGCCAGCCAGGTCGAGGCGATCGCCCAGCTCAAGAAGCAGGGGTTGCTGCCGATTGAGGTGAAAGAGGCCAAGGCCAAGTCGGTCAAGGCGCCTTCGGGAGGCGGCTCGGGCGGGGGCGGGATCGCCCTCTTCGGCAGTGGTGTCAAGCCTGTCCAGGTGACGCTGTTCACCCGTCAGCTGTCCACCTTGCAGGACGCAGGTCTGCCCATCGTGCAGTCGCTGCAGATCCTCACCGACATGCAGCGCCCGGGCGCCTTCCGCGTCGCGCTGCAGCAGGTCACCGAGGACGTCCAGGGCGGCACCATGCTGTCCGACGCCATGGCGCGCCATCCCAAGATCTGGGACAAGTTGTACACCAACCTGGTCAAGGCCGGTGAAACTGCCGGTGCCCTTGACACCATCCTGCGCCGCCTGTCGGAGTTCCGCGAGAAGGCCCAGAAGCTGAAGAAGAAGGTCATCGGCGCGCTGATCTACCCATGCGCGGTGCTGACCATCGCGGTCGCGATCCTGACCTTCATCATGGTCTTCATCGTCCCGAAGTTCGAACAGATCTTCCGCGATCTGAACATCCGCCTGCCTGCCCTGACCTCGCTGCTCATCGAGATGAGCCGTTTCATGGGCAGCTACTGGTGGGTCATCCTGATCGCCATCATCTTCGGAGCGATCGGCATCAAGGTGTTCCGTGGCACCGAGGCGGGCGGCCAGATCATCGACCGCACCTCGCTGAAGATCCCGGTGCTCGGCGATGTGATCAAGAAGGGCTCGGTCGCCCGCTTCACCCGTACCCTCGGCACCCTGGTGACCTCGGGCGTGGGCTTCCTCGACGCCCTCGACATCACCAAGGCCGCCACCCCGAACATCGTCGTGCGCAATGCGATCCAGAGCGTGCGCGACTCGGTGAAGGAAGGTGAGTCGATCAACGAACCGCTGCGCCGTTCGGGCGTCTTCGACGACATCGTCGTCAACATGATCAAGGTCGGTGAGGAGACCGGTGAACTTGATAAGATGCTGATCAAGATTGCCGACAACTACGACGAAGAGGTCGATGCCGCCGTCGCCGCGATGATGGCCCTGCTCGAACCGGCCCTGATCATCTTCATGGGCGTCGCGGTCGGCTTCATCGTCATCGCGCTGTTCCTGCCGCTGATCTCGATCATCGAACAGCTGAACTCCGGCCAGAACTGATCCTGACCCGGGATCCTGGCCGGCGGACCGGAACCGATGCGTCCGCTGCCCCTCGCCTATAGCTCGAACCTGCATCCGGCCGAGACCTGCGCCGAGATCGCCCAAGCCTTGCGCGTCTTCGCCGGCCCGCTCCGCCGGGAACTCGGCTGGGATCGCCTCGGGGTCGATCTGCGCCTTGGCAGCCTCGCCCTGAGTGGCGACCTCGGCCTGATCCGCGCCGCCCTCGATGCTGAACGCCTCTCGGCGCACACACTCAACGGGTTTCCCCTGCGTCCCTTCCAGGCCGAGCGGGTCAAGGAGGACGCCTACCTTCCTGACTGGAGCGAAGCGGCCCGTCTGGCCGACAGCCTGCGTCTGATCGACGCTGCGCTGCTGCTCAGCGATGAACCGGAGGTCACCGTCTCGACTTGTCCGGGATCGTTCCGCCCACTGGGCGCTGGACGCAACGATCCGCGCGTCTTCGCCGCCGCCCTCGGCCATTGGGCTGCTGCCGCGCATCGCGTGCGCGTATCCACTGGCCGCAGCGTGGTGCTCTGTCCCGAACCCGAGCCGTGGTGCCAGCTGGAGACCAGTTGGGATGTGGCGGCGTTCTGGTCCGGAGCGCTGGCCGAGGACGGTTTGCGTGCCGCGCAGAGCGCCCTCGATGGCGATGCGGCCGCCGCCCGTCTTGCCCTGGACCGCCAGTTGGGCGTCTGCTTCGACACCTGCCATCTGTCCCTGGCCTTCGAGGATCAGGCTGCTGCGGCCCAGCGTATGCGTGCTGCGGGCGCACGTATCGTGAAGGTGCAGGTCTCCGCCGCGCCGCAGGCCGATCTCACCCGTGCCGGCCAGGCCGAGGCCCTGGCGGCGATGGCCGAGCCGCGTTTCCTGCATCAATCAGCCGCGCAGGATGACACCGGCAGCCTCGTGCGATGCGTCGATCTGCCGGACCTGCCGGCCATGCTGGCCCGGCTGCCGCAGGCCCGGCTGGCACGTAGCCACTTCCATGTGCCGATCGATGCGACGGCACTGGCGAACGGACTGGCGACCACGGCGGCCGACAGTCGGGCCGGTCTGGCTGCGGCGGCTGCGGTGGGTCAACCGCATCTCGCGGTCGAGACCTACACCTGGCCGTTGCTTGCCGCCGATGAGACGGCGCGGCGGGCCGGCACGGCGCGTGAGCTGGCGACCTTGGCGGCTTGGCGGCAGTGAGTCCGGACGACGGTACCTGGCGCTATACGTGGCCGGCGGGCAGCCGGCTGCTCGGCGAACTGGAGACCCTGGTCACGGTCGCCGATTGTCGCGTGATCGATCTCGGGTGTGGCCAGGGCCGGCTTGGGCTCTGGGCACTCGCGCATGGCGCTGCCGAGGTCGTGTTCGCCGACCAATCGGCTGAGGCCCTGGCGGGCATCCCCGCCCACGCCCGCGCACGTTGTCTGGAACACAGCTGGGGCGACGCGCTGCCGCCTTGCGACCTGCTGCTGGGCGGCGACATCCTGTACCGCCCAGCAGCCTTTCCGGAACTGGTGGCGTCGGTGGCCAGTGCTCTGCAGGCCGCCACGGCCGAGGCGCTGCTCGTCGATCCGCGCTCCCGGCTTGAAGAGGAGTTGCCGCAGCTCGCGCGGCAGCACGGTCTGACGTGGCAGACCGAACGCCGCGACCTGGGCTATACGCTGGTGCGCGTGCACAGAGGCCGGGCCCAGGCCTGAGTCGCAGGTTTAGGGATTGTCAGGAAATTGGTCTTGGGCTTGCCGTCGTCGGAGGGCGAGAGGCGGTCGATCGCAGCGAGTGTCTGCTGGTTGCCGGTGTTCAGCGTGGTCAGGGCCGCCGCAGCCGTGGCGATCTCCTTCAGGGTCTGCTGGGCCTGCTGCTGGACAGGGCCGGTCGCCTCAAGCAGAGTCGTGATCTGGCTGCGCAGCCGGGCGGCAGTTCCTCGAACTGTTGGAGCGCCTGCTGCAGGCCGGCGCTCGCCTCGCGTGCGGTGTCCTGCTCCACCATGTCGATCACTGCAAGCCGCCGTTTCTAGCGGGGCTCCGCCCCAGCCCGAGGCTGATTATGGGCGTCGCCCCGCTAGCTGGCTGTTGCTGCAGGGGCTGCGCCCCCGCACCCCGAG
>JAIFND010000081.1 GCA_020047915.1 bacterium | reverse complement strand
CGGGGCATCGGCATGTGCAACCCGCGCCCGTCGGCACCACCTGGCATTTCTTCCGCCTTCGGCCTTCCGCCTTCGGCCTTCCGCTACAAATATGGGATAAACCGAGAGATACCCACGCATCTCGGAACAAAGGCTTACCTTTACGCCATTGGGCTTCGCCCCCGCGGCCCTGCGGGCCTGCCCCCCCAGCCTTATGAACATTGCCGCCCCACCGCATGCGCGGCGGGGCCCCTCAAACAGTTACGTTGGCTGATCCTTGGCCGCGGGGGCGCAAGCCCCCGAACTAAAAGCCGACGGCGAGCTGCGCGGTGCCGTACACGCCGATCAGCGAGGCTTCGACGTCCTCGCGGCCGGTGAAAACGCCATTCTTCGTCGTCCAGGTGTCCGAGCCGCTGAGCTGGCTCCAGGTCACGCCGGCGGCCAGGCCGTACTGCCAGGCGCCGTTCTCCCAGCGCATCGCGGCCTCGCCGCGCACGCCGAAGCCGCTCAGGTCGGAACTGGCATCGACGCTGTCGAGCAGCGTGCCGCCGCTGTAGAATTCCAGCTCGCGCTCGCAGCTCGCCATCAGGTAGCCGAGTCCGCCGAGCAGCTCGACAATCGGCCGTCCACCGCCGCCCCAGCGCACGCCGGCGAGGGCCTCAAGGCCGTACATGCCCAGGCTCAGGCCGTCGCCCGAGGGGTGGGCCGCCGCGAGCTGGACGCCCAGCACCGGTCGCGCGGAGGTCCGCGCCGGGGTGGTCGTCAGGCGCAGCTGCAGGGCCGGCAGCGCGTCGATCGCGCCCGCATCGAAGGACAGGGCGAGGGTTCCGGGCACGCCGGACTGGTCGATCGTCCCGGTGCTGTCCACCTGACCGAAGTGCATCCCGAGGCCAAGGGCGGCCAGCGCCTCCCAGTTCCACGCACCCGCCTCGCGCGCCTGGAGCGGGCGGCGCGGCGCGGGGGCGGCACGCGGCGGCGGCGCCTCGGTGGTCTCGAACTGCGGACGCAGCGCGGACAGTCCCTTGCCGGCTCCGCGCCGCACCGAGTCGATGCGGGCGCGGTAGAGATCCACCCGCGTGCCGTTGATCAGCACGACGATCCGGTCCGCCTTCTCTTCGACCACCGCGCAACGGATGGTGTCCCCGCCCCTGAGCAGCACGAGATCGTCGCCGGCCTCGTCGGCGGCGCCCGCCAGCGAGGCGAGGGCAAGCAGGGCCGAGGAGGCGAGGAGGCGGAGGGTGGGCATACAGGGGGGATCCTGGATGGCCACGATGGTCGCGCCGGACAGCGCAGAACAGGCAACGCACTTCCGCGGTGCTGTCGTCTGATACAGTTGCGGCAAAGGCCGTGGAGGAAGGCGGAAAGCCTACGCCGCCTTGTGCGCCGCGCGCGCTTCGCCGATGAGCAGCAGCGCGCGCAGCAGCAGCTCGTGGTTGGCGAGCGGCTTCGCCATGATGTCGCAGGCGTGGCGCGACGAGCCGAAGAAGCCGGACAGGCCGCCCATGGCGGTGACGAAGAGGACCGGGAAGGGCGGTTGTTCGGCGTCCGCCTGGGCCTGCAGCGCCTCGGCCAGCTCGAAGCCGTTCTTGTCCGGCATGCACACGTCGCTGATCAGCAGGTGCGGCCGCCGCTGCATGGCCATGCTCAGGGCGCTTCCGGCATCGTGCGTGGTGCGGCAGGTCAGACCATTGCGGCGCAGCACGGTGGCGATCGCGAGGCAGCCGACCGGCTGGTCATCGACGATCAGCGCGTCGAGTTCGGCGAGGCGGATGTTGCAGCCGCGGTGATAGCGCTCGAGCACGCGCGCGGCGCGGCCGAGCAGCCGGCGCACCTCCTCGCGGCTCTGCATCGCGGGATCGCGCACGAAACGCGCCATCGCCAGGGCGAGGGTGCGCGGGTACTCGCGCGCATCGCCGTCCAGCTGTCCGGCCAGGCCGAGGCAGGCCTTGGCGTAGCGGGCGCAATCCTCGGGGTTGGCGCTGTCGAGGCGACCGGCCAGGACCACGGTGCGGGTCAGGGCCATGTCGGTGACCGCCGGTATGCCGGGCACCCCGGCCCGGCTGCCCGAGCCGCCGTCGGTGCTGAGGACCGCGGTGACGCGGTCGGCGATCTCGGCCGGCATCTGCCCGGCGCTGTCGATCACGGTGCAGCCGATCGCATCGACCAGGCGCACCTCGTCCTCGGGCGGGATGTGGCTGGCGATCACCACGGTGCGCGCGCTGGCGGCATGCTTGTGCAGCCACGAGGCCCAGGTCGCCACCGCATCGCACCACCGTCCGGCGTCGTAGAGCAGCATGTCGGGATGCTGCGCGGTGCAGGCGTCGGGCAGGTTGCGGATCTCGACCGGCCGCACCTCGGGCAGGTGGTTGGCGGCCAGCGCCTCGGGCAGACCCGCCATGGCCGAGCCGTCGTGATAGACATGCGCGGTCCAGCGCAGGCGCTCGCCGGTGGCGGCGAGGCTCAGGGCCGGGTCGGCCATCACCGCGTGGATCGGCTGCGACCGGCGGCGCAGGCGTTCGAGGTCGTCGCACACCTCGCCAGCCGAGCCGTAGCGCCGGGTCGGATCCTTCTGGGTCAGGCGGCGCAGCACCATGGCGACGTCGTCGTCGATCCACGGTGCCGCCTGCTGCGGATCCGGGAAGGCGTCCTCGACCACCGCCTCGGCGATCAGGCGGGTGGACTGCTCCCAGAAGGGGGCCCGGCCGGTGACCAGGTGGAACAGGGTGGCGCCCAGCGCGTAGAGGTCGCATTGCCGGTTCACCGCCCCGCCGCGCAACTGCTCGGGCGCCATGTAGCAGATCGTCCCGGCCGTGGTGGTGGCGAGATCGCCGTGCCCATCCTCGGCCACGGTCAGGCCGAAGTCGGCGAGGCGCACGCGGCCATCGGCATCAAGCAGCAGATTGGCCGGCTTGACGTCGCGGTGGCACAGGCCGGCATCATGCAGCGCCCCCAACCCTTCGGCGGCATCGCTGGCGATGCCTAGCAGCACCTCGCGCGGCAGGCCGCGGGCGTGGCGCCGGCGCAGGGTCAGGATGTCGCCGCCGGGCACGTACTCGATGATCAGGAACGGGTGGCCCAGCTCGATGCCGGCGTCGATGCATGGCACCAGGCGGGGATGGCGCAGCAGCGCCGACACCCGCGCCTCGCGCAGCAGGCGGTCACTGGCCAGCGCGTCGAGGCGCGGCTTCAGCAGCTTGATCGCGCATTGCCCGCCGTTGGGGTCGTTGGCCAGGAAGACGATGCCGAAGCCGCCGCTGCCCAGCCGGCGGACGATGCGGTAGCCATGGATCATCGGCCACGCCCGGCGCAGGCCGGGGAAGGGGCACTCGATCGGCCAGGTTTGGGAATCGCTGCGGGAGGACGGCATCAGTGGCAAGGCTAACACAGGCGGCAACGGCGTCAGCCCCCCAGTGAGGGCCGACGAGGAATCCCAACTACGGGGATGCGAGACGCGGGCTGGCCGTGCGCCAAGTGGCCCTATGATCTGTGCATGCGTATCTGCCAATGCTGGGACGACGGCAACGTCGATGATATCCGTGTCTGCGAGACCCTGCGCCGTCACGGCGCCAAGGCCTCGTTCAACCTCAACCCGGGCCAGCATCGCGACGAGCGCTACGAAGGCTGGAAGTTCAAGGGCGTGAAGCCGGTGTGGAAGCTGGCGCGCGGCGAACTGGTGCACACCTATCGCGGCTTCCTCGCCGCCAACCACACGGTCAGCCACCCGCATCCGACCAAGCTCGACGACGCGACCCTGGCGCGCGAGATCAACGACGGCAAGGCCCAGCTCGAAGCGATCTTCGGCTATCCGGTGCTCGGCTTCGCGCATCCCTTCGGCGACCACGACGACCGGGTGTGCGCGGCGGTGCGCGCCGCCGGCCATGTCTATGGGCGCACCTGCGCGAACTCCGAATCCATCCTGCCCTGCGCCGACCCGATGCGTCTGCCCAGCTGCTGCCACTTCCTGGCCCCCGACTTCTGGGAGCGCTACGCGCGCGTGCGCGCCGCCGACGGCGTCTTCTACTTCTGGGGCCACAGCTACGAGATACTCGACGAGGCCGCCTGGTGGGCCTTCGACCAGCAGATCGCGCGCCTCTCGGCTGATCCGCAGGCGCGCTGGACCGACCTGCCGGAACTGTTCGTCTGACCCGCTGGCGCATCGCCCTCGCCGCCTGCCTGCTGCACCTTGGGCTGGGCACGATCTACGCCTGGAGCTTCTTCCAGCGTCCGATCATGGAGCTGCACGGCTGGAGCAACGCCCAGGTCGCGTGGGCCTTCAGCCTGGCCATCGCCAGCCTCGGCCTGGCGGCGGCACTCGGCGGCGTGCTGCTGCCGCGCTGGGGGCCGCGCCGTCTCGCGGTGCTCGGCGGCGTGCTCTACGCCCTCGGCCACGCCGCCGCCGCCTACGGCCTGGCCAGCGCGCAACTGTGGCCGCTGTGGCTTGGCTTCGGCGTGGTCGGTGGCGCCGGCCTCGGCTTCGCCTACGTCGTGCCGGTGGCGACCGTGGCGCGCTGGTTCCCCGACCGCCCCGGTCTCGCCACCGGCCTGGTGGTGATGGGCTTCGGCCTCGGCGCCCTGGTGATGAGCAAGCTGATCGCGCCGGCGGTGCTCGCCGCCTGCGCCGGCTCCCTGCCCACGACCTTCCTCGTCCTCGCTGGTGCCTATCTCGTGCTGCTGCCGCTGCTCGCCTGGCCGCTCGCCGATCCGCCCGGAGCGCAGGCCGCGTCGGCCGAGCCCTTCGCCGCGGTGCTGCCGCGCCTGCGCCGCGCCGCCTTCGTGCGCCTGTGGCTGGCCTTCGCCTGCGCCATCACCGCCGGCATCATGCTGATCGGCTTCCAGTCGCCGCTGCTTCAGGATCTGCTGCGCCGCGCCGACCCGTCGTTGGCCACCGCCGCGCTCGCGGCGGCCGGCGCCACGCTGATCGGCGCCGGCTCGGCGGCGAATGGCCTCGGCCGCCTCGGCTGGGGTGCGCTCAGCGACCGCCTCGGCCGCGCCTGTACCCTGCGCCTCATCCTGCTCGTCCAGGCGCTCGGCTTCGCCGCCATGCTGCTGCTCCCCTCGGCCTGGCCCTTCGCCATCTCCACCTGCGTCGTGCTGCTGTGCTATGGCGGCGCTTTCGGCACCGCCCCGGCGCTGGTGCGCGCCCAGGTCGGTCCGGCGGCGATGCCGATCGCCTACGGCGTGCTGCTCACCGCGTGGTCGGCGGCCGGCATCCTCGGCCCGCAGGCGGTGGCGCTGATCCGCGACCATATCGCCCCGGCGGCGCAACTGGCCTGGGTCGCAGGCGCTGGCCTGGGTTGCGCCGTGGCCGGCCTGCTGGCGGCCGCGAGCCTTGCTGACGCCGAGGGCGGGCGATGAGCCGGCTGCTACTCCTGCTGCTGGCAGGCCTGCTGTCCGCCGCCGAGCCGGCCGCTGCCGAGGCGCCGCAACGCATCCCGTTCCGCGCCCCCGGTGTCGCCGACTGCCTGCTGGCCACGGCCGGCGAGCGTTCGGCGTTGCTGGTGACGCTGGGCCCCGACCCCAACGGCGCCTTCACCGGCATCCGCGAGGGCGCCTGGCAACTGCTGGCGCAGGCCCCGGCGATCCGGCGCAGCATCCTGCTGCTCGGCCACGGCACCGGCAGCACCATCGCCGGCGAGTCGATCGAAGGCCACCTGCGCGCCAACAAGGCGTTCTACGAAACGCTGGGCAACACCGCTCCGGCCCGGCCGATCGAATGCCTGATCTTCGCCTCGTGCAGCGCCAGCAATCCCGATCAGATGCGCGCCATGCGCGACGGCCTGGGCTACTACCCGACCTGGCGCGTCGCCACCTCGCCGCGTGCCTTCGCTACCGGCTTCTCGGTGCTGTCGGCTCTACGCGACGTCGCAGCGCGTCCGGCCAAGCCGGCCTGGCGTGGCCTCTACCGCATGGGCCTGTCGGGCGACACGGTTGGCGCCTTCGGCGAGGTCGGGATCGACGGCGAGCGCGCCGAGACGACCTACTGGCGGCTGATCCAGGACGGCGGAGCGTGGAAGGTGGTCGAGCAGCGGTAGCGCGATTGCCACCCCATTGCCCCAAGGGGTTAGGGCATTGCCCCTTCAATGCCCCAGGGGTTGGGGGTTAGGGGAAAGGCATCGCCATTGCCCCAGGGTTTAGGGCGCGAAGCGCTGCGTTTTCCTAACCCCTGTGGCAATGAGGGGCAATCAGCCCTAACCCCTAACCCCTTGTGGCACTGGGGTAACCCCGCCATTGCCCCAGGGTTTAGGGCGCGAAGCGCTGCGTTTCCCTAACCCCTGTGGCAATGAGGGGCAATCAGCCCTAACCCCTAACCCCTGTGGCAATGAGGGGCAATCAGCCCTAACCCCTAACCCCTTGTGGCAATGGGGTAACCCCTAACCCCTGAGGGGCAATGCAGCCGCGCGCTAGCGCGGCATCAGCTTCCCGATCGCGTCCTTCAGCCCGGCGCTGCCGTTGCCGTTGACGAACGCGAGCAGCACCTGGACGATCGGCCCGGCCTTGCCCAGGTCGATGCCGAGTTGCGACAGCACCGAGGCGAGGCCGGCCTTCTCGCCAAGCATCGCGGCCATGCCCGAGGGCTTCGGCGCGCTGCCGATCATGCCGCCGAGGCCGGGGATCAGCTTGCCGAGTTCGGCGAACAGCTCGGGCGACAGCTTGCCCTGGGCGAGGCGGCCGACGGCGCCGACCGCGCCCTCCGCCTGTTGCTGATTGATGCCGACGGTGGAGACGAGGGTGTCGATGAGGGACATGGCGTTCTGGTATCTCAGCTGCCGGCTTTGGCCAGCGCCGGGGCGGCGGCCTTGTCGTGTACCGCGATGTGCTCGCGCGCCCAGCCGGCCATCAGGTCGAGGACCTGGTGCGCCACCGCCAGGTCGTCGCCGTGCTGCGCGGTCAGGTCGCACAGCTGGTTGACCAGCTTGGTGTGCTCGGTGAGGTGCCGTTCGAGATCGGGGCACTTGGCGGCGCGCATCGCCGCCTCCTCGTCGGAGAAGTGCCGCTGGGTGTAGGACACCGCGAAGGCCAGGGCCTTGGGCACACCAGCCTCGCCGCCGCCGCCGTCGACCAGCTTGCGCAGGTTTTCGAGGGCCTGGAACCACTCGACATGCTGGCGGTCGATGGCCTGGATGCCGAGGCGGAGGTCGGTGGTGAAGCGGAAGGGTTCCATATCCGCCGACTATCCGCGCCCTGGTCCGGCGCGCAACCCTGGCGCGACGGACTGCCGAGTCCGGGTCGGCCTCGCCAGATGCCGTTTCGCCCGCGCGCGCTACCGTTCCGGCGATGCCCGGCCCCTCAGACCACCTCCGCGCCTGGCTGCCGCACGTCCTGCTGCTCGGCCTGGTCGTCGCCGCGGTCGGACTGCTGCTCGTCGTGGTGTGGCCGCTGCGCGATCCGCTGCTGCTCGCCGGGGCGATCGCGCTGCTCACCTATCCGCTCGCCTTCCTGCCCATCCTCAACCGCCTGCGCGCCTCGGCGCCGCACTGGCCCGACGACCGCAACCGCTTCGTTGCCGCGGCCCTCGCCACCGCCGCCGTGGGAGTGGCCGGCGCCCTGCTCCTGGTCGGCGCCCTGTGGCTGGCCCTCGGCCGCCTCGAACAGGTGTGGGATCTGCTCGCCGGCGTGCTGCTCGGCGACGGGCGCCGCCTCGATCGCGCCATCGATGCGCTGGTACGCAAGCTGTCACGCATTGTCGAGCTGTACCCGCAGCTGCCGTGGGACGCCAAGCTGGTCAAGGCGTCGCTGCGCGAACTGCTCGGCCGCGGCGCGGTCGGCACCGACATGCTCGGCTTCCTGTTCAAAGGCACGGTCGGGGTGATGGCGACGGCGGCGATGACGCTGATCGCGCTGTTCTACCTCTACGCCCAGGGTCCGCACCTGGTCAGCCAGATGCTGCATTGGCTGCCGCTGACCGCCGAGCGCCGCGAGCAGCTCGGCGAGCGCTTCCGCGGCCTGGCGGTCTATGTCGCCGCCGGGGTGCTGGCGCGCGCCGCCCTGCACGGCGTGGTGTGCGGCCTGATCGCCTGGGCCCTGGCCGGCGCCAATCCGATCGCCACCGGCGCGGTCGCCGCCTTCCTCGCCCTGCTGCCGGTGGTCGGCCCGGCCATCGCCTGGCTGCCCTTCGCCACCGTGCTGTGGTCGAGCGACCAGCGCATCCAGGCAGTGTGCCTGGCGATCTCCTGCCTCAGCGCCGCCTGGGTGGTCGAGCTGTCCTTCCAGCGCCTCGCCCGCCGGCTTGGCGCCGACAGCCTGTGGTTCTCCTTCCTGCTGTTCTGCGGCCTGGTCGGTGGCGTCGCCTCGTTCGGCCTGCGCGGCATCATCATCGGCCCGGCCGCCGCGCTGACCGCCGCCGCGCTGTTCGGCTTCCTGCCGGCGGTCTATGGCGTCGGACGCGAAGACGATGCGCCCCGCTGAAGCGTTCGTCCGCCTCGCGCTACGCTGCGCCCGCATCCTGCCGCCGCGTTTCGCGCTGTGGCTGGGCGGGCAGCTCGGCCACCTCGCCGGCAGCCTGCCGCTGCACGAGGCGGAGCTGGCGCGCACGCACCTGGCCATCGCCTTTCCCGGCCACGACGCCGCCTGGCACCGTCGCACCGTGCGGCGCTGCTTCCGCCACTTCGGGCGCATGGCGCTGTGGACCTTCGCCACCGTCCATGCCGATCCGCGCCGGCTACGCCGCGGCATCGCGGTCGAGGGGGCCGACAACTGGCGCGCGCTGGCCGCCGCGTGCCGGCGCGGCCAGGGCACCATGGGCATGGCCGGCCACCTCGGCAACTGGGAGCTGCTGGCGCGCGTGTCCGGCAGCGTGGTGCCGCTGACCGTGATCGGCAAGCGTCTGCGCTCGCCTCTGGCCGACCGCCTGGTGTGGGAGCTGCGCACCGCCGGCGGCGCGCGGCTCGTCTATCAGGACGCCGACGTGCGCGACACGATCCGCGAACTGCGCGCCGGGCGTTATGTCGCCACCCTGCCCGATCAGGACATCGGCCGCCTGGCCGGCGATTGGGTGCCGTGGTTCGGCCGCACCGCCTACACGCCGACCGGCCCGGCGGTGCTGGCGCAGCTGGCCGGCGGCTGGGTGCAGCCCGGCCACTGCGTGCTGGTCGCGCGCGGCGGCTACCGCTGGACCTGGCTGGCGCATTGCGGTCCGCGCGTGCGCTTCCCACGCGGTCGCGACCGCGCCGCCGACGCGCGCACGATCATGGCCTGGACCATGGCCTACCAGGAAGGCCTGGTGCGCCGCTTTCCCGAGCAGTGGGTGTGGTGGCACCGTCGTTGGCGCAACCGCCACCCGTCGGACGCCGGGCCGGGAGACCCCATCCCCGCCGGTTGGACCGGCGGGGAGCTTAGGGCTTAGAGCTTAGAGCTTAGAGTCCGAGAACCCACGACGGACGGTTTTGGAGATTGAGGGCCCGAGAATTCACGAGACGCGTGTCGCCTGTGGGCTCTAAGCTCTGAGCTTAGAGCTTAGAGCTTAGCGCTTAGAGTCCGAGAACCCACGACGGACGGTTTTGGAGATGAGGCCCGAGAATCCACGAGACGCGTGTCGCCTGCGGGCTCAAAGCTCTGAGCTCTAAGCTCAAAGCTATTTGGTCCGCCCCTCGGCCTGCAGGGCCAGCGCCGCGACGCGCGTGCGCCACTCGGGCGTGTCCATGCCGTCGGCCATCGCGCGCAGCTCCTTGGCAATGCCGCGCAGCCGGGTGGGGGTGGAGTCGGCGGGCAGCGCGGCGTAGGCGGCAGCCGCCCGCACGCTCAGCTCGGCCTCGCTGAACCACGCTGCCGCCGCCGTGCCCTTCCACGGCTTGGCGTGTTCGGCCAGGGCCGCCTTCAGCGCCTTGGGGTCATCCAGCGCGGCGCGCACTGCGGCGCGGTCGGCGGTCAGGGCGGTGCCGAGGTCGGCGGTCAGCTCTTTCACTCGCGCTGCCCGCGCGTCGTCCAGGGCCAGGCCTTCGCCGCCGATCAGCAGGGCCACGCGCGCCTTGCGCGCCGCCGGCGAGGCCGGGTCCTTGGCCGCATCGACCGCCTTCAGCAGCTTGTCGGCCGCCGCCAGGTCCTGCTCCTGCGGGATGATCCAGTCGATCTTGACGTTGGTGCTGCCGGCCGGGAAGGCGCGGGTGATGGTGACGCCACCGGTGCTGAGGGTCAGCGTGCCGGCCGCGGCCGGGATCTCGATGGCGTAGGCGCCGCTGCCCCAGGTCGCCGCCTTCGCCGTTCCGGCCTTCACCTCGACCCCGCCGCGTCCCTCGCCGAGCGAGTAGAACGCATCGCGGTCGCGGTCGAGGAAGACCACCCCGCCGGCGTAGCGTCCGCCGCCGCCACCGAGGTTGTGGGTGACGCTCAGCTTGCCGCCGTGCGGCACCGCCCCGGGCCCGACCAGCTTGTAGCTCGGGTCGCAGATGTTCCGGCGGTGACCGCGTTCCGGCTGCATGCCGCCGGGGCCGCCCGGCCCCCAGTCGATGACGAAGCCGAGTTGACTGCCCCAGGGATCAGGGGCGTCGCGGAAGGCGTTCTCTCCGCCGGCGCCGGGGAAGCCCGCCGCCTTCATGCGGTCGCCAGGCGACTTGCCGGTGAAGCGTGGCTTGCTGGGATCCTCGTCGTGGCCGAGGCCATGCGCGATCATGTACCAGGAATGCTTGCGCGCCGCGTTGAGCAGGCGCAGATCGAAGACCAGCGGCTGGGCCGGGGGTATCTTCGCCATCTCGTCGCGGAACATGTCGAAGTCGATGGTGGTCGCGGACGGCATGCGCGGGCTGGTACCGGCCGGCGCCATGCGCAGCGCCTCGGCCTTGGGGTCGGCGCGGCAGCGGTTCATCAACTCAAGGATCAGCGTCTCTTCGGCCGTCGGTTCAGGCGACGGCGCGACATAGACGTCCTCGGCGGCGAAGCAGGCGGTGGCGAGGCAGAGGGCGAGCAGACGCATACGGATGGTACGGCTGGCAGCAGGAACCGTTGTAGCTTTGAGCTTTGAGCTTTGAGCTTTGAGCCCGCGTACGCCCGCGGCATAAACGCGCACGCCGTGAGTCCACAGCATGCCGTGTGTTGGGCTGCGGACTCAAAGCTCTAAGCTCTAAGCTCTAAGCTACTTCACCAGCCCCGCCGTCTTCGCGTCCCTTCCTTCTTTCACGAACTCCGCCTCGCCGTCCTTCAGCTTGACCGAAATGACGTCGCCGGCCTTCACCTGGTTGCTGGCGATCAGGCGCGCGAGGGGGGCGATCAGCAGGTGCTCGACGGCGCGGCGCATCGGCCGGGCGCCGAACTGCGGATCGGTGCCCTCTTTCAGCAGCTTGGACAGGAACGGCGTGCTGTAGTGCAGGATGATCGGCACCTGCGCGCCGAGCAGCCGCTTGTACATGTCCTGCAGCATCAGGTCGAGGATGCGCTTCAGGTCGTCGCGGGTCAGCACGCGGAAGCAGATGATGTCGTCGAAGCGGTTGAGGAACTCGTAGGGGAAGACCTCTTTGGCCGCGTCGATCGCCTTCGCCTTGATGTCCTTGTTGAGCGTCGCGTGGTCGGTCTCGACCTCGAAGCCGATGGTCTTGTGGCGCAGCGTCTCGCTCATCTCCGAGGCGCCGACGTTCGAGGTGATGACGATGATCGAGCGGGTGA
>JAIFND010000105.1 GCA_020047915.1 bacterium | reverse complement strand
GATTCAGCCAGGCCTCGGCCCGCCTCGGCGACGAGCGCGTGGCCTGCCTCTACCAGGAGGTGCCATTGCGCCTCGCCGCTGACGAGGCGTCGCGTCTGAGCGTGGTCAATGTCCGCCGCGAAGAAGGCGTCCTTCTCGACTGCGCCGGGCCGCTGCGGCGGCGCCTGGAGATCCGCGATGCCTGCGGAGGGCTGCGCTCGAGCGGCAGCATCACACTCGCGGCAGGGATCCACCGCCTGGGGGTGCCGCCTGCCGGACTGGCCACCCTGACGGTGGAATGAGCGTTTCCCTCTGATGAACCAGCGGCGCTGGCGGTGCCCCATCGGCCGGGCAGACGGCAGCTTCGACTCCTGTCCCGTCTTCTGACCTTAAAAACCTCTTTTCACAAGGAGGAACGAAGGCAACAGAGTTCGCATCAAGGAGTTCCGCCGGTGTGGCTGGTCACCTGCTGGGTGACCGACGGTTCCCCCAGCAAACCGTGTCGCCTCCGTTGCCTTCGTTCCTCCTTGTGAATCCAACTGTGGAATCAAGGCTGACGCGAGCAGAGAATCCAGCCAGCAGTTCACCTGACGCCTCAGGTGATGCACGCGTAACCAGACAATTCCGTGGGTCTGTACAAAGGAATACAGGTATCAGCATTCTCCCTGCGGCTTGCCCGATCGCCAGGTACGGAGTAGCATTGCATCCAGCGATCCGCTGCACTGCACATGAATCTTCCGCCTCATGAATCCGCCGCAGAACCGACGGCCCAGCCGTGCAGCATGGTGGTGGTCATATATCAGCAGCGCTGGCGGATCGGTGGGCTGGGCCTCGGCTCGTCGGTCGCCATCGAGGTGCGGGTCAGCTACCATCCCGAGAGCGGGTTCCGTGACGAGCGCCTCGACGGCCTGCCGCTGGAGGACCTTCAGCCCAGCGCCCGTCAGCAACTCGACGAGGCGCATATCGAACTGATGCGCGATTTCCGTCGCTATCGCGAGACCACGTCCAAGACCTTCCGGCGCGGCGCGATTCCGCCGCCTGCTGCCGATCCGCTTGCCGAAGCAGAACGGCAGAAGATCCAGACCGCCCTCCGGCTGGCCACCCTGCGCGAGGAGCACTGGCGGACGGCGCAGGACGACCTGCAGCCGTCCCAGGCGCCGGAAGGCGTGGTGACGCCCTTCTCAGAGGCAGCGCCGGCCGATCCCAGCGCCGGGGGAGACGCGCCCAAGCGCACCACGTCGGTCTTCCGCTGCGACCGCAACGAGACGACGGCGCGCATCGCCCGGTTGCGCCAGGCCAAGCCGGCTGTGCCCGTCGCCGAGCAGGCGCCCGAGCAGGCCGCTCCGGGGCAGTTCCTCGCCCTGGAGCGGCAGCCGGACCCTAAGCCGTCTTCGGCCTGATCCCTGGAGGCAGCAGCCGCGCCAGGTCGGCCGGGATGGGCGCCTCGAAGGTCATCTCGCCGCCGGCCGGATGCGGGATCTTCAGCGTCCAGGCGTGCAGGGCGTGGCGGCGCAGCGCGACCTGGCCATCCTCGACATGCAGCGGCCAGGTGCGGCTGCGGCCGTAGAGGCCGTCGGCGAGCACGGCGTGGCCGAGGTGCGCCAGATGGACGCGGATCTGGTGCGTGCGGCCGGTGACCGGCCGGCCTTCGATCGCGCTCCAGCCGTTGGCGCGGTGCAGCACGACGAAGGTGGTGCGCGCCTCCTTGGCGTCGCCTTCGCCTTCGGGGCGTATCGCGCGCTTGCGGAAGTCCTTGGGATGGCGGCCGATCCAGCCGTCGCACGACAGGTAGTCGGCGCGCGGCATGCCGGCGACCAGGGCGAGATAGCGCTTGGTCACGCGGCGTTCGGCCCAGGCGGTCTGCAGGAAGGCGAGGGCGGCGGCGGTGCGTGCGATGACGATCACGCCACTGGTGTCGGCATCGAGACGGTGGACCACGCCCGGTCGCCACGCCTCGCCGCCCGGCTCGCGGGCGTCGGGCCAACGGCCGAGCACGGCGTTGACCAGTGTGCCGCGCAGATGGCCGATCGCCGGGTGGACGACCATGCCGGCCGGCTTGTCGATGACCACGAGGTGCTCGTCCTCGTGCAGCACGGTCAGCGGGATGTCCTCGGGCACCGCCTCCATCGGCTCGGCCTCGGGCACCTCCAGGGTCACCAGCTCGCCGCCGGTCAGGGCGCGGCCGGCGCGCGCCGTGCCGGGATGCACGGTGCACAACCCCTCCTTGATCAGGCGCTGGACGAGGGAGCGGGTGCAGCCTTCCAGGGCCGAGGCCAGCCAGAGGTCAAGGCGCTGGCCGGCGGCCTCGCGCGGCACGGTCAGTTCGTGGTGCACGGCGGCATCGTCGGCCGGCAGCGCGGCAAGTCCATGCCTCGTACCGTGTCGGGAGGGCGCTCTAGAGTCCTTGGGGGCAGCGACTTTGACCTGCCAAGTCAAAGGGGTGCGGGGGCGCAGCCCCTGCAGCAACAGCCAGCTAGCGGGGCGACGCCCATAATCAGCCTCGGGCTGGGGCGGAGCCCCGCTAGGGTTTCCGGACTGCGGGGAAACGGGAGGCTCAGCGATTCCTCGCCTGCGGAATGCCGATTGCCTGGATCGGAGGTATGACGGATACTCAATAACTATGCGGTGGGACAGGATCGTACTGCTTGCACTGTTGGCCGGCTGCCTTCTGGCGGCCGAGCGGCCTAACGTGCTCGTCCTGCTCAGCTACCACCGCGGCCAGCCGTGGGAGGACAGCGTCGCGACCGGCATCCAGCGTGGGCTTGGGGCTCAGGCAGAGCTGGTATTCCTCCACTTCGATCACAAACGGTTCCCGACCCCGGAAGATGGCGACAGCCGGCTGACGGTCGCCCTCGAGACGGCGGCACGGGCCCGGCCGGCGGTGGTCATCGCGGTTGATGACCATGCTTGGGCGATGGCGCTCAGGCATCGCAGCGAACTGGGCGCGCAGGTGCCGATCGTCTTCTGCGGTCTCAACCACTGGGATGCCGGCGCACGACCGCCCAACACCACCGGCGTGGTCGAGGCCTACGATCTGCGTGGTACCCTCGACCTGGCCTTCCGTCTGCATCCATCCTCCCGGCGACTGGTCGTCCTCAACGATGCGACCGAGACCGGCCAGGCGAATCGAGCGACCCTGGCTTCGGTGATGCCTGGCGCGGCCGCCGGCCGGCAGGTGGTGGACCTCGGTCTGGGCAGCTTTTCCGAGACCGAGACCGCGCTGCGCGGCCTCGACCCGGACCGTGATGTGGTGCTGCAGCTCAACTGGAACATCGACGCCAGCGGAACCGCGCAGGCGCACGAGGATGCGGTGCGTCGCGCCCGGGCCGCCTGCCCGGCGCCGCTCTACGGGGTCTGGGACTTCCAGTTCGGCCACGGCATCGTCGGCGGCAGTCTGATGGACGGGGAGATGCATGGCCGGGAGGCTGGCGAGCTGGCCCAGCGTCTGTTGGCCGGTGCGAACGCCGACAGCCTGCCGGTCCGCGAGCGGCCCCGGACCCGGGCCGTCGTCGCCGCGGCTGAACTGGCCCGTTTCGGTCTGACGCCAGCCGACGTCCCGGCCGGAGTCGAGGTCGTTGGCCGCGAACCCGGCTTCTGGGAGCGCCACGGCCAGGTCGTGCTCGTCGCCGCCCTGGTCATCGCCGCCCAGGGGGCGACCATCGCCTGGCTGCTGGTCGCGATGCGCCGTCGCCGCCTGGCCGAGCAGGCGCAGCGCGAGGTCGAGGTGCGCATGCGGCGCAGCCAGCGCATGGACGCGGTCGGTCAGTTGGCGGCCGGTATCGCGCATGATTTCAACAACGTGCTGACTGCCATCCTCGGCCATGCCGACCTCCTGGCCCTGCGCCTTGGCGACCGCAGCGACCTGCAGGGCAGCGTCGGGATCATTTCCGGCGCGGCGCAGCGGGCGGCCGGTACGGTGCGCAACCTGCTGTCCTTCGCCCGCGGCCATGCCGGCGCCTCGGGCAGTTGCGCGGTGAACGAGGTGCTGCGCGAGGTGGTGGCTCTGCTCGAACATTCGATCGATCGCCGCATCGCAGTCTTCACCAGCCTGGAGGCCCAGGTCGGCCGGGCGGGCATCGATGGGGCGGAACTGCAGCAGGTGGTGGTCAATCTCGCGCTGAACGCCCGGGATGCGATGCCCCAGGGTGGCCGCCTGGACATCACCACACGGATCATCCTCCTGGCCGAGGGCGCCGAGCAGAAGGTCCTCGGCCTGGCGCCCGGGAAGCAGGTCGTGATCGAGGTCTCCGACACCGGCAACGGCATACCGGCGGAACGTCTGGAGCGCATCTTCGACCCGTTCTTCACGACGAAGGATGTCGGCAAAGGCACCGGTCTGGGACTGGCGGTGGTGCACGGCGTGGTCACGCGCTCGAAGGGTGCGATCCGGGTCGAAAGCACGGTCGGGAAGGGGACGCGGTTTCGCATCTGGCTACCGGTGGCGGCCGACCAGCCGACCGAGCGGGCGCCGCTGCGTCGTCCCGTTGCTGGCCTGCGCATCCTGCTGGTCGATGACGAGGAGCAGATCGGACAGGTGATACGGCGACTGCTGGAGGCCTGCGGCTGCCAGGTCGCACTCTTTCACGATTCCAACGTGGTTGGAGCCTGGTTTGCAGACCACCAGGACGAGGTCGATGTCGCCATGCTCGATGGCAACATGCCAGGTCTCTCCGGCTGGCAGCTGGCGGCCCACCTGCTGGAGCAACGCCCGGAACTGCCCGTGATCGCGCTGACCGGCGCCGCCACGTCAGAGGCGCTGACCGCCTGGCATGCCAGCGGGGTGACACGCGTGCTGACCAAGCCGCTTGGCCGCGAGCAGTTGCAGCGCGTGCTGTCGGAATTCGCTCCTCGCCCAGCCTGAGCGGGTGGGCTGGGCCGCGCGCGGCCCCAGGGTCGATGGCACCCTCGGCGTAACCCTGAGTCCAGCGATTCGATTCACCCTAAACCCGGCGATAGCGGTCACACAGAGCACCAGAGTGAGCACCGTCCGGGTGAACCCAAGAAATCGCGCAAATCCTTGTCTTGACCTCTGGTGGCTCTGGTTCTCTGTGTGAAATGCTGCGTTTAGGTTCACCAGAGAAAGCGCATGCGAATTCACAGCCCGGCATAGCCGGAACCAAAAGGTTCATTTTCGGCTACGCCGGGCTGTTCAGTCGTTGCTGCAGGGCTTCGCCCCGCACCCCACGCACTCCTCGCCGATATCTCCGGACGAACCGGAGATATCGGTTCTTAGTGCTACAGGAGGCACAGAGGTGCGAAGGCGTTGGAGCCCCGACTTCGTCGGCAGCCATACCGCGTTCACGCAGCCTCTGCACCGCCAGCTCGGCTCGGGCTTGGTCGATCACACCGCGGGCGCGACGGAGACGGTGCGGGGGAACACCGGCGTCCTGGTGAAGAGAGGCTCGACCTCCGCCCAGCCCGCAGTTGGCGTGGTGTGCAGCCGGGCTCGCGGCGGAAGATCGCGACCAGATGGCGGAAGCCGACGATCAGCTCGATGGCCATGGTCGGACGCTACGACCGGAAAACGGAATCACAGCCGGGATTGCCCACTGGCGGGCCGGGGCGTGGCGGACGTATGCTGCCATCACCATGTCCAGCAAACCTCTCAGCCTCCCCGACCCCCACCTGCGCATACGCTATGGATTCATCGGCTGCGGAGCCATCAACCAACGACGCCACATGCCAGAGGTTTCTGCTCACCCCGATGCGCAGATCACCGCTGTCTGCGACTGCAACCAGGCGCGGGCCAGCGAGGTCGGCGCGCGGTTCGGCGCCAGGGTCTTCACCGACTACCGGCAGATGCTGCGTGAGGCCGAGTGCGACGCGGTGGTCATTGCGACCCCGAACTACCTCCATTCCCAGATGAGCGTCGATGCGCTGCGCTCCGGACGCCATGTGCTGGTCGAGAAGCCGATGGCGACGAGCGAGGCTGAGGGGCGGGCCATCCTCGAGGCGGAGCGCGCCAGCGGCAAGCTCTGCATGGTCGGCCACAGCCAGCGGTTCATGCCGCCGCACGTGAAGGCGAAGCGGCTGCTCGAGGCCGGCGTCCTTGGGCGGATCATCGGCTTCCGCAGTTCGCTCAAGCACAGCGGACCCGATAATTGGAGCGTTGACGGCCGCGAGAGCTGGTTCCTCCGCCGCCAGGAAGCGGTCATGGGTGCCATCGGCGACATGGCTGTGCACAAGGCCGATCTGCTGCGCTGGCTGCTCGGCGTCGAGTTCGCGGATGTCGGCGGCTGCATCGGCACGCTCGCCAAACGCTATGCGGACGGCCGGTTGATCGATGTCGACGACACCGTCTCCATCACCCTCTCCACGACCGGCGGCATCTTCGGTTCGATCGAGGCGAGCTGGACGAACTTCTCGGGCGAGGAGGACAACCAGACGATCATCTATGGCGAGCGCGGCGTGATGGACATCGGCGGCGATCCCGGGTACGGGGTCGTCGTCCGTTACGCCGATGGCACGCGCGAGGCGCATGCGGTCGGAGCGATCGCCACCAACAAGCAGCAGACCGCCAGCGGTGTCACCGAGGCCTTCACCCGCTGCCTCCGATCCGGCGAGCGGCCGCTGATCGATGCGCAGGAGGGCTACCGCTCGATGATGGTGGTGGTGACGGCGATGCAGGCGGCGAAAGAAGGACGCCGCCTGTCGATCCCCGCTGCTCCGGTGTCCTGATCACTTAGGACTCGCGCAAGAACAACTGGCGCCTCAGGCGCCCTGCGGGCTCAAAGCTTGAAGCCCAAAGCTCCAAGCTGGGCGAGCGTGCGTCGTGTTCCATCGCGTCAGTTATTGTTGCGCGAGCCCTTACCTACCGGGTGGGGCCGCGATCGGCACTTCCCAGTCCACCGCGCCGCCAGCCGGGATGCAGACGGTCGGCAGGCCGAGGACCCCGCTGAAGGGGAGGGGGGCACGGGAAGACAGGCAGGCGGGCGCGGATCGTCGCCTGGTGACTATAGGTCCAGGCCGAAACTGTGTTCTTCAAGGCCCCACCCGTCGATCAGGGTGGCCTGGGCGGTCAGTTCGACGCCATCGCCAAGATCCCGCGCCTCCAGGTTGGCCGCGATGGTGCGGTCGCCATCCACCAGGCGGCAGGAGCCGGTCCCTTCGGGTAGCGGATGCAGATTGGCGCGGATCGGCTGGGCCTCGCGATTGGCCGCCAGGCGCAGGGCCAGGTGGCCGCCGAGCAGGCGCAGTCGATCCAGGGCCGGTGACGCCATGGTTCCTCCCGAGGGGTGGAGCATAAATGCACGCCTGCGTGAGCGGTACCGGCGAAAGATGTATGGCGCAGGCGCGGATCTTGCGCCGGCCTAGCCGAGCGAGCGCAGGGCGCGGCGCAGGGCGGCCGGACTGGGGAAGCCGGCCCCGCGCGCGATCTCGCCGACGCTGAGATCGCCGCGCGCCTGCAGGCGGCGGGCCACGGCCAGCCGGGTGCGGCGGATCTCGGCGAAGGGGCTGCAGCCGAGGCAGGCGCGGAAGCGCTCCTCCAGCACGGTGCGCGAGCAGCGCAATTCGCGGATCAGATCCTTGGTGCCGATGTCGTTGCCGATCCGGTCGCGGATGATGCGCACGGCGCGGCGCACCAGCTCGTCCTCGACCGCGAGGATGTCGGTGCTGGCGCGCACGGTCACGCCGCTCGGGCGGATCAGTCGCGTCACCGGCGGGGTGGCGGGACGGGACAGGCGCAGTGCGAGCAGGCGGACCGCCTCGCGACCCATCTGGTCCCATGGTAGGGCGATGCTGGAGAGCGGCGGGTGGCCCTGATGGCACAGGGCCGGTTCATCATCGACGCCCAGGATGAGCAGCTCGCGTGGGACGACGATGCCGCTGCGCTGGCAGGCGCGCATCACCTCGGCGGCCACGTGGTCGTTGCCGCAGAACAGCCCGCAGGGCTTGGGCAGGCCGGCCAGCCAGGCGTCCAGGGCAGGATTGTCATGTTCGGTCAGATCCGGCTGGCCGTCGCTGATGACCGTGCGTCCAGCCTGCGCAGCGCGTGCGGCGAAGGCGGCCTGCCGTGCG
>JAIFND010000008.1 GCA_020047915.1 bacterium | reverse complement strand
ATCTCGTCCACCTGCTCCTGCGAGAAGGTGCTGAAGCGTTCCTGGGCCGAGCGCACGCTGGCGATCAGGGTATCGAGATCGGTTGCGGGGGCCGTGCTGGGGGCGACGGCAGGATTGGCGACGGGGGGCATCGGGGCCTCCTTGAACAGAGAAGTATTTCTCTGCATGTGCGATATAGCCCACCTGACCTGCGGTCCGCAACGCCTTGTGGCCATATATTCCAGAAATGCGCATTTCCCCGGCAATAATCAATAAGGAAAAGTATACTTATGCATTCCGTGATGGCATAGCACGCCATTTACAGAATACCGGGGTTCCTGGCGATCTTGGGTGTGGGCTTTGTGCAAACACTCATATAAGGAAAAACATACCGATAAAAGGATCTCGGAACACCGCGCATGATCGCCGCCATGACCTACCCGATCTCAGTCCCGAGCCTGCGCCGCCTACCCCTCTACCTGCGTCTGCTGGAGGCCTGGCGGGCCGAAGGCCGCACCCAGGTGAGCTGCACCCATCTGGCCGATGCCCTCGGCTTCGATCCCACCCAGGTTCGCAAGGATATGGCGGCCGCCGGGGCGTCCGGTCGCCCCAAGGTCGGCTATGACCTGCACAACCTGCGCGATGTGCTGGCCGGCTTCCTCGGCTGGGACAATCCTGGCGAAGCCTTCCTGGTCGGGGCCGGCGCCCTGGGCCAGGCCCTGCTCGCCTACGAGGGCTTCGCCGCGCGCGGCATGTCGATCGTCGCGGTGTTCGACCACGACCCGCGCCCCGGCGCCATGGTCGGTGGCAAGCCGGTGCTGCCCCTCGCCAAGCTGGCCAACCTGACGGCGCGCATGCACGTGCGCCTCGGCGTCCTCGCGGTCCCGGCCGAGCACGCCACCGCGACCGGCCGACTGATGGCCGAGGCCGGGCTGCAGGGGATCTGGAACTTCGCCCCCGTCCGTCTCGAACTGGGCGACCAGGTGGTGGTCGAGCACGTCGATCTCGCCCAGTCGCTCGCCGTCCTCTCGCACCGCCTGTCATCCCTGCCGCAACCAACGGAGACCACATGAGCACCGCCTGCGCCCCTGCCCCGGCCACACCTCGCGCCCAGTTCGCGCGCGTGACCGAGATCCTCGACCACCACGAGCGCGATCCCGCGCGCCTGGTGCCGATACTGCAGGAGGTGCAGGAGGCTTATCGCTATCTGCCCCAGGAAGTGATGGCCTATGTCGCGACGGCGCTCGACCTGCCGCCCAGCAAGGTCTTCGGCGTGGCGACCTTCTACGCCCATTTCGCCCTCGCTCCCAAGGGCAAGTACGTGATCAAACTGTGCGACGGCACCGCCTGCCACGTAAAGGAATCAGTGCCGATCCTCGATGCGCTGCGCAAGCGCCTGGGTCTGTCGGAAGCGAAGAAGACCACCGACGACCAGTTGTTCACCGTCGAGACGGTCAGCTGCCTCGGCGCCTGCGGCCTCGCCCCGGTGGTGCTGATCAACGAGGATGTGCACGGACAGATGACCCCGCAATCGGCGGTGCGCCTGGTTGAAGGCATCGTCGCGCAGGAGGCCAAGCCATGAGTTGCACCTGCTCTTCCACCTACGACATCGATCAGGCGGCCATCGGCTATGGCCAGGCCCTGGATCGCACCACACGCCGCATCGTGCTGTGCGCCGGCACCGGCTGCCTATCCGCCGGTGCGCTCAAGGTGCGCGACGCGCTGGTGCGGCAGATCGCCGATGCCGGACTGCCGATCGTGGTGGAACTGAAGGCCGAGGACGAAGCGCGCGGCATCCAGGTCGGCCTCAGCGGCTGCCAGGGCTTCTGCCAGCAGGGACCGCTGGTGACGGTGCTGCCGGAGAACCTGCTCTACTGCAAGGTGACCGAGGCTGATGTGCCCGAGATCGTCGCCACCACGCTGGTCGGCGGCAAGCCGGTCGATCGTCTGCTGTATCGCGACAATGGCGGCCAGGCCTGCCGTGGACCGGCCGAGATCCCGTTCTACAGCCAGCAGAGCCGCATCGTGCTGGCCCAGTGCGGGGTCATCGACCCGGAATCGCTTGAGGCCTACTGTCACGCCGGCGGTTACCGCCAGGCGCGCCGCGCCTGGCGCGACCTGGGCGACAAGGAACTGTGCGACCTGATCGCCGCCAGCGGTCTGCGTGGGCGCGGCGGCGGCGGCTTCCCCACCGGCCGCAAGTGGGAGGCCTGCCGCATCCAGCAGTCGGCGGTCAAATACATCATCTGCAACGCCGACGAGGGCGATCCGGGCGCCTTCATGAACCGCTCGGTCATGGAAGGCAATCCGCACAGCGTGCTGGAAGGCATGATGATCGCAGCCAAGGCGATCGGCGCCACCGCCGGCTGGGTCTATCTGCGCGCCGAATACCCGCTGGCGGTCAAACGGGTGAAGCGCGCGGTCGCTGACGCCGAGGCCGCCGGTCTGCTCGGCGACGACGTCTTCGGCACTGGCCGTGGCTTCCGCATCACGGTCATGGAAGGCGCCGGAGCCTTCGTGTGCGGCGAGGAGACCGCGCTGATCGCCTCGATCGAAGGTCATCGCGGCATGCCCAAGCCCAAGCCGCCCTTCCCGGCCGAGAAGGGGCTGTGGAACAAACCGACCGTGATCAACAACGTCGAGACGCTGGCGATGGTGCCGCTGATCCTCGACATGGGCGTCGAGGCCTTCCGCGCCCGCGGGACGAAGGGCAGCCCTGGAACCAAGACCTTCGCGCTGACCGGGCATGTCGCCAACACCGGGCTCATCGAGGTGCCGTTCGGCTGCACCCTGCGCCAGATCGTCTTCGACATCGGTGGCGGCGTGGTGATGGACGGCAAGGTATGCGGCGAGGAGGCCTTCAAGGCGGTGCAGATCGGCGGCCCCTCGGGCGGCTGCCTGACCCGCGAGCATCTCGACCTGAAGCTCGACTACGACTCGCTGCGCGGGGTCGGCGCGATGGTCGGTTCCGGCGGCATGGTGGTGATGAACACCAAGACCTGCATGGTCGATGTCGCACGCTTCTTCATGACCTTCACCACAGCCGAAAGCTGCGGCAAGTGCGTGCCGTGTCGCGAAGGCACGCGCCAGATGCTGGCCATGCTCGATGAGGTGGTCGGCGGCCGCGCCGACGAGGGGACGCTGGCCCGCCTCGCCGACGTCGCACAGACGGTGCAGATCGCCAGCCTGTGCGGTCTGGGCAAGACCGCGCCAAGTCCGGTGCTGTCCACCATGCGCCTGTTCAAGGACGAGTACCTCGCGCATGTCGTCGCCAAACGCTGTCCGACCCGCACCTGTAAGGCGCTGAGCCCGCCCGAGATCGACGCCGAGATCTGCAAGGGATGCGGCCTATGTATCAAGGCCTGTCCGGTCGGTGCGATCAGCGGCGAACGCAAGCAGGCACACCGCATCGACTATGCGAAATGCATCTCGTGCGGCGCCTGCATCACCTCCTGCAAATTCAAGGCCGTAGCATGACCACCACCGCCACCCAGACCCTGACCATCGACGGCCGCGCGGTGTCCATCGCGCAGGACCGCAACCTGCTGGAGGCGATCCGCCGCAGCGGCATCGACCTGCCGACCTTCTGCTACCACTCCGAACTGTCCGTGTACGGCGCCTGCCGCCTGTGCGTGGTCGAGGTCGAAGGACGCGGTGTGCAGGCGTCGTGCTCGATCACCCCTGAACCGGGCATGGTCGTGCGCACCGCGACGCCGCAGCTGCGCAAGCTGCGCAAGACCACATTGGAACTGCTGCTCGCCAACCACGACGGCCACTGCACCACCTGCGACAAGGCCGCACGCTGCCGGCTGGAAGACCTGTCGCGCCGCCTCGGTGTCGATCGCGTGCGCTTCCAGCGCACCGCCGCGCCCAAACCGGCTGACCGCAGCAGTCCGGCGGTGCACCGCGAGATGGGCAAGTGCATCCTGTGCGGTGATTGCGTGCGGGTGTGCAGCGAGGTGCAGGGGGTCGGTGCCCTCGACTTCGCCTTCCGTGGTTCCGACACCGTGGTGCAGCCGGCCTTCGGGCGCGGACTCGGCGATGCTGACTGCGTCCACTGCGGCCAATGCAGCCGCGTCTGCCCGACCGGCGCCCTGGTGCCGGCCAGCGATGTCGAGGCGGCGTGGGAGGCCTTCGGCGACCCGCAGCGTACCGTGGTGGTGCAGATCGCCCCGGCGGTGCGCGTGGCGTTGGCCGAAACCCTGGATCTGCCAGCCGGCGGCGACGCCTTCGGCATCCTCTGCGCCGCCCTGCGCCGTCTTGGTGCCGATGCGGTGTACGACACCGGCTTCACCGCCGACCTGACCATCGTCGAGGAGGCCAACGAGTTCGTGAAGCGGGTGCAGGGCAGCGGGCCGCTGCCGATGTTCACCTCGTGCTGCCCGTCGTGGGTGGCCTATGCCGAGAAGTTCCAGCCCGACCTGCTGCCCAACCTCTCGACCTGCAAGAGCCCGCAGCAGATGTTCGGCGCCTTGGCGCGGAAACTGCTGCCGGCCCATCACGGTTGCGATCCCAAGGATCTCACGGTCATCTCGGTCATGCCGTGCACGGCCAAGAAGTTCGAGGCCACCCGGCCGGAGTTCAGCACGGATGGCCGGCGCGATGTCGATCTGGTGCTGACCACCCAGGAGATCGGCCGCCTGATCGCCGGCAGCGGCCTCGACCTGAAGACCGTCACCCCCGAGCAGCCCGATCTGCCCTTCGGCATGAAGACCGGCGCCGGCATCCTGTTCGGCAACAGCGGCGGTGTCACCGAGGCGGTGCTGCGTTACGCCGCTGCGGTGCTCGGCGATGGACGGCTGAAGCACCACGAGTTCACCGAGGTACGCGGCCCCGAAGGGACGCGTATCGCCTCGGTTGACGTCGGTGGGCAGACCCTGCATGTCGCCGTGGTCAGCGGCCTGGCCAACGCCAAACGCCTGCTGGCCGAGGTGAAGGCCGGTCGCGTCAAGGCCGATCTCATCGAGGTGATGGCCTGTCCGGGCGGCTGCGTCGGCGGGGCCGGCCAGCCGGTCGATCATGTCGGCACCGCGCGGGCCTGCCGCGCAGCCGGTATCTTCGCTGCTGATCGCGCCGAAGTGATGCGCAACAGCGCCGAGAACCCCGCGGTCGGCGAACTGTACCGCGAGCATCTTGAGAAGCCGAACTCGCACCAAGCGCACGACCTGCTGCACACGCACTACCACCCGCGTCGCCGCCTGGGTGACCTCGACCTGCTGCTGACTACCGGCGAGCAGCGTGACCGCCTGCTGGTCCAGGCCTGTCTCGGCACCAGTTGCCACCTGCGCGGCGGCCAGCCGATGGTCCACGCGCTGGTTGCCGCGGTCGAGGCGCGCGGCCTGCACGATCGCGTCGATGTGCGGGCTACCTTCTGCCTGGAGCGCTGCGGCGAGGGTCCGAATGTCCGGGTCGGCGAGCGGGTCGTCAGTTCCGCCACCGTCGAGACGGTGCTGGCGGCGATCGACGAGGCATTGGTCCAGGCATGACCCGCATCGAAATCTGCCTGGGCTCGTCGTGCTTCGCCCGTGGCGGGGCCACCTACCCCGCCGTCGTGGCGGCCTGGCTGCGCGAACGCAGCCTGGTCGCCGAGGTGCGCGGCAAACGATGCTCCAAGGCGTGTTCAGACGGACCGACAGTGCTGATCGACGGATTGGCCTACCGGGTGCCGCATGAAGCAGCACTCCGCCAACTGCTGGAAACAACCCTGCCGGTCCATGCTTGAATCAGTGGCTACTATAGACATGCGACGCATGATGGTGGCCGGACGGCAGGCGTGGGTTCCTTCTCTGTTCTTGGAACCCTAGGATCCAACCATGGACCGCCGCTCGCCCGTCTTCACCGAAGAGGCCGAATGCCAGGACTGCTACAAGTGCCTGCGCGCCTGTCCGGTGCAGGCGATCAGCGTGGCCGGTGGCCATGCCCAGATCCGGCCCGAGGCGTGCATCGCCTGCGGGCGCTGCGTGGTCGCCTGCCCGCCCAAGGCCAAGCGCATCCGCGATGATCTCGCCGACGTGCGGGAACTTTTCGCCAAGGGCCCGGTGATCGCCTCGCTGGCGCCCAGCTGGGTGGCCGAGTTCCCCGACCTGACGCCTGGATGCATGATCGCCGGGCTGCGCGCCCTCGGCTTCACCGCCGTGTCCGAGACCGCGGTCGGGGCGCGGGCGGTCAGCGTCGCGGTCGCCGAACTGCGCTCGGCCCAGCCGCAGCGTCTGTGGCTGTCCACCGCCTGCCCATCGGCGGTCGATTTCGTGCGCAAGCACCGTCCGGCCCTGTTGCCCGCGCTGACTCCGCTGGCCTCGCCGGCCCTGACCCATGCGCGCATGCTGCAGACGTTGCGGCCGGGAGCGCAGGTCGTGCTGATCTCGCCGTGCGTGGCCAAGAAACGCGAGTCCGAGGAGCACCCCGACTTGCTCGCCGCCGCGCTGTCCTTCGCCGATGTGCGGCGCTGGTGGAACGAGGCCGGCATTGTGCCGGCGACGTTGCCCGAGGTTGAAGGATTCTTCCTGCCCGGTCCCGGCGATGCCGCCCTCTATCCGGTCGAAGGCGGCATGCTGACCGGCATCCGCCGGCTCGGCCAGCCGGGCGACACCGGACTGGCGGCGTGCAGCGGCATCACCGAGCTGGACCACGCCCTGGCCGGGCTTGCGCCCGAGGACGGTGCGATGTTCGTTGAGACGCTGGCCTGCCCGGGTGGTTGCGTCAATGGCCCAGGCATGACCCCGGGCGGCTTCGTGCTGCGCCGCCGGGCGGCGGTGCTGGCCGCTCCGCAGCCGATCGGCCGTGAGTTACCACCCGAGGTCTCGACCGCCCTGGCGTGGCCCGGGCTGTCCGCTGCTGCCGAGGCCATCGACGAGCGCACCCTGGCCGCCGCCCTGGCGCGCACCGGCAAGCGCACGCGCGAGGACGAGCCCAACTGCGGCGGCTGCGGCTACGACACCTGCCGTGATTTCGCCCGCGCCCTGGTCGCCGGTCGCGCCGAGCCCAGCCAATGCGTCACCTGGATGCGCCGCCTCGCCCAGCGCAAGGCCAACGCCCTGCTCAGCGCGATGCCCGCCGCCGCGGTGCTGGTCGGGGCCGACATGCGCCTCATCGAATGCAATGCGATCTTCGCCCGGCTGGCGGGCGGCGACGAACGCTGCGTGGCCGGGGCGTCGATCACCGACCTGCTGCCATTCTCGCGCTTGTTCCGCCATGTCCTTGACGGTCACGGCGACATCCTCGAACGCGATGTGCGCCTGGGTGGCCGCGTGCTGCACGGTTCGGTCTTCGCCGTCGAGCCGGGCCAGGTGGTCGGTGCGGTGCTGGCTGATGTCACCGAGCCGGCGATGGGCCGCGCCCAGGTCGCCTCGCGCGCCAAGGAAGCGATCGAGAAGCACCTCGCGACGGTGCAGCGCATCGCCTATCTGCTGGGCGAGAACGCCGCCGAGACCGAAGGCCTGCTCAGCCAGATCGTCGATGCCTACGAACCCGAGCCGGGTGATGGCGGCCGCTGACCTCTTCCTTGAGGCGGACTGGGCGCAGCGCGCCAAGCGCGGCCAGGGCGTGGCCGGCGACACCGTGCTGGTGCGCCGCCTGCCCGAGGAGGGCCGCCTGGTCGCGGTGCTGGCCGACGGCCTGGGCAGTGGGGTCAAGGCCGCCGTCCTCTCGACCCTGACCGCGACCATTGCGGTGCGCCACACCGCCGCTGGCCGCGATGTGCGGCGTAGCGCCGAGCTGATCGCGCGCACCCTGCCGGTGTGCTCGGTGCGCCAGATCGGCTATTCGACCTTCACCATCCTCGATGTGCAGGACGACGGCCGGGCGCGGGTGTTCAACAATGGCAATCCGCATTCGGTGTGGCTGCGCGGGCGCAACCTGGCGAGCTACGACGCCGAACGCATCGAGGTCGGCGATGAGCGCAGCCTGCGCGCGGCCGAGATCCGCCTTGCCGAGGGCGACCGCCTGGTGGTGTGCTCGGACGGGGTGACCCAGGCCGGCATGGGCCGGGCCGACCTGCCCTTCGGCTGGGGCGCCGAGGGCCTTGAGGGACATCTCACGGCCGCGCTGGGCCGCGATGCCCGGCTCAGCGCGCGCGCCATCGCCAGTGGTGTGGTCGATGCCGCGGTACGTGTCGATGATGGCTCGCCACACGACGACACGACCTGCCTGGTCGTGCACATGCGCACGCCGCGCCGCCTGACCCTGATCACCGGGCCGCCCTACGAGGCCGAAAGCGATGCGATGATCGCCGACCTGTGCCGCGAACCGGCGGGTCGGATCGCGATCTGCGGCGGCACCACGGCCGAGATCATCGGACGCGAACTCGGTCGTAGCGTGGACATCGACCTGCGCGCCACCGACCCCGAGATCCCGCCGATGGGCGAGCTGGAGGGGGTCGATCTGGTCACCGAAGGCATGATCACCTTGGCTGCACTGCAGCGCCTGCTGGAATCCGGCCCACCGTGGCCGGTGGGCCGCGACAACGGCGCCACCCGCTTGGCTGACCTGCTGCTCGACAGCGATGTGATCGACATGGTGGTGGGCACGCGGGTCAACGGCGCGCACCAGGATCCCAGCCTGCCGATGGAACTGGGCATCCGGCGCAACCTGATGCGCAGCCTGGCTACCATCCTGCGCGAGCGTTACGCCCGCCAGGTGTCGCTGCGCTTCGTGTGACGAATGCATCCCTGAGGGCAGGGTGTCCTGCTGTCCGTACAGTCGTCCTGATTGCCTGTCCGTCGGCTTCTATCACGCTAAAGGGCATGCGCGCCATATTCCTCGGTCTCCTCTCACTCATGTCGCTTCTTGCGGGCGAATCCCCCCGAACCGGCACCTACACAGCAGCCTTCACGGAGCGTCATCCAGAAAGTGATTATCTCCGCATGCGCGTGCGCTACAACTGGCCGGAGCAGCCATCTGACGGCGGAGTCTACGATATCGCGCAGGAGGAGTTCGAAATCCATGTCCCCTCGTCCTACGACGGTAGCGAGGCATATGGCCTGATCGTCTATACCAACGCCGGCAAGGGTGGCCACGCCGGGCTGTATCGGTCGGTCATCGACAAGCATCGCCTGATCTGGGTCGCCGCCACCAATGTACCCAACGAACGCAATGTCATACCACGCTGGGGCCTGATGCTGGACGCGGTATGGAACATGAGCAAGGGTTATCGTATCGACCAGCGCCGCATCTACGCCTCAGGCATGAGCGGCGGCGGCCGATGCGCTTCGATGGTAGCTCCAACCTACGCCGATGTCTTCAGCGGAGCGATCTACCTGGTGGGCTGCAACCCTCCGGTGTGGCCACCAGAAAAGGCGGTGGGCAAGCCTATCCGCGAACTCGCCATGGCCAACCGCTACGCCTTGATGACGGGTGATGGTGACTTCAACAAGCCCGAGACCAAGGCACTTTCCACAGCCATGAAAGCGCAAGGTTTCAAGCATGTCGAGTATTTCGAACAGCAGGGTCTGGGACATAGCCATCCCTCGGCTGAGTGGTTCGATAAGGCGTTGCAATTCGTCGATCAGCCCCTGCGTGACGAGGCGGCTAGGCTGCTTGCCCAGGCAAAGGCTCTGGAGTCCAAGAAACCGTATGACTCTTGCCGCATACTCATGCGCCTGCCAGTCGAATTCCCGATCGCCACCGAGGTTGTGACGGAGGCGAAGCTGCGTCTGGCAACTCTCGTTCCGACGGTGGATGCCGGCCTGCGCGAGGAGTTTGCCAAGCTGACGACGGCCAGCGCGGACAAGCAGCGCGCTTTCACCGTCCGCACTGCCGGCTTCCCTTGCGCCACCGAGGCGCGCGCCCTGGCCGAGGCCAGCGGTGACAAGGAATTGGCAGCGATGCAGGCGGCTCCAGCGGGAGCCTCAGCCTCCAAGCTGGTGAAGTTCCAGGAGATATGGGCCGGTTTCTCGTGCGCCGGGAAGGCAGCTGAGGCTTACGACGTCCTTGCTGCCAAGGCTCTGGAGCCGCTCACTGCCCAGGATGCAGGCAAGCGAGGCAAAGGCCTGGTCAAGTTCCTGAAGGACTGGCAACCTTGCCCCAGTCGTCTACGCGCTGAAGGGCTGCTCGAAAGTGATCTCGCCACCGAACTGGCGACCATTCTCGCTATCGAGAAAACGCAGAGCCGCATCGGCAAGCTGCAGCAGTTCACCAAGGCCTGGTCCGGCACCCGTGCCGCGTCCACGGCTGCTGCCGAGCTCGGGAAGCTCGGGGGTTCGCCCGGCAGCAAATGACCTGCCCCTCCGGGGTGCTTCCGCTGCCGTCCCCTGCCTCTAGCCTTCCGACGCCATGACCGCAGCGCCCTCCGGACCTCCTGACATCGCCACCATCCTGTCGCGGGTGAAGCGTCCCAGCCGTATGGTGGTGACCGCCGGCATGCCCTATGCCAACGGGCCGCTGCATGTCGGGCACCTCGCCGGGGCTCACCTGCCGGCCGATATCTACGCGCGCTGGTGTCGCATGCTGTGCGGGCCGGGCAATGTCCTGTTCGTGTGCGGTACCGACGATCACGGCAGCACCTCCGAGCTGGCGGCGGCCAAGGCCGGCAAGCCGGTGCGCGAGTTCCTGGCCGAACTGCACGCCAGGCAGAAGGCAACCCTCGACCGCTACGGCATCAGCCTCGACATCTACTCCGGCACCTCGCGGCCCGAAACCTTCCCCAACCATGTGGCGGTGTCGCAGGACATCCTCACCCGGCTGCACCGCAACGGCCTGCTCAGCAAGCGCAGCAGCAAGCAGTGGTTCGATCCCAAGGTCGGCCGCTTCCTGCCCGACCGCTATGTGCGCGGCACCTGCCCGAATCCGAAGTGCAACGCCACCGACGCCTACAGCGACGAGTGCGAGCGCTGCGGCCACCAGCATGATCCGACCGAGCTGATCAGTCCGACCAGCGCCCTGTCCGATGCCACGCCCGAGATGCGCGAGACGGCGCACTGGTGGCTCGACATGTGGGCGGTGTCGGATGTCCTCAAAGTGTGGCTGCAGGGCAAGGAGAAGACCTGGCGGCGCGGCGCGGTTGCCGATCCGCTCGACCGCGTGATGCCGGCCCTGCATTTCCCCAACACCCACGAGGCGGCCTACAAAGATCTCAAGGCGACGCTGCCGGCCCACAAGATGAAGTACACCGCCGGCAAGCGCGTGCTGCTGCAGTTCGCCGACAAGCCGGCGCTGGCCCAGGGCCGCGCCGCGCTGCAGGCGGCGGGCATCGACAGCGCGCTGGCCGACGAGTGGGCGCACCGCTCGATCAGTCGCGACATCTCCTGGGGCATCCCGCTGCCGCCCACCGAACCTGATCTGGCGGGCAAGACGCTGTACGTGTGGCCCGACTCGCTGATCGCGCCGATCCCCTTCACCATGGCGGCGCTGGCGGCCAAGGGCCGCGACCCGGGCGAGTGGAAGACCTACTGGACCGACCCCAGCGCCCGCGTGGTGCAGTTCCTCGGCCAGGACAACGTGTTCTTCTATGTGCTGATGCAGGGCGCGATGTGGGTCGGCTCGCAGGCCGATCCCACGCGCCTGCCGGTGGCCGGCGAACTGCAGCTGACTGATGTCATCGCCAACTGCCATCTGCTGGTCAATGGCGAGAAGATGAGCAAGAGCCGCGGCAACTTCTTCACCGGCGACCAGTTGATCGACGAGAAGGGCTACGACGCCGATCAGGTGCGCTACTACATGGCGATGATCGCCCTGGCCGAACGTCCCTCGGACTTCGATTT
>JAIFND010000161.1 GCA_020047915.1 bacterium | reverse complement strand
CTGCTCAACATCTACGAGCTGCAGCACGCCATCTACTACTTCCATCGCATGGTCGACAGCTCGGATCCGGTCAAGAAGGCCTATGGCAAGCAGTGGCTGATCGCGGTATTCGACGAGTTCGACCGCCGCGGCATGCGTGGCGTTCGACCGGCTTCCATCGCCAAGCCCTGACGCCCAGGGCTCGGGCCTCGCCGCTCGCGTCCGTCATCCGTGCGGTAGGGTAGGATGCCATGCTGAGCTTTGACGGCATCATCCTGATCGCCTCGTCCCAGGGTATCCACCGCCGTTGGCGGCTTGGTGATGGCGTGCTGCACTCCTTGGAACTGAGCGATCCGCGCAGCGGCCGCGCGTGGATCCGTCCATCCGAGGCCCCGGCCATCGCACCGCCGCCGGGATGCGGCTGTCCTCCCTGGTCCGCGACTTGGACAGCGGTCACCGAGGCTCCGCCATGGGAGGGTCCGGCCGAGCGCGGGACGCTGACCGTGCTCGGTGGCGACGGTCGCGGCTGGCGGCTGCACCTGACCCTGCCGGACGAGGCTCCGGCCCTGACCTGCCGCCTCGAACTGCTCGGCACGACTGCTGCTGCCAGCGGCGAGGCCGGCCAGGCGGAAGGATCCAGCGGCATTGAGACCGACGGTGCCGCTGTCGGCAGCTTGCCGGTGCACGACCTGTGCGAGCGCCTGACGTTGGCCACGCGTCATGTCGATCTCCTCGCGGTCGAGCTGCTTGATCAGAGCGATGTGCGCGGGACACCGGTGCATGAGCGGCGTTGGCGCTCGTATCCCAGCGAGCGCATCGCGGTGACCACGGCGGTCGCCGCACTCGAGGACACCACTGGCGGGGCGGGGCTGGTACTCGTGCGTCATGCCCCACCGCCGCATGCGCGACGCTGGCACCCCGGTCCGGATGTCATCCTCTGGCGTCGTGAACTCTGTCTGCGTGGTCATGGTTGCGGCGGGACCAGCCAGGGCTGGGCCTGGTCGGTGGTGGTGCATGGGGATGGGGCGCACGGCCGCGCCGCCGCCTTGCATGCGCTGTCACGCGCACGCCGGCGCCGCGTCCCCGGGCGCGAAGGACGCCTGATCACCAATACCTGGGGCGACCGCAACAAGGACGGACGCATCAGCGAGGCATTCCTGGTCGCCGAGGCTGCCGCGGCTGCGGCCCTGGGTGCCGACGCCATGCAGATCGACGCCGGTTGGCAGCAGGGCATCGACAGCAATTCGGTGGCGAATACCGGTCAAGGCGTGTGGCAGGGCTTCTGGGCCGCGGATCCCGACTTCTGGACGGTGCATCGCCAGCGCCTGCCGCGCGGCCTCGCCCCGATCGCAGCCGCAGCGCGGGCGCACAACATCGACCTCGGCCTGTGGTTCGCCCCCGATAGCTCCGGCGACCTGGCCAACTGGCAGCGCGATGCCGAGGTGCACCGGCAGCTGGGTGCCGAGCACGGCATCGCGCATTGGAAATTCGACGCGCTGAAGCTGCACAACCGTGCTGCCGAACTGCGCTTCTCCCAACTCATCGAGGCGCTGTGGCGGGGCAGTGACGGCCGCGCCTGGCTGGACCTCGACATCACAGCCGAGGATCGTCCCGGCTTCCTCGGCGCCGATCCGCTCGGCTGCCTCTTCGTGCAGAACCGCTACACCGACTGGGCCAGCTGGTGGCCGCACGAAACCCTGCGTACGCTGTGGGAGCTGGCCTGGTGGGTGCCGCCGCAACGCCTGCGCGTCGAGTTCCTCAATCCGGCGCGCAATCGCGCGCGTTATGGCGACGATCCGCTGGCTCCGGTCCGCTATCCCCTCGACTGGCCGCTGGCGACGACGCTGGTCGCCAATCCGCTCGGCTGGTTCGAGGCCAGCGGACTCGAACCCGGCTTCCGCGACGCCGTCGCCTCGCTGGTGCGGGTGTGGAAAGAGCAGCGCGACGGGCTGCACGGCGGAACCATCCTGCCGCTGGGGGCGCGTCCGGGCGGGGCCTCGACCTGCGGTTTCCTCGCCATGGGCGGTGGGGCTGCACATCTGCTGATCTTCCGTGAGCCGCTCGCCTCTGCAGCGCCCTGCGTCATCGGTCTGCCGTCAGCGGCTCCGACGAGTGGGTGGCAGCGCCTTGCTGGTGGGGGAGTGGTCTTCGCCGACGGCGCCGGGGTTCGGGTTGAGGGCCTGGCCTCCCCCGGTTGGGGCTGGTGGCGTTGCGGCTGATCCAGGCCTGCCGGATCCAGCGTCCTTGCTGCCGTATGGCTACGGTGATCAACCGCTTGTGTAAGTTCCAGAGACACAGCGGATTCCGAAGGGTGAACCCGCTGCCAGCGGTGACTCGTAAGCCACCTTGCTACGTACACGGAACACGCATAGTCAACCTCACATGAATTCCACGTGCTTCGATTGCGGTGCCACCCTGAACCAGAAGTCGCAGGCCATCTGGGCCTGCAGCAACGCTGGCTGCCCCGGTGGCACAGAGAAGCATCTGTGCGGCTACTGCAAATCATCGTCGTTCAGCCCGACCACCGGCATCTGCGCCAACCAGGCCTGCCGCACGCACAAGATCGCGCGCCGCATGTGCCCCTCCTGTCAGTATCAATCGGTGCTGACCCTGGGCGGCATGACATTCTGTCTCAACCGTTTGTGTCCGACCCATGCCGCATGCGTCGTTGCCTGCCCGACCTGCGCTAATGACAGCCTGATCCAGCTTGATGGCGTGGCGGTGTGCGTCAAATCCACCTGCGCCAGCCTGCTCTACCTGGTGCCCTGGCCGGCGACCATCGGCAGCCGGCGTGGCCTGGGAGGCAATCCTCTGCCCACCGGCTCCGGTATCGGTCGGGCCGCGCCGGTAACCACGGCTCTGCGCCGGCCGGCCACTCCTGGCGTTGGGCCAGGGGGCGCGCCGCGTTACCTGGCAGATCCCGATGCCACCACGGTGATCCGCCCGGCTGGGTCGGGGTACGCGGTCGATGCCGATGCGGGCACGGTCATACAGGAAGCTCCAGCAGCCGCGCCGAAGGGTATCGACGATATGGCTATAACGGTGGCGCAGCCTCCGTTGTCCTTGGCCGACAGCGTTGCCGAGACGGTTCTCGATTCACCGCCCAAGCCGAAGAAGTTCCCTGCGGTCGTTGACGACAAGGCAGAAACGGTGCTGCTGCCGCCCAAGCCAAAGGTGTATCCCCCGGGCTTTGACGAGAACGCCGAAACGGTGCTGCAGCAACCGCCCAAACCGATGGTGTATCCCCCGGGTTTTGACGAGAACGCCGAAACGGTACTGCAGCCGCCGCCGAAGGTCTGAGGCGCAAGCCACCTGGCGAGGTTTACCGTCTGCTTCTGACCGCCATGTGTGTGTGCAGGTGTTGGTGCCTGAGCCACTGGACGGGAGAACGTCGATTGGCAATCTCAAGAGGTCTCGCGTTACCGGTGGGAGATGCGGAGTTCCACTTAACCGGGTACTGCTGACGAAGGAATGACCCTTGGCCGAACGCGATACGCAGGAGACCTACCTCGGACCCGGACCTGCCGTTCCTCCGGCGCCGGTCCAGGACGGAACCTACCTCGGGGCCGCCCCCGCAGCAGCTCCCAGGCCGGCTCCCCTTCCCGATGGCACCTACCTGGGTCCAGCGCCAGCGTCGCCGGCGCCGGGCTCCGCGGGCGAGACCAAGGTCGCCGGTTCCCAGGCAGGGACGACCGACGGCCTGGCGACCATGGCCGACACGGTCGGCGCTGGAGGCCGCGCCACCGTCGGCTTCCGCACCCGCCTGAACGACCAGCTTCCTGAGGACAACCGCGCCCTCGATGTGTCTCTGCAGTTATCACGGTTGTCGGTCTTTCCCGACATCGCGGCGCGTAGCGCCGCCAACCTGCCGGAGGCCCTGCGCCGCCGCCTCGAGCGTCTGGAGAGTCACGGTCGCTACGCGGTCCGCCGCTTCCTGGCCGCCGGCGGCATGGGCGCCGTGCTGGAGATCGACGACAGCGACTTCGGCCGTCGTGGCGCGATCAAGATCATCAAGCCCGCTGCCCGCAGCCACCCCGGCATCCTCGAACGATTCATCGAGGAAGCCCGCATCACCGCCCAGCTCGAACACCCCAACATCGTCCCCATCCATGATCTGGGGGTGCTGGAGGACGGCACCGTCTTCTTCACCATGAAGTTCATCCAGGGCATGTCTCTGGGCCAAGTGGTGAAGAAGTTGAAGGAGGGCGATGCGGCGATGCGCGCCCGCTGGAGCGAAGCCGAGTTGCTGCTGACCTTCCTCAAGGTGCTCGACGGCCTCGGCTTCGCCCACAGCAAGGGCGTGGTCCACCGCGACATCAAACCCGATAACATCATGATCGACACCCATGGCGAGGTGCTGGTGGTGGACTGGGGTATAGCCAAGGCCCTGTCCGGGGCTGGTGGGTCCGAAGAGGCCCCAGCCGCCTCGACCATCATCCACCTGCCCGGCAGCCAGGAGTCCCTGAACGCAACCGTGCAAGGCACGGTCATGGGCAGCCTGCATTACATGTCGATGGAACAGGCCACAGGCGACCTGACGGCCCTGGATGGACGCAGCGACATCTACGCGCTCGGCGGCACGCTGTTCGAGCTGCTGGCCCTGCAGCGACCCCGCACGGGGGCGGACGCCCAGGCTCTGCTCGCCCTCGCCAAGCAGGGCAAGTCGACCTCCCTGGCCGAGGTCGCACCCCGCCTCCACCCCGACTTGGCAGCCATCGTCACGCGCGCCATGGCACCCCGCAGTGCCGACCGCTACCAGACCTGCGCTGCGTTCGCCTCCGACATCCGCCACTACATCGAAGGCAAGGCCGTGGCAGCCCGACGCCGCAGCGGCCTGGAGCGCGCCGCCGCCTGGATCGCCGCCCATAAGGTCCTGGTGGCCGTTGGTGCGTCGGCCGCCGTGCTGGTCGTGGCCGCCGTCGCAGCCGGCCTGCATTGGGCGGACCTGCGCAACCGCCGCCAGGCCGAAGATCTGACCGGCCGTGCCACCACCTTGCTGGCCGGCACGCCGGCCCGGCCTGCCGTGGACGAGGCCGTGGATCTGCTGACCCAGGCCAAGGCCCTCGTCGCCGGCGATGCCGCTGTCGCCGCCACCTTGGAGCGGGCGCGCGCGACGCAGACTGACCTGGCCCGCCAGGAGCGCGAGACGGCCCAGGCCAAGGCCCGCGTCACCGAGGCCGGCACCCTGGTCCAGCGCGGCCGCTCCCACGTCGCTGCTGGTCGCTTCGAGGATGCCGAGCGTGACCTGGCCGCGGCCTTCCAGTTGACCCCCAGCGATGGTGCCATCGACGGCGAACTGCGCGCGGTGCGCCGGGTCCTTGACGACAAGGCCCAGGCTGGGCTGCGCGCTGCCGCGCAGCTTCGCTTGGAGGAGGGCCGCAGAGCGACCGTCCGGGCCCGTGCCTGCCACCAGGCTGGTGATGTCGTCGGCACCGACCGCGAGATTTCCGCCGCCGCCGCCGCCTTCACCTTGGCCGCCAAGGACGGGGCCGCCCCTGGCACTTTGCCCGAGGTCGTGGCCGATCTGGCGACCTTCCGCCAGGAGGTTGCCGAAGCCCGTACGCGCGCTGCTGCCGCCCAGGCCGCCATCTCCGCCGCCAGCCAGGCGGTGGAGTCTGCCCGCGCCGCCGAGGGTGAACGCGCCCAGGCAGCCAAGACCCACGCCGAGGCCCAGGCCGTCGTGGTTCGTCTGACCCGCGACCTGGCGACCGCCCCGCTGCAGGCGAAGGCCCCGCTGTGGGCCGCCCACCAGGCCCGGCGCTCGTCGGCCGAAGCCATGGCCGACGCTGACGCCCGCGTCGAGAACCACGCCCTGGCGGCGTGGAACGGTCTGGCTGTCCTGACCGACCATCCCCTGCGGGCCGCTGCAGCCGCCCTCCTGGCTGATGCCTACCAGCGTCGCGCCGCCGAAGCCGAAGCGCGTGAGGATGAAGGCGGCATCCGCACCAACCGCGCCGCCCTGCGCCGCTTTGACGACGGTTCCCGCGCCGCCATCCTTGATGCGCCCGTGGTCCTGACCGTGGCCGGACCGGCGACCCGTCTCATGGTTCGCCGCCTGGCCCCCGGGGCCGATACCCGCCTGGCACCGCTGGGCGATCCTGTGGCGACGCTGGCCGTGCCCGGCAACACCGCGCTCCCCGTCGGACACTACCATCTGCAATCCGCCGACGGCGCCGTGGCCGCCGTGTACCTGCGTCCCGGCAGGCCCGTGACGCTCCCATGGCCTGGGAGCGCCCCGGCCGTTCCCGGGGTGGCCTTCGCCTGGGTCGCCCGACCTGAGGGCGGCTTCTGGCTGTCCACCACCGAGATTACGCAGGAGCAGTACCTCGCCTTCGTCCTCGCCCCGGCCAACCGTACACTCGTGCTGGACCAGGTGGCGGCCCTGCGGCGCGGCGAGGGCGCTGAACTGCTGCTGATTCCACGCACCTCGGCCCGGGTCGGCGTGTGGACCCCGGTTCCCGCTTCCGGCGCCCCTACGGATCTGACCATCCCGGCGGCCTTGGCCGGTACCCCGGTCACGAGCATCACCCGTGATGACGCCCTGGCCTATGCCACCTGGGTGTCGTTATCTGCGCGGGTGCGAGCCCGCCTGCCGACCGCCAGCGAGTGGGAATACGCCGCAACCGCTGGCGATCCGTCCCGCATCTGGCCCTGGGGCGGCGTGTTTGACGGTGCTTTCACCATTACCGCCCAGGCTCGCCGCAACCAGCCTGCGCCGGTTGCCCAGGCCACCTATGACATCGGCCCCTTCGGCCACGCTGGCCTGGCCGGCAATGTGCGCGAGTGGTTGGCCCCTGCCGCCGACGCGGCGGAGGAGGGCGAGTTGACTGGTGCCGTGGCGGGCGGCAGTTGGGGCGATGACCGCCCCGAAACCTGCGCCGGCCGCATGCGTGAACGGGTGCCCGCTGATGTCCTCACCCCCGCCATCGGCTTCCGCCTGGTGGTCGAAGCCACCCCGTGACCTTCACTATGCGTTCCCTCCTGCTGACCCTCATCCCGATCCTGGCGCTGATGGCGGCCGATGCCGCACCCGGCCTGGCGGTGTGGGATGCCGGTGCCGGCACGATCGGCGCAGAGCAGGGCGTACGCGGCGTCAGCGTGCGCCCGGGCACGGCTCTCACCGTCGGTCCCGATGGTCCGGTGCGCGTCATTCTGCCAGGCACCGCCAACGCGTACCTGACCCTGGCTGCCGGCAGCATCGTGACCCTGACCGAGCGGCGCATCGAGAGTAACGGGAAGATCAACGCCGAACTGCTGGTCACCATCTCCGCCGGGGCTGTGGCCGTGGGTGGCGACCTCGCTCCGCGCTTCGTCGCCGTGCGTCTGCGCGGCCTCGTCTCGGAGACGGTGGTCGCGCCTGGCGTCGGCGTGGTGGTGGAGGCGGACAGCACGTCCGGAGACACCGTGGTGTCCCTCGATGGCCCCGTCGGCACCGGGCTGCTGCCCGCCAACGCCAACGGCTGGCAGGCGGTGGCCGAGCGCGTGACCCTGGCCCCCCGGAGCGTGGTGGTCGTCGATCCGCAGCGTGGCGTGGGCGAGCCGTCCTCCGCTTCTGGCCGGCCGCAGCTGGCCGGTCCCTCTACGTCCCGGCCTGGCCTGCGCACGCAGGTGACGGCGGCCCCGCCGTCGGTCGAGGCCTGGACCTTCGATGTGGCGGCGCGGGATCTCGGCCCGGCCGACCCGGCGTGGTGGACCTCACCGCCCGCCATTCCGGCTGCGACAGAGGAAAAGCCGTGGTCCGCGCTGCTCCAGGTCAGCGGCTTCTATGACAGCAACCCCAACGGCATAGCCACGGATCTTGGCGGCGGCACGGCGGACAGCGCCTGGTCGGTGTTCGGCGACGCCCGTTGGACCTGTTGGACCGAGGGCGATTACGCCGTGCGTCTGCAGGCGGTCGGTGGGCTGGCGCGCTACCACGGTGAGCAGCACACGGACAGTGCTGCGGTGCAACACGACAGCCGGGACAAGGATCAGCACCAGGTCGGAGTGAACGCCGCCCTGATCCAGGGCGGTCGGGTCCTGGACTGGTCTGTGGGCCTCGGCGGCGCGGGTTACGCCGACGACAGCCAGCATCGCAAGGTCCTGCGCCTGCATGGCGATGTGGGCTATCGCGTGGACGAGAATGCCTATGCCGTGCTCAACCTCGGCTGGGCCCACGGCAGCATCGACCCGTCGGCAAGCGGGGAGGCGGACTACACGACGCGGAGCGTGACGGCGCGCCCGGCGCTGACTGTGGCTTTGCCCGGGACCGCCTGGTCCTCGAGCGTGGAGGTCTCACTTCTCTATACCGACAGCAGTTCGGTGGTCGCGGCGGATGATTTCTACGCGCTGCGTCCCGGCGTGTCCTGCTTCAGTCAACTGGGCCGCCTCGATCTGGGCTTGTCGGTCCGCTACGAAGCCATCGCCTATCGTGCCCCTCGGGCGACGACCGAGGTATCCCTGGCTCGCGAAGCCGTGGTCCAGACCACCGTCACAGCCGACTGGTGGACGACGCCCCGGTGGTCAGTCGGGCTGTTCGGCAACCAAGTATGGTTCGATTCCAACCAAGCGCTCGCCGACTACACGCAAACCCAGGTGGGCGCGCGCTCGACCTTCCATTGGTGACCGATCCATGACCATGTTCCGTGTAACCACCCTTGTCATGTGCCTGGTCGTCCTGATGGCCCAGGATGACGATCCGGCCACCGTCGTCGCCAGCGCTCGATCCGCCCTCGCCGCTGGAGCGCCGGAACGCTTGGTCCTTGCTGCCGGAAGTGATGACGCTGCGCGCGCCCGCCTGGCGCGTCTGGCCGCCGCCGTGCAGGCTGGACGCTTCGACCTGAAACCACGCGAACACCGTGTGCACGACGACTGTGCCGCGGTCGTGGTGGAAGGCAGCCGACCGCGCAACGGACGTCCTGACATCTTCGGCCTGTACCTCGTGCGCGAGGAGGGGGCCTGGCGTCTCCTGTCGGATCCGACCCGGCCGCAAGCCACTGATCCGGCCCGCACCGCGCGTCTGGCTGCCCTGGCGACCTGGGTGGCGGAACGAGCCAGCCTCGAACCCGTGGTCTTGGCCGGTGATGCGCTGGCGACCTGGATGCTCGGCAATGCCACCGTGGCCGAGCGTCCGGTGCGCCCCGGTGCGGCCATCGGTCTTGGACAGCGGATCGTCCTGGCCCCAGGCAAGCCCGGTCGCCTGGTGCTCAACCGCCTCGAGGGCAGCAGCATCAGCTGTGCCCCGGGCACTGCGCTGACGATGGTCGAGGAGCCGGTAGATGCGGGTACCGATCTGGTCATCGATCTGGAGGCCGGTGCCGTGCAGGTGGATGTGCTCGCCCGTGGCCCATATGCCCATGTGCGGGTGCGTGGCCTGGTCAGCGATGTGACTGTCGTCGGAACGATTTTTCTGGTCCAGCGGGTGGCCAAGGACCATGATTATGTCGTCCAGGTCGAAGGCTCGGTGCGCGTCCGACCCAAGACCGGCGATGCGACGGTCGAACTGACTGGCCGTCAGGGGGTGACCGTCGGCCTCGTTGGTCTGGACCCCGTCGATCTCCTTCTGACTCGGCCGCAACTGGTTCCCGAGCGCCTGGCCCAGGGCGATCTGCGCCGTCAGGGCCTGACACCTGACCCCGGTGGCGGTGGCTGGGACAAGGATCCGATCCGCGACCAGTCGCCCCGGATGGTCACGGCTGAGGAACAGGCGGAGGCTCAGGTCGCTGCCGCCTCCATGTCGGAAACCGACGACGCCGCGCCGCCAGCGGCTCTGGGCGGAGGAGCAGCGGCTTCGAAAGCTGCCGTCAGTTCCACCAGCCGTAGCGCATCGCCAGCGACCAACCAGATCGGGATAGCCAACCCCGGCCTCGGGGGCGAGCGGGGCACCGGCGCCCTCACCATCAGTCCTGCCGCAGCAACTGGCGGATCCTCTGGCGGCAGTGCCGGAGGGGTGAGTCAGGGTGCCGCCACCGCCCCTCTGAGCGGGCACCCCGGCTTCCCCACCCCCTGACGTTTCCACGGATCCCACATGGCCCGACATCTGCTTCTGATCCTGTTGGTATGGTGCGCGGCCCGCCCCGGCGAGGCTGCGGTATTCGATGCCACCAGTGCCGACTTCGGTCCGTCGTATCTGGCCACCAGCACCACCTCCGGCGGAGGCCCCTGGCGCATCTGGAACGACCAGACCGCGATGGCTCCGGTGGTCGGTGCATTCCTCCACCAGGCGAATCCCCTGGCGTATAGCGGCAGCAACCAGGGCATCGGGATCCTGCCGGCTGGCGTTGCCCGCGACAATCCCGGCTATGCGGTGCTCGGCGCATCGCTGGACATGATCCTGGCCCGGGCGACCGACGATCAGGGCATCTATGTGGTGGCCCGTGGCCCTGGAGACCTGCTGGCCACCCCGGCCCTGCTCGTGCCGCTCAATCCGACCGTGGCCATGACCTGGACGGCGGATCCCTGGGGCCCGGACCATCTCGCCCACCTGGGTCAGACCTTGACCTATGAGGTGATGTCCCTGGCGGCGACGGCGCCGCGTTCTGGTTTGCCCGGCTGTCTGCGAATCCAGGAGACCAACAGCTACAACAACCAGAAGCGCATCTTCTACTGGCAGACCAGTACGCCCTGGCCGGTCGAAGTGCAGGATGATCGCTCTCTCGACGCGGGGACGACCCTGACCTGGACGGCCACCCCAGTCACGGATCTGATCGCCCCACAGGATCCGGTCGGCGTGTGGATCCGCCAGGGCGGCGACCTCACCACCGGCGAGTACCGCATCGTCGCCTTCTTCGCCAACGGTACCTGGGGCCGCTTCCAGCGACTGGCGGCCGAAGGCGGCACCACCCTCTACCAGATCGGCACCTGGCGCGTGACCGGCCCCGGCACCATCGAGACCTCGGTCACCTACCGTGTGGGCAATCCCACCTACCTGGATGCCCTGGGTTCCACGATGGCTGGCCAGACCTTCAGCCAGTCGCCCACGGGCGTTCTGTCCTTCAATGCCGAGACCTATGACCGCGCCGCCCAGACCGGCACAGATGGGGCCTACTGGTTCGGGCAGGATCCGGACGGTTTCGGAGTCATCGCAGACCTGGATGGGTTGCCCGCCTCAGGCGACGAACCGTCGGCCGGCCTGGCGATGTTCTCCGGCAGTGCCTATCTCTATTGGCAGGACGATGTGACCGGCACCGGCTCGGAGTGGGGAACAACCGCTAACATGATCCCCGTCTCGGGCTTCGACGCCACCGTGGCCGGCGACGAGAATGGTCCTTCTGGTTTCGCCGATGGAGCGATGTTCGCGAATTTCGCTCCTGGAGGCCTCCTGGCGCCCAGCATCATGCCCGGCATGGGTGTTGGCAGCCGCATCGCGGCCGCCGAGTTCGTTGTCGCCTATGACGGCAATGCGGCCACCAGCGGCACTGCCCCAGGACCTCAGTTCAAGGTGCAGGGCGTGACCCTGATCCTGGACACGAATACCGGCCTGGTCGCGAGAACCGGCTTCACCTTCGCGGGATGGAACACCGCCGCCGACGGACTGGGAACCGCCTATGCCGCTGGCGGGTCCTACACGACCGATGCTCCGGTCACGCTCTATGCCGCATGGACGCCCGATCCCACCTACTCGGTGATCTTTGACGGCAATGGCGCCACCACGGGTACGGCGCCGGCGGGTCAGACCAAGACGCTGGGTGTCCCTCTGGTGCTGACCACCAGCACGGGCGCCCTGGGGAAGACGGGCGCGCT
>JAIFND010000200.1 GCA_020047915.1 bacterium | reverse complement strand
GCCCCAGCCCGAGGCTGATTATGGGCGTCGCCCCGCTAGCTGGCTGTTGCTGCAGGGGCTGCGCCCCCGCACCCCGAGTCCTCAAGGGCAGAGACTTTGCCGACTTTGACTTGGCAGGTCAAAGTCGCTGCCCTCAAGGACTCTAGCCGATTCATGACGGCCTCAGCGGGTGCGCAGCACGATGGCGATGCGCTCGCGCGCCTCGCCGTTGATCGAACGGTGCGCGTAGCCGGTGGCGAAGCCATCCTGGCCGATGTCCGCAACCACGACATCCACCTCGAGGCCTTCGTCGATGAAGCGATGGCGGGCGAGCAGCAGGCGCTGGCCCAGCGGACCGGTCACGATCTTGCCGTGCATCACCGGTTCGCCGTCCTCCGGAGTGATCTGCACCAGGTGGCCGCTGCGCGTCAATGCGACGTTGCGCGTTTCGGTGAGTTCGCCGGCGGTGAACAGTGCGACGTAGGGGCCGGCCGGCAGGTCGGCGGCGGCGAGCGGCAGGGCGAGGAAGGTCAGGGCGACGAGCAGCTTCATGGCGGCGAGCCTAACGGGCTGGGGCAGCTGCCCAGCGGCGATTGCGCTAGAGTCCTTGAGGGCAGCGACTTTGACCTGCCAAGTCAAAGTCGGCAAAGTCGCTGCCGGGTGCGGGGGCGCAGCCCCTGCAGCAACAGCCAGCTAGCGGGGCGACGCCCATAATCAGCCTCGGGCTGGGGCGGAGCCCCGCTAGGCCTAATGCCACGATCCGGGCAGCGCGGTGATCGCGCGGTCGGCGATCACCTCCATCGCTTCGGGTTCGGGATCGTCATCCAGGTCGTCGATCGCAGCGAGGGCGGCGCGCAGCTCCTGGGCGACCTCGGCGTAGCCTTCGCCGACCGTCTCGACCGCCGCCAGTTCGCGTTCGGCAAGCTCGGCGAATTCAGGCTCGGCGATGCATGCCCACGCTGCTACCGCCACCGCGGCCGCGGTCAGGCGCTGCAGCGGACCACGCCCCTCTTCGCCGGCGCCGGCCAGCGCCTCGCGGAAGGACTCGGCGACCGCCTCCTCGTCGGCGTCGTCGCGCCACAGCAGCAGGGCGCGGTAGGCGCCGGCAAGCTGGCCAGGATGCTGCGCGGGCAGTTCGCCCCAGGCGTCATAAGCCTCGAGGTAGGCGTCCTCGGCGGCCTCGTCGCTGCTGTGGAACCACAGGCTGCGCAGCAGCAGATGGTGGCGGGTGCGCAGCGCCTCGGCGGCTTCACCAGACGCGGTGGCGAGTTCGACCGCGAAGGAGGCGGGCGAATGGCCCAGCGCGGCGGCGAGCAGGGCCGGGGCGGTGGACAGGTGACCGTCCAGGGCGTTCATCGCCCGCCAGCAGGCGATGCGTTCGATCTCGCGCGAGCGTGGAGCCTCGCCCAGACCGGGATCGTCGGCGATCAGCGCCAGCGCACTGGCGAAGGCCTCCTCGGCCTCCTCCGGCCGCCCGGCCACCGCCAGGACGCGGCCATGCAGCGCCAGCAGGCGGCCGCGCGCTGCCGGGGTCAGGAAGGGGAAGGCCGGATCGGCGCGCAGCTTCTCCAGGCGGCTGACGACAGGCGCGAACAGGAAGCGGTCGGCATCAGCGGCGGCCTGCGTGTGGTCGAGGCGCGCGACGAGTTCGCGGTCGAGCAGCAGGGCGCGGGCGCGGGCGGCGGCGAAGGCTTCGGCTGCCTGGCCGGCGCGTTCGGTGTCGCCGGCGCCCAGGCCCAGCCCCAGGGCCAGCAGTCGCACCCGTAGCGGTGCGGTGGCGGCAGGTTCGCCGATCAGGCTGCGCACCGCCGACTCCTGCGGCCGGATCTGGCGCGGATCGCCGTCGCGCCGCCGGCGCTCCAGTTCGTCGAGCAGGCGCTCCTGCAGGGTCGAGTCGGCGGTCACTGCGGTCGCCGCCGAGCGCAGCACCAGTCGGCCGAGCGTCGTGCCGGCGAGGTCGCGCGCGACATCCAGCAGTTCCTCGACCGCGGGGGTGCCAGCGATGCGGCTGGCGGCGCGGATGCGGCGGTAGCCGTCGCCATCCACCGGCATGTAGCCGGGCAGCTTGGTGCAGTCGTGCCCGCCGAAGCGCTCGCCGCGCACCACGCGGGCGAGATACCAGTAGCCAACCAGATCGCCCCACGGGATGTAGCCGAAGCTCTTGCCTTCCCAGCCGACCTGGGCGAGGCGCCAGGCGGCGAAGCGCTCGGGGAAATCGACCCGCGATTCGTCGAGGGCACCGGCGAAATAGGGCGTGAGGTCGTCGCCAGGATCGTATTCGCCGTAGCGTTCGAGATAGACCAGCACGCGGGTCTGCCGTGCGGGTAGCGGTAGCAGCCAGCCGAGCAGCAGTTGCAGCGCGGTGCGCACCATCGGTAGGTAGCGGGCCGGGGCGCCGGCCGCCCCGCGCACCGGCACCAGGAAGGGGAAGGCCTTGGCGCAGCCGAGCAGTTCGCGCAGCGGCTCGGGCGAGCGGCGATGCGTGCCGATGTGCGACAGTGCGCGGTGGTCCGGTTCCGCCCCGTTCCACACGATGCCGGCGATGGCGCCGTGCGCAGTGCCCAACTCGACCTCATCAATGTAGATCGAGATGGTGTCGCTGGTGAGGACGAAGTCGGCGCGCTCGATCGGCGAGGCGGGGACGAGGATGGCCTCGGTGCCGCCGCGCCGCCGGCCGCGTCCGCCGCGTCCGCCGCGTCCGCCACGCCGGCCGCCGCCTCCACCGCCGCCCCGCCCACCGCCACGGTTGCGCGGTGCGGCGCCGATGCGGTGGCTGTCCAGATAGGTCTGCGCCAGGGCCATCAGCAGGGGGCCGTGCAGCGAAAGCTGCTGCACCTGGGCGAGGAACTCGCTGGCGATCAGGGTCTGCTGGCTGGGCGGGCTGGAGAACAGGTGTTTGCGCAGGGCCTCGGCGGCGAGCAGCAGGTCGCAGTCCGTGGCCGACGGCACCCAACTCGCCAGCGGACCCGGATCCCATCCGGCGCGCGCATAGTGGTCGCACACGCCGCGTAACGATTCGCCGACCCGTCCGTCGCGGCCGCTTTCGATCAGGCGTGGCACCAGGCGGGCCCAGCCTTCGGCCGCGGCGCTCGGCAGGCTGGCCGGTGGCGCGGCCTGCACCGCTGTCGGTGCGGCCTGCGGTCGCCCACCCGGCCGCAGGCCGCGCTCGGCCAGCCACGCCAGGGCGGCATCACGCAGGGCGTCCCAACGCTCGGCCGGTTCGAGGTGGAAGGCGTCGGCGAATTCCTCCCAGGCGGCGGCATCGGCGCGGGCCCCGCGTGCGACCAGACGGCTGACCGATGCATTGGCGCGCTTGAGCGAGTCCGCCACGGCTCGTCCGGGCTGCCACACGGCCAGCGGCGAACCGGGAGCGCACACCGCGCGCTGTGCCCGTTCCAGGCTGGCCAGATCGGCCTGGCCGATGGCGGCGTTGAGCAGGGTGGGGCCGAGGCGCGGCCAGATCCGGGCCGGATCGCGCGGGGCGATCGGGCGGCGACCGGAAACGGCGGAGGCATCCTTCACATCAGGCGTCGGCATCACCCCAGCGTGCCGGATCCTGCAGATCCACAACCCCGCTCAGGGGGCGGCGGAAGTATCGCCCGCATCCTCCTCATGCTGGAGGTAGAGCGGTGCCAGGGTCTGCCACGGGGATTCGGACAGCGCGATCCGACGACCCAGGTCGGAGAGCGTGCAGGTGGTGCGCGGATCGAAGGGGCTGAGGCTGTCGTCGATGGGGAAGTCGGGCGGGATCGCCGTCCAGCGGAACTCCGCCTCGATGCCCCGGTTGCGCAGCACCTGGGTGCGCAGGGCGAGGTTCTTCAACGGGGCGATGACCCCAGCCTTCAACATCAGGTTCGAAGTGCGCATCAGGCTGCCATGCCAGGTCGGCTGCACCGTCCTCGGCGGTTCATGGGTGCGGTTGTTGACCACCACCCAGTAGCGCAGGCGGGCCGGCGTTGCCGGGTTGGCGCGGTTCCATACCTCCAGTGCATCGATCATGCCTTGGACCCGGCCGACGGCGATGAGTTGCATCATCACCCCGGCATCGGCCTGCAAGGTCCCATCGACGATGACCGGTTCAAAGGCCGCGGGGATGGCGATGGCGGCGCGCTGGATCTGGTAGAGCCGCTCGGGGTCGGCGGCCGTGGTCTGGAGATCCCACAAGCGCAGGATGCCCAGGTCGAGATCAGACGTCGCCACCAGCAGCGAACGCTGGGAGTCGGTCCTGGCGCGCAGGGCCGGGGCGAGGATCTGAATCGACTCCTCCTGGATCCGTTGTTCGAGCACCGAGATGTCGTACAGCGAGGTGCCGCTTGCCAGGGCGTAGAGTTTGTGCTCCCGGGCCCAGTCGGTCGAGCTGCTGCGGTAGAGTTCATCGACGCGATCGTAGAGGCCGAGGAAGGCGTAGGGTGCGATCAGTGCCCCGGTGCTGATGCCGCTGACCAGATCGAAATCCGGCATGGCCCGGGGATCGTCGGCCGGGATCTTCGACCACGCACGCAGGAAGCCTGCCCCGTAGGCTCCCCAGTCGCCGCCGCCCGACAAGGTCAGGATGTCGATCGACGGCCGCCGGCCAGCCGCCAGATCGGCGGCGAGGGCGCGTCCGATCCGTCCCTGCATCTCGCTTATGAGGTCGAGGTTCGCCTTCCCGGCCAGTTCCAGACGCCGGTAGAGTTCATCGCGCGGGAGTTCCGCCCGTCCGCCCGAGCATCCGGCGCAGATCAACAGGGCGACGAGGCAGCCACCAAGCAGGAGGCGGAGGCGAGGCGGCATGCCGGGAGATTATGGCGTCTGGGCGCAGCGGAAGTCGAGGTCGGCCGGAGGTGCTACCGCTTCGCCCAGGTTGTGGCGACGCTCGTTGCAACCCAAGGGCCTGCCGGATCATCCGTGACATCCACATGCCCGCCGCGAATCCCCATAACCTCCTGGTGACCGCAGCCAAGGATGGCACCCGGAACGATAGTGCCGCAGCTGTGCTCAAGCTGCCTTTCATCGCCACCCCGCTGGGCCTGATGATCCTCATTCCGCTGCTGGTCGGTGGGGCGGCGCTGGCGGCCGTCGGCCTGTACCACGCCACTATGCAGGGCGGGATATGGGACCTGGGCCGTCAGCGCGTCGAGAACAATGCTGCCCTGGTACGCAGTCGCAGCATCGCCGGTCTCGAACATGCCACGGTGCTGCTGGCGCGGGCGCATGCCTGGGCCGAGCACGAGCACGGTTTCGCCGATCCCGCCCGGGTCGCCGGCGTGCTGTCCGGCATGGCCGACAAGCGTCCGGGCGTCAGTCAGATCTATATCGGGCTGCCAGACGGGGGCCTGGTCGGGGTGGCGTATGAGGAGGGTGACTGGGAGGCTATCAGTGCGCGTCCGGCGGCGGGTGGGGCGGTGCGTACGCGCAGCCGGCTGCAGCCCGACGGATCGCTCAAACAGATCCAGACTGAGGACCACGTCGCCTTCGACGCCCGCCTGCGGCCGTGGTATCAGCGCGCGGTCGCTGCTCCGGGCGTGGTATGGACCGAGCCCTACCGCTTCTCGCGCACCGGCCTGCCTGGCGTGACCCTGGCCTGGCAGTTGCCTGGCGCCGGCCCCGGCCTGCCGCCGCGCGGCGTGGTCGCGGTCGATATCGATCTGGCGATGCTGGGCGCCGCGCTGCAGCTCCAGGGCGACCTGGGCAGCAACCTCATCTTCACGCGCGAGCGTGAACTGCTCGCCGTGCCGCCCGAACTGCTCGGAGCGCTGCCCAAGGACGGGCTGCCGACCGCCAGTGCGATCGCCGATCCGGTGGCCAGCGCCTTCTTCGCAGCCGTGGACCGGCTGCCCGACGGCGACGCGATGCAACCGGTGCGGGTCGCGGTGGATGGCGTCCAGTACGGTGGCGTGGTCCAGGCCCTGCCGATCCCCGGCGGTCCGACCTGGTATGTAGCGATGATCACCAGCCGCGACGCCCTGATCGGCATGGCCGATCGTGCGCGCAGCAAGGGTTTCATCGCCGCGGCCGCAGCCGTTGCCATCGGGCTGCTCGCCGGGGTGTATTTCGCGCGTGTCCTCGGCCGGGCCAGGCACGAGGTCAATATGCAGCGCAACCGCGCGCGCGAGGCAGAGGCCAGGGCGCGCGAACTGGGTAGCTACAACCTTACGCGCATGATCGGCGAGGGCGGCATGGGCCAGGTATGGATCGGCGAGCACCGCATGTTGTCGCGTCCTGCCGCGATCAAGCTGATCTCGCCTGCTGCGACCGCCGGCATGCCGGCCGAGGAGGTCACCGAGATCCGCAAGCGCTTCGAACAGGAGGCGCGCATCACCGCCAGCCTGCGCGCCCGCTCGACGGTCGAGCTGTACGACTTCGGCCAGTCGCCCGACGGCACCTTCTTCTATGTCATGGAACTGCTCGACGGCATGGACCTGCGCGCCCTGGTCGAGAAGCATGGCCCGCTGCCGGCCGGCCGCGTCGTGCATATCCTGACCAGCGTCTTGGGCAGCCTGGCCGAGGCGCACGACCGCGGCCTGGTGCATCGTGACATCAAGCCCGAGAACATCTTCGTCTGCCGCCGCTCGGACGAGGTCGATGTGGTCAAGGTGCTCGACTTCGGCCTGGTGCGTCTGGGCAAGGCGCCGGATGATGCCCGTCTGACCGCGGCGGGCATGATCACCGGTACGCCCGCGACCATGGCTCCCGAGCAGGCGATGGGCCGGGATCTCGATGGCCGCAGCGATCTCTACGCCCTAGGCTGTGTCGCATGCTGGCTGCTCACCGGCAGCGATGCCTTCACCGGCAACAGCGCGATCGAACTGCTGACCAAGCACATCAACGAGGCGCCGCAGCCGCTCGTCGAGCGCAACCCGGCCGTTCCTCCCGAACTCGCAGCCCTGGTCGAAGCCTGCTTGCAGAAGGATCCAGCGCGCCGGCCTCCGGATGCACGGACCCTGGCCGAGGCTTTCGAGGCCCTGGTGTTGCCCCCTGGCCAGGCGTGGACGCCGCGTCGCGCCGCGGCGTGGTGGTCGCAACTGCCCAGGCGCGAGGCGGGAGTGCCGCTCCAGCCGGCCGTCGCCCCGACCGTGATCACCGAACGTCTCTGAGCTGCGGCCTATCGTGCGAGACCGACGATGGTATGCGCGGCCGTGGATCTATGTCGGGCTCGGTGCGCTGCTCGTCACGGCCTGGCTGGCGCGCAGCCTGTTGCTCGGTCCGCTGGTGGCCAGCCTGACGGCTGGGATGCTGGCTGATGCGACCGGCGGCAGGGCGACGGTGCGCCAGGCCTCTGGAGGCTGGCTTACGAATGCCCGGCTGGCCGGCGTGGAGATCAGCGACGGCGGAGCCGAGCCGGCCTGGCGGGTCGCCATCGGTTCCCTCCAGGCGCAGTACGATCCTGCCTTGCTGGGTGGCGAGCTGGGCGCGTTGCGCAGCGTGACGGTCGAGGATCTCCAGGCCGAGATCCTGCTGGACCACCAGTCACCGGGACCGTCGGCCTGGCCACCGGTGTTCGCGCAGTTGCCAGCCGAACTGCCGCACCTGCAGGTGCGCGGCGAGGTCGTGGTACGTAGCGGTGAGGCTGAGACGCGGCTCGCCGGGATGCAGTGCGCGCTGACCAGCGACCGCCTCGCCCTGAGCGTTGCCGGGCTGACCCTGGCCGGTCGCACCCTGGAACTCCCCGCCTGCGTGCTGCTGCGCAGCGCCCCGGATGCCTTCAGGCTGCAAGCCCCGATGCAATTGGCCGTGCCGGGCATCACCACTCCGTTGTGGATCGACACCCTGCGTCTCACCCTCGGGCGCGAGGTGCAGGAACTGGTCGCCTCCGGTCGTCTGGCCGGCGGGACCTGGCAGGCCACCAGCAGCGCCAGCGGTACTCGCTGCAACCTGCAGGCCGTCAATCTGGTGCAGCTCGGCCTGGTGCCCGCCGCCATGGGGCATCTGACCGTCGATGCCGTGATTGAACAGCAGTCCGAGGGCTGGAGGCTGTCCGACTTGCGGCTCTCTGCTCCAGGCGTGCGCGTCCAGGCGAGCGCCCACCTGCTTCGCGCGCCGTGGCGCTGCGCGGATCTGCTCGCCGAGGTGGTCGTCGATCTGGCGCAGCTGCCCGGCCAGCATGCGGTCGCCGGCGAACTGCGCGGCAGGGTTGCCGGCCTGGCCGAACTGCAGCCGGAACGCTGGCGGCAGAGCGACCTGCGCCTGGAGTTGGCGGGTCGTTCGCTGGCCTGGGCGGATGTGCCAGCCGCCCCGCTGGATCTGGTGCTGCAGTTGCACGACGGCCAGATCGAGGTGGCCAGCCTGTCCGCGGTCTGGGATGGGCTCGAGCTTGCCCTGATGCCGGAGGCAACCGTCCAGGCGGTGCCGGATGCCGACGGTTGGCGACTGGTCTGTCCACCTCTGCGTTGCGCGGGTGGTGTGCTGCAGGTCTCGGCCACGGTGGCTCCCGACGGGGTGCTCAATGGTGAGCTACGCCTGGAAGGTCTGCCGTTGGCCGGACTGCCGGGGCTGCGCCTGCTGCGCTATGCCCAGGGGACGGTCTCCGGGCGGCTGCTGCTGTCCGGTTCGTTGCGCCAGCCACGGCTGCAGGGCGAGCTCGGACTGGCCGGGCTGGAGGTCAAGGTGTCGCCCGATGTCCCGACCTTCAGCGCCGGCCAGGCGCGCCTGGCTTACGCTGATGGCGCACTGCGTATCGTGGATCTGCACGGTGATCTGGGCGGATCGACCCTGCACGTGACGGGCAAGGCGGATCGTGACGGGCTCGACCTCGTGTGCAGCGGCAGCAACCTGCTGCTGGTGCAGCGCTCCGATGCCCGCCTGCGCGCCGATGTCGAGCTGCGTCTGGGCGGAACCCTGGAGGAGCCGCGTCTGGCCGGAAACGTGCGCGTGGTCAGCGCCTTGTTCACCCCGGAAGTCAACGTCGGCGGCGCGGGTGGCGGGGACCGGCTGGTGCTGTTCGAACTGGCCGATCCACCGTGGTCGCGCATGCGCTTCGATCTCACCATCGGCTCGCTTCAGGCGGATCCGGGCGGCGATGCCGGAGTGCGCGTGGCGACACGTTGGGGCCGTGGCTCCTGCGATCTCGATCTGCACCTCGGCGGTACCGGCGCTGCTCCCGAGCCGCGTGGCCGGGTCGCGGTGCGCGCAGGTGTGGTCACACTGCCGTTCAGCACCCTGCAGATCACGCATGGCGAGCTGGTGTTCCCGCCTGGCGAGCCCTTCCGGCCGCAGATCCACGCCATCGCCGGGGCGCGCATCCGCCGCTACGATGTGCAGCTGCAGGTCAGCGGACCGCTCGACGAACCGGTGGTGCGGGTCTCGGGCAGCGGACTCGACGAGCAGGAGGCGATGCTGCTGCTGACCACCGGCAGTACCCCGCGCGAACTGCAGGATGAGCACGGTCAGCGCGCGGCCATCGGGAGGATCGGCACCTGGCTCGGCCACGAGACCTGGCGCAACCTGGCAGGACCGGATGATCCCGACGCCGGTCCTTCGCTCTTCGACCGGGTGACCATCGAATGGGGCCGCGAGGTCACCGCGCAGGGTCGCGACACCATCGACAGCGAGGTCGAGCTGACCATGCCAGGATCATCACCAGGGGTGCTGCTCTATGGCGAACGCGATCGTTACGACCAGTACAACGCCGGCATCCTGTTGCGCATGTACTGGGGCGGCGAGGAACCATGAGGAACCTGCTGTACGTCGTCCTGATCCTGCTCGCCGGTTGTGCTGGAAACGCGCGCCTGACCGGCGATCAGCCCGTCGCACGCCGCGAACTGCTGCGTGAAGCGGCCCGTCCGTTGCAGGCCTATGCCGCACCCGACGGGCGTCCGTCCGACCTGGTCGATGCCAGCGAGGCGATGCGCGCCAGGTTGGACCGCGAAGGCTATCCGGCCGCCACGGTGACGGCGCAGGCCGGGCGGCCACCGACCTTCGTCATCACGACGGGTCCACGCGTCCGCATCGCGGAGGTGGTATTCACCGGTGATCTCGGCCTGCCCCTGGCTGAACTTGAGGCGGCGGCAGCTTCCGGCGCCTGGTTCACCAGCACTGCCGGTGGCGCGGTGCGGACCCGTCTGCGCAGCGTCTTGCGCGCCGCCGGTCATCTCGATGCCGTTGTCGAGGTGCCGCGCGAGGAATGGAGCGAGGATCGTACGCGGGTCGCCCTCCACGTCGCGCTGCAGGCCGGACCACGCTTCGTCCTGAGCGCGGTCCAGCTCGACCTCGCCGACGCCGAGCGCTGGCCGGGCATGCGCGAACGGCTCGAAGCGCTGCTTGATCAGCCGGGCAGCGTCCTCCTTCCCCGCAGTCCCAGCATCGTCGCCGCACGCCTGCGCGGACTGCTGTTCGATCTCGGCCACCGCGAGGCCGAGGTCGAGGTCGCGCAACGCCGGCCGGCACCAGGTGAGATCGAGATGCGCTTCGCGGTGCGTCCAGGGCCGGTGCATGTCGTGCGCAGCGTGACGGTGGATGGCGGCCGACGCAGCGCCCCCGGCTTCATCGCCCGGCGACTTGAAGGCCTGGTTCCGGGTCAGGCGTTGTCGCAGGCCGCGATCGATGCCTGCGTCACCGCGTTCCTGAGCACCGGACTCTTCCGGCGCGCCGAGGTGCTGCCCAGTGCAGGTCTGCCGCTGTCCGATGGCTCTGTGCCGGACGAGGTGCAGGTCCGCCTACGTGAACAACCGACCCAGCATATCGACCTGGCGGTCGGCTATGGCACCTACGAGCGGGTGCGCGGCGGGGTGACCTACGTCGATGAGCACATCCTCGGCCGTGGCTTGCGCTTCACCGCCGGCCTCGAGGCCAGCACCGTCGGTTGGGAGGCGAACACCTCGCTGGCCGATCCGTTCAGCTTCGGTCCAGGACGTCGTCTGACGCTGGAATCGGCCTATCTCGAACGCCAGGAACCCTCGTATGCCCACCGCGAAGCCTCCGTCGGCCTGCTGTTCAGCCGCAGGCTGCGCGAGGGCCAGGGCCCAGCCTTCTGGGAGGTGCGTCCCGGACATCGCTTCGCCCGTCAGGAGGATTACCACATCGAGGCGATCGATCCGGCGCAACCCAGCAAGACGCTGTACACCACCAGCACCGTGCGCTTGGACCTGCGGCGGGATTCGCGCCGTCCGCGGGTGATCGACCCCGACGCCGGAACGCTGGCGCGCATCGGCCTGGGCTGGAGTGCCGCCCCACTCGGGGCGACCGTGGACTATGCCGAGGCAGGGGCCGAATGGAGTGGCGCCTGGTCGCCAGCACCGTGGCTGGTCGGTACGGTACGCGGTGCGGCGACGACGCGCGATCCGGGCGTGGTGACCAGCCTGCCGATCGGCGAGCGTCTGTTCCTGGGCGGTTCCGACACCGTGCGCTCCTACAGCCAGGACGAACTCGGCCCGCGCGCCGCCAATGGCGAGCCACTCGGCGGCCTGACCAGCGCGGTGGCCAACCTCGAACTGCGTTGGCGTCCCTTCGCCGAGCATCGCCAACTGGAGTTCGCGACCTTCTATGACCTTGGCTGCGTCGATCCCGAGGCGTGGAGTCTTGGCGAGGCGTGGGGGGCCGGGGTCGGCGCAGGATTGCGCTACCGTACGCCGGTCGGCCCGATCCGCTTCGATGCCGCCCTCGATCCGGCGGAAGGGGACGGCTCAGGGCGACGCTATGCGCTGAACCTCACCGTCGGTTTCGCCTTCTGAGTGCTAACGGCTCAGCGGAGGCGGAACCAGAGGTTCACTTGCGTACGATCAGCCGGTAGAACAGCGGCACCAGGAACACCGCCAGCACGGTCGCGGCGAGCATGCCGCCGAACACGCCGATGCCGATCGAGATGCGGCCGGCGGCGCCGGCCCCGCTCGACAGGATCAGCGGCACGACGCCGAGGATGAAGGCCAGCGAGGTCATCAGGATCGGGCGGAAGCGCAGCTTGGCGGCGATCTCGGCGGCCTCGATCGGGTTCTTGCCGGCGCGCGACTGCTCGGCAGCGAACTCGACGATGAGGATGGCGTTCTTGCACGCCAGGCCGACCAGCACCAGCAGACCGATCTGCACGTAGATGTTGAGGTCAAGGCCGACCAGCCAGCACGCCGCGAGTGCGCCGAATAGGCCGAGCGGCACCGCCAGTACCACGGCGAAAGGCAGGCGCACCGATTCGTACTGCGCCGCGAGGATGAGGAAGACCACCAGCAGGCCCATGATCAGGATGGGCGCGAGCTGGCTGCCGGCCTGGCGCTCCTGCAACGAGGCGCCCGACCACGCCAGGGCGAAGCCCGGGGGCAGCTCCTTCATCGTCTCCTCGACCGCCTGCATGGTCTGCCCGGTGCTGTAGCCGGCGCCGGTCCCGACCGTGAACTGCACGGCGGGGAAGCTGTTGAAGCGCGTGACCATGTTCGGTCCGGGCAGCCACTCGCGCGTGACCACGGCCGACAGCGGCAGCA
>JAIFND010000168.1 GCA_020047915.1 bacterium | reverse complement strand
CTGGGCCGGCAGTCCAATCCGCATTTCTTCCGCCTTCCGCCTTCCGCCTTCCGCCTTTCCAAGGTCAGTGCCCTTAACGCAACGCCATTGGGGTTAGGGGTTAGGGGTTAGGGGTTAGGGGGCGCCAGGGCCAGCGGCTTTCCCCGGCGGCGACGCCGCCTTCGACCAGGCGCGGCTGGTCGCTGGCCAGTAGGCCGGCGGGCAGGGTGATCGGACGCCACTGGCCGGGGGCGTTGGCGGCGCGGGCGGTGCCGTCGGCCAGGACGACCCACACCTCGCCGTCCGGCAGGCTCAGCAGCCAGCGGGCTGGCAGCGGCAGGGGCTCGTCGATCTCGCCGCCATCTGCGGCGATCCAGCCGAGCCGGTCGTCGCGGCCGGGCGGATGCAGCACCACCACGCCACCAGGGCGCAGCCAGGTGCGGCCAGGAAGGACGGGCAGGCGGGCCGGCCGGACGTCGAGCAGCACGCTGCCGGTCTGCGCCTCCAGCACGAGCAGCCGGGCGTCGCCTTCACCGATCAGCAGACGGCCGTGGTGCAGGGCGATGGCGCGGCCGGGGGCGTTCAGCCCCGGTTCGGCCTGCCAGCGGGTGAACCAGCGCAGGGCGCCGTCATCGCGGCAGCTCGCCTCGATCCGTCCACCATCCTCCAGCACCTGCCAGGTCACGGAACCACGGCTCAACCCGTCCAGCCCGCGATCAGGCGGGGGTTCGGGCGGAGGTTCGGCCTGCGCGGCTTCCTCTAGTGGGCGGTCGCGGTCGCGGGTGGCGGGGACGGTCGGTTGCACCGCCGGACGCGCGCGCGGGGCGACGGCTCCCAGCCAGGCCGATTCCGGCCGGCCGAGGTCGGCGGGGTCGCGCGGCAGGGGGGCGAGGTCGGCGGCCCCCGGCGGTACCGGCCAGCCAGCATACAGCGCCACCGCGGCCAGCTCGGCGGTACCGATCGCCTCGCTCCCGGCCGCCGTCCAGTCGCCCCGGCGCAGCGCGGCATGGATGCGGCTCTGGCGCTGCAGGGCTTCGCCGGCCCGTATCTCGGCCGGTGGCGCCTCGCCCGTGGCCAGGGCGGCGGTCAGCAGGCAGAGAAGCAGCAGCCACGGCATGACACCAGGGTAGCCCGCAGGCTTCCTTCTGGAAGCCGATGTTCGGCGTTCGACGTTCGGCGTTCGCCGTTTCGAGACAAGCACATACGTACGTTACCAGCAAGCCAGCAGTCCACTGAGAGACAGTGTAACGCGTGATGGGTGCCGCCCCGCGGAACGCCGAACGCCGAACGCCGAACGTCGAACGTCGAACGGCCCTCCCCTGCGTAGCGACTGCGCAGCGTACGCCTTGCCAAGCCGGCGCGTGACCAGACCGTGCCCGCCGATGACCCCGGCCGAACAGCTCGACGACCACCACCGCAAGCCGCGCAACCTCGGCAAGCTGCTCAACGCCACGGTCAGTGGTGATATCGGCTCGATCGTCGCCGGCGACGCCCTGCGTTTCTACCTCAAGGTCGAGGCCGAGCGGATCAGCGCCGCGCGCTTCCAGGTGTTCAACGCCACCGACCAGGTCGCGGCCGCCTCGGTAGTCACCGAACTGGCCATCGGCCGCACCCTCGACGAGGCCCTGGCCCTGCGTCCAAGCGACCTGTGCGCCCACCTCGGCGGCCTCGACCCGCACGAACTGCCGCCCCAGGTCTGGGGGCTCGAAGGCCTGCGCTCGGCGATCGCCGTGCTGCGCGGGGAATTGCCGGGGAACGACGAGGAACTCGACCCGGTGCTGTGTCGCTGCCACGGCATCCCCGAGGAGACGGTGCGCCAGTCGATCCAGGTCATGGGCCTGAGCGAGGTCCAGGCGGTGGTCGATGCGACCGGCGCCGGCACCGGCTGCGGCAGTTGCCGGGCCGACATTCCACGCCTGCTGGCGGAAAAGGATGGCGCCGCCGCCAAGCCCCCCGAGGCCAGGCGGGCCGGGCCGAACGGCCGCATTCCGACCCTGATGCGCATCCAGCGCCTGGTCAGCGAGAAGATCCAGCCCCAGGTCCAGGTGCATGGCGGAAGCATCGAATTGTGGGACTTCGACGGCCGAACCGTGACTGTGACGGTGCGCGGCCTGGCCGACGAGACCCGCCGCCAGGCCCTCGGCCAGCTCGAGACCGCGCTCAAGGCCGACATCGCCCCGGACCTCGGCGTGGCCGAGCGCACGCAAAGCTGTGCTTGAGCGGGCCTGCCAGGCACCCTATAAGGCCCATGTCCGAGTCGCCACCGCGACCGCCAAAGGAGTCTCTGTGCGTCCAGTCAAGCTGCTGATCGCTCTCGCCTGCTGCGTTCCGGTTCTGCCGGCCGCCAACGCCAACGCCGTCGAGACGCGCAAGGTGCAGACCGTCACGCTGTCGCAGATCACTGCAGCGCCCCAATCCTACCAGTCCGCGACCGTGCGGTTCGCTGCGATCTGGATCGGGGTCACCAACGTCTTCGACTCCCAGCGCAGCCACTTCCACCCCGAGCGCTACATCAACTTCGCGGTGTGGGACGAGCGCGCCGCCCTGTGGGAGCCTTCGGCCCGCGCCAAGCCCCTCGCCTCGCTGTTCATGGGCAAGGACCTGCCCGGCGCCGATCAGCCCGCCCGTATCCCCCGCTATCAGCTGGTCGAGATCGAGGGCCGCATCACAGCCCTGCTCGACGGCCAGCCGTGGATCGAGGTCAAGTCGGTGCGCATGCTGCCTGGTCGCGGCGCCTATAGCGATGCCGCCATTGCCCAGCTCGAACAGGCGATCGTCTTCGCCAACCAAGAGGCCCGCGACCTTGCCGAAGAGCACTTCGCCGCCGCCCTGGCCACCGACCTGCCCGCCCCGGCCCGCATCACCGCCGGCGAACTGCGCGCCCGCTCAGCGATGGCCGCCGGACGCTGGGATGCCGCGGCCGAGATGCTGCGTCCTGCGGTTGCCGCCGCTGACGCCGATGCGCTGGTCAGCGCCGCGGTACGCGGTGGTCTGCATGCCGCCCTTGCCCGCTGCATCAGCGAGACTGCCGGGGCCGATGCCGCGAAGCACACCGAAGCCGTCGCCGAGGCCCAGAAGGCGGTCGCCATCGATCCGACCCTGTCCGAAGCCTACGCCGTACTGGGCGTCAGCCTCGCCGGGCTGGGCCGCTTCGACGAAGCCCGCGTGCAGTGCGACCGGGCCGTGCGCATGCGTCCGGATGATGCCGCCGTGCGCCTCGCGCTTGGCCGCATCCTCGACCAGCAGGGTCGCCACGACGAGGCGATCGAGGCGCTGAAGCGCGCCATCGACCTGACCCCGAAGGATGCCCGCGTCCACCGCGCCATCGCCGTCGCCTATCTGAACCGTGGCAAGAAGGGCAACACCGCAGATCTGCCGATCGCCCTGCGCGAGTGCGAGATCACCCTGCGCCTCGCTGCCCAGGACGCCGAGGCCCACGTCGTCGCCGGCCAGGTCCTGGAGGCCGCCGGTGCGGCCAAGGTCGAGTTGACCCTGCCGGCCGGCAAGGCCGTCCCGACCCGCGAAGATGCCAAGGCCCGCTATGCCGCCGCCCTGGCCATCGACGCGAACCATGCCGGGGCCAAGGCGGCCCTGCAGGTGATCGTGGATGCAGAGGCCGCCGAGGCCAAGGCCCTAGCCGAGGCCGCCGCTGCAGCGAAAGCTGCCGCCGACGCCGAGGCGAAGGCCAAGGCTGATGCCGAAGCGAAAGCCGCCGCCGATGCTGAGGCGAAGGTCAAGGCCGCTGCGGATGCCGAAGCCGCTGCCGTTGCCATGGCCGCAGCCCAAGCTGAAGCCGACGCGAAAGCCAAGGCCGAGGTCCCCGCCCCGGCTCCCGCTGCTCCGGAACCGGCCCCGGCCGCTCCGGAACCAGCTCCTGCCGCTCCGGAACCGGCTCCCGCCCCCGCCGCCCCCTGAAGGCCGGCCGGTCGGGACTGGCACCCGCCAACCTGTTTCCACGATCCACCCCGATGCCCCGCATCGGGGTGCTTCCGTCATGCTCCGCGAACTCCTCGTCACCAACCTCGTCATCGTCGAACGCGCCGCCTTGTCGCCGGGCGAAGGCCTGACCGCGATCACCGGCGAGACCGGGGCCGGCAAGTCCCTGCTGCTCGACGCCCTTGATCTCGTCGCGGGTGGCCGCGCTTCGGCTGAACTGGTCGGGCCGCGTGGCGAGGCCTGCGAAATCACTGCTGATTTCGCGGTCGAAACGGCGCGCGCCGCCCTGGTGCAGCAGGCCTGCGGCATCGCTGCCAGCGACGGCTGCTTCATCCTGCGCCGGCGCATCCGCAACGACGGCCGCGGTCAGGCGTGGATCAACGACACCCCGGTGACGGTCACCGCGCTGCGCGCCGCGGCCGGCCAGTTGATCGAGATCCATGCCCAGGACCGCGCCCGCCGCCTGGCCGAGCCGGCCGAGCAGTTGGCTGCGATCGACGCGCACGGTGGCCTGACCGCGCAGGCCGAAGGCTACGCCGCCGCGCACCGCCGCGTCCTTGACCTGCAGGGCGAGACCACGCGCCTCGCGGAAGGCGATCGTGGCAGCCTGCGCGAACTGGAATTCCTGCGCTTCCAGCGCCGTGAGTTCGACGCCCTGGCACCCAAGGCCGGCGAGTTCCCCGAACTCGAAGCGCGTCATCGTCTGCTGTCCGAGGCCGAAAGCTGGCGTGGCTTGTGCGAAGAGGCCGGCGCAGCCCTGACCGATGACGACCGCTCGGCGGCCCGCGTGGTCGGGCGGCTGGCACGGCGGCTCGCCGATGCGCCCAGCGCCGCGCTGCGCGAAGCGGCCGGTCAACTCGCCAACGCGGTCGAACTGCTGCAGGGTGCGGCGGCGACCTGCGCTGGGGCGGCCGAATCGCTGCATGGCGATCCCGGCGAACTGGCCACCGTCGAAGCCCGCCTCGACGCCTACCACGAACTGATGCGCAAGCACGGTGGCGACGAAAACGCCCTCTTCGCCGCCCTCGCCGCCATCGACACGCGCATCGCCGAACTCGATGGCCTGGATGGGCGCCGTGCCGCCGTGGCCGCCGAGCTGGCGGCGGCGCAGGCCGAGCGCGACCGGCTCGGCGCGGCGCTGGGCGAAGCCCGCCGCCGCGCCTTCGTCCCGCTCGCCAAGGACATCCACCGCCACCTCGCCGACCTCGGCATGCCCAAGGCCAAGGTCGAACTGCACGAGGCGGCCGGCTCCCAGCCCAGCGTCCTGGGCAGCACCGCCATGGAGATGCATGTGCGGACCAATCCCGGCATGCCGGGCGGTCCGCTTGCCGCGGTCGCCTCGGGTGGCGAGACCTCGCGCCTGCTGCTCGCCTTGGCCACCGCCCTGGCGGCGCGCAGCGGCACCCCCCTGGTGGTCTTCGACGAGGTTGATGCCGGGGTCGGCGGCCGGCTGGGTACCTTCATCGGCAGCAAACTTGCCCGGCTCGCCTCGGCCCGTAGCGTTCTCGCCGTGACGCATACGCCGCAGGTCGCCGCCGCCGCATCGGCCCACTACGTGGTGCGCAAACGCCAGGGCACCGACCGCACCACGGTTGAGGTCGCGGCCCTGCAGGGGCCGGCGCGTCTGGCCGAGCTGGCCGAGATGCTGGGCGGCGGCGCCCCCGCCACCGCCCAGGCCAAGGCGCTGCTCGCCGAGGCCCGCGCATGAGCGAAACCGGCCGCATCGTCCGCAAGCCCACCGCCGGCGGGACGCCGACGCGCTACCGCATCGCCCGCTCCGCCACCATGATCTATGTGCGGGTCGAGGGGCTGGCGAACATGAAGAGCGCCCCGCTGCTGCATAAATTCCTCGCCCAGGTACGCTCGGAAGGCACACGCAGCGCCTATATCGACCTGTCGGGCTGCGCGGGCATGGACTCGACCTTCATGGGGCTGCTAGTCGGCAACAGCCAGGCCTTCAGCGATGCCGGCGGTCGCCTGGCGGTGGTCAAACCCAACGAACTGTGCCTGCGCCTGCTCAAGCAGCTGGGCGTGGACGAGGTGGTGACGGTGGTGGCCGAGGCCGATGTGCCGACCGCCGAGTATCACGACATCAACGGCGATCAGGCGGTCGATCAGAAGACGCGCACCGATCTGGTGCGCCAGGCGCACCAGAACCTCGCCTCGCTCAACGACGAGAACAAGGCCAAGTTCAGCGCCTTCCTCGCCGCGCTCGACGCCGACTTGGCGAAGAAGAAGCCGTAGCGCCGGCTTCGGCATGATCCCGCTCCCAATCGACCCGCACATTCCCGGGGCGCTGGCGGCCCTCGCCGGCGACGGCGCGCTGGTCCTCACCGCCGATCCTGGCGCCGGCAAGAGCACGCGTCTGCCGCCCGCCATCGCCGAGCAGGCGCGCGGCGAAGTCCTGCTGCTGCAGCCGCGCCGCATCGCGGCGCGCAGCCTGGCGACGCGCATCGCGCAGGAGCGCGGTTGGCGTCTGGGCGGCGAGGTCGGCTACGCCGTGCGCCACGAGCGGGTCGGCTCCCGCGATACCCGCCTATGGGTGATCACCGAGGGCCTGCTGACCCGCCGTCTGGCCGACGATCCGCTGCTGGAGGGGGTGGATTGCGTCATCCTCGACGAGTTCCACGAGCGCAGCCTGCACGCCGACCTGGCGCTGGCGTGGTGCGCCCAGCTGCGCCGCGAGCTGCGCCCCGACCTGCGCCTGTGCGTGATGAGCGCGACCATGGATCCGGCGCCGATAGCCTCTTTCCTGGGCCAGGCTGCGGTCATGCAGATCGCCGCGCCGCGCTATCCGGTCGAACTGGCCGAGGGGCGCAGCGGGGATGTGCGTAGCCTGGCCGAGCGCGTCGCCGAATGCGTCACCCGCGAAGCGGCGCGCGAGGCGGCTGGCGACCTCCTGGTGTTCCTGCCTGGTGCCGGCGAGATCCGCAGCTGCGCTGCTGCTCTGGGCGGGCGCGACGATCTCGCCATCCTGCCGCTGCACGGCGCCCTGCCGCCCGATGAGCAGGACGCCGCGCTGCGTCCCGCCGACCGCCGCAAGGTGGTGCTGGCGACCAACGTCGCCGAGACTTCGTTGACCATTCCTGGCGTGCGCACGGTGATCGATGCTGGCCTGCAGCGCATCAACCGCTTCGACCCAAGCCGCGGACTCGACGAGTTGACGCTGGAGGCGTGCTCGCGCGCCGCCGCCGACCAGCGTGCCGGCCGCGCCGGCCGCACCGCGCCCGGCCGCTGCGTGCGTCTGTGGTCGCCGCTCACCCAGGCGCGCATGGCCGAGCGCACCGAGCCCGAAATCGAACGCGCCGACCTGGCGCCCTTCCTGCTGACCCTCAAGCGCCTGCACGGCGCCGACCCGCGCGGCTTCCCGTGGTTCGAAGCGCCGCAGCCGCGCCGCCTGGCCGCCGGCGAGAACCTGCTCGCCGCGCTTGGCGCCAGCCACGCGCCTTACGCCGGCCTCACCGCGCTGGGTGAGCGCCTCGGCCGCCTGCCGGTGCATCCGCGGGTCGGCCGCCTGCTGCTTGCCGCCGCCGAGGCTGGCCGTCCGCGCCTGGGTGCGCGCATTGCCGCCGTGCTGGCGGGTCGCGATCTGCGCCGCCCGCCGCGCCGCGATGATCCACCCGCCGATCCCGCGCCCAGCGACCTGATCGACCGCCTCGACCTGCTGGAGCGCGCCCCGCGCGATCCCGGTGTCGATGTCGGCGCGGTGCACGAAGCGCGCCAGGTCGAACGCGACCTGCTGCGCCTGGCGGGTGGGGCGCGCGGCGACGAGCCGCCCGCGCACCACGAGGATGTCGCGCGCCTGTGCCTGTCGGCCTGGCCCGACCGCCTGTGCGTGCGCGCCGCGCCGGACAGCGACCGCGCCGCGATGGCGGGTGGCATCGGCGTCGAACTGGATTCGGGCTCGGCGCTGCGTGCGCAGAAAGGCCACCCGCGTGCGCCGTGGTTCCTCGCCCTGGGCGTGCAGGGGATCTCGGCCCCCGGCCGAGCGCAGATCGCGGTGCGCCTGGCGGTCGAGGTTGATGACAGCGATCTGGAGGCGGTCTATCCCGGCCGCCTGCAGCGTCGCGACCGCCTGACCTGGGACTCCAGCCGCGGCAAGGTCGAAAGCACTGCCGGACTGTGGTGGGACGACCTGCTACTCAAGGCCACGCCAGGCGCGCAGGCCGATGCCGCCGCGATCAGTGCGCTGCTCGCCGAGAAGCTCGCGCCCGAGGCCGAGGCCGTGATCCGCCACGACCAGGCCGCCGCGCGGCTGATCGACCGCCTGCGCTGGCTGGCTGCCGCCGTCCCCGACCTCGCCCCGGCCCTGCCCGACCTCGCGCAGTTGCTGCGCGACGCCTGCGACGGCTGCCGCAGCCGCGCTGATCTGGAGGCCAAGCCGTGGCACGACTGGCTGCTCGGCCACCTCGGCCGTCCCGGCGCCCTGGCGCTGGAACAGCTCGCCCCCGACCGTCTTGACGTGCCGAGCGGTTCGCGCATCGCCCTGGATTACGGCGAGCCGGGCCGCGCGCCGATCCTCGCGGTGCGCCTGCAGGAACTGTTCGGCCTGGCCGAGACGCCGACTGTCGCTGGCGGCCGGCTGCGCGTGCTGCTGCACCTGCTTGGCCCCAACTACCGGCCCGAGCAGGTCACCGACGACCTCGCCGGCTTCTGGGAGCGCACCTATCCGCAGGTGCGCAAGGACCTGCGCGGCCGCTACCCCAAGCACAGCTGGCCGGACAACCCGCTGACCGCGCTGCCGCAGGCCAAGGGTGGGGTCAAGCGGTAACGATTACCCTAGATTGCCCCATTTGGGTTCGACGTTCGGCGTTCGACGTTCGGTGTTCCGCAGAGGACATCCATGTAACTTCACTGTCTCAAACGCCGAACGTCGAACGTCGAACATCGAACGGGGGATCAAGGATTACGCGTGGATGACGCGCCCCAGGCAGTCGAGGGCGGCTTCCTTCACCGCCTCGCCATGCGTCGGATGCGCCATGCAGGTGCGGGCGATGTCCTCGCTCGAGCCGCCATAGACCATGTGGGCGGCGATCGAGGCGATCAGGTCGGCGGCGCGTTGACCGACGATGGCGGCGCCGAGCACGCGGTCGGTCTTGGCGTCGGCGATGATCTTGACGAAACCGTCGGTGGCGGCGGCGGCACGTGCCCGGCCGTTGGCGAGGAAGGGGAACTTGCCGACCCGCACGCTGAGATTGCGCTTCTGGCACTCGGCTTCGGTCAGGCCGACCGAGGCGACCTCGGGCTCGGTGTACACGACGTTGGGCACCAGCGCATAATCGACATGGCCATGCTGGCCGGCGATCATCTCGGCCACCGCCACGCCGTCCTCCTCGGCCTTGTGCGCCAGCATCGGGCCATCGATCAGATCGCCGATCGCCCACACTCCGGGCAGGTTGGTGCGCAGGTGGCCATCGACCTGCACGCGCTTGCGTTCGGTCAGCTTCACGCCCGCCGTCTCCAGGCCGGCGGCCTCGATGCAGGGGCGGCGGCCGACCGCGACCAGCACGCGGTCGGCGGTCCAGCTCAGCGCCGAGCCGTCCTTGGCCGTGCCGCTCAGCACTACCTCATCGCCCTGACGAGCCGCGCCGGTGACCTTGGCTTCGAAGACGAACTGCAAGCCCTGCTTTTCCAGGGTCTTCTGCAGCGCCTTGGCGACATCGCCGTCGAGGAAGGGGCAGAGTTGCGGCAGGGCCTCGACCACGGTCACCTGGCTGCCCAGGCGGCTCCACACGCTGCCCAGTTCCAAGCCGATGACGCCACCGCCGACCACGACGAGGCGCTTGGGCACGCTGGGGAAGGAGATGGCGTGGTCGCTGGAGACGATGCGTTCACCGTCGAACTTCAGGAAGGGCAGTTCGATCGGCACCGAGCCCATCGCCAGCACGACGTGCTGCGCCTCGTGTTCGGTCTTCGCTCCGTCGGCAGCGGTGACCCGCACCTTGCCGGGCGCGAGCAGTTCACCGCTGCCCGACAGCACCTCGATCTTGTGCTTGCGCATCAGTCCGGCGATGCCGCCGACCAGGGTATCGACCACACCCTGCTTGCGCTTGAGCATCTGCGCGATGTCGATGCTCGGGGTCACGGCGATGCCGTGCTCGGCGAAGTGCTTCTTCGCCTCGTAGAACTTCTCGGAGGTATCGAGCAACGCCTTGGACGGGATGCACCCGACATTGAGGCAGGTGCCGCCAAGGCGGGTCTTGGCCCCGTCGCTGCGCTTCTCGACGATGGCGACCTTCTTGCCGAGCTGCGCCGCGCGGATCGCGCAGACATACCCGCCGGGTCCGGCGCCGATGATGATGAGGTCGTAGCCGGCCGTGCCGGCCGGCAGCTTGGAGCTTTGAGCTTGGAGCTTTGAGCCCGCAGGGTCTATCGAGGTCATGTCGTCATCCTAAAAGGGGCAATGAAGTGCGGGCTCCAAGCTCTAAGCTCAAAGCTCTAAGCTCTGCTGGGCCTACAGGTCCAGCAGCAGCCGTTCGGGCGCCTCGACCAACTCCTTGACGCGGACCAGGAAGCCGACGGCTTCGGCGCCATCGACGATGCGGTGGTCGTAGCTCAGGGCGATGTACATCATCGGGCGGATCACGACCTGGCCATCGACCGCGATCGGGCGGTCCTTGATCGTGTGCATGCCCAGGATGCCGCTCTGCGGCGGGTTGAGGATCGGTGTGCTCATCAGGCTGCCGTACACCCCGCCATTGGTGATGGTGAAGGTGCCGCCGTTCATGTCCTCAAGGGTCAGCTTGCCGTCCTTGGCCTTGCCGGCGTAGCCCTTGATCGCCTTCTCGATGTCGGCGAAGCCCATGTCCTGGGCGTTCTTCAGCACCGGCACGACCAGGCCCTTCTCGGTGCCGATGGCGATGCTCAGGTGCACGCCGTCCGGCGTGACGATGTCCTGGCCGTCGATCTGCGAGTTGACCAGCGGGTACTTCTTCAGCGCCGCGACCACGGCGGTGGCGAAGATCGACATGAAGCCGAGCCCGGTGCCGTGCGTCTTCTCGAAGCTCTCTTTCCACTTCTTGCGCAAGGCCATCGCCGCCGACATGTCCACCTCGTTGAAGGTGGTGAGGATGGCGGCGGTGCGCTGCGCCTGCACCAGCCGCTGCGCGATGCGCTGCCGTATAGGCGTCATGCGCTTGCGGGTCGATCCGGAGCGCGGGGCTCCCGCCCCGACCGGCTCGCGGGGCTCCTGCCCCGCGCTGGAGGCAATGGGGGCCTTCGTTTCCGTCGCCGCCAGCACATCCCCCTTGGTAATGCGCCCATCCTTGCCGCTGCCTTGGATCTTCGTCGCATCGACGCCCGTCTCAGCCAGCAGCTTCTGCGCCGCCGGTCCGGGTTGTCCTGCGCCCTTGGCAACCGGCGCAGCCGGCGCCGCGGCAGCAGCCGGTCCAGCCCCAGGCTCGACCACTGCCGCGACCGCGCCGACCTTGATCGTCGCGCCCTCGGCCGCCTTGCGGCGCAGCACGCCGGCTACGCCGGCCTGGATCTCGGTGGTGATCTTGTCGGTCTCGAGTTCGAGGACCGGGGTGTTCTCGGCGACGGCCGCTCCATCGGCGACCAGCCACTTCGAGATGACGCCTTCGGTGATCGACTCACCAAGGGCCGGGATGAGGATGTTGTGCATGGATTGGCTTTGAGCTTTGAGCTTGGAGCTTGGAGTCCGCAGCTCGGGTATGGGGTTGGATCCTGCGGGCTCAAAGCTCAGAGCTCAAAGCTCCAAGCTGCGCGCCCCCAGGCGCGCTAGTGCTTGGCTTTGGTGATTTTCTTGGTCGAGATCAGCGCCTCCTGTTCGAGCGCGAACAGCATCGGGCTGCCCGGGGCCGGGCTGGCAGCGGCCTCACGGCCAGCGTACAGCAGCTTCTTGCCGGTGATGCGTTCGAGGTGCGGGGCGAGGAAGGACCACGCGCCCATGTTCTGCGGCTCATCCTGGCAGAACACCAGCTCGGCCTTGGCGTAGGGCGCCAGGGTCTCGGCCAGCAACTGCTCGTGCAGCGGGTAGAGCTGCTCGACGCGCACCAGGGCGACGGCGCTCGGCCAGTTCGTGGTGCACCTTGCCGACCGTGACGACGACGCGCTTGGCCTTGGCGCCCGGCACCGTCGGATCGCCGAGCACCTCGTGGAAGCGGCCTTTGACGAACTCGTCGAAATCGCTGCTCGCGGCCTTCGAGCGCAGGTGGCCCTTGGGCGTCATCAGGATCAAGGGCTTGCGCACCTTGCGGTGCAGCTGGCGGCGCAGGATGTGGAAGTGCTGGGCCGCGGTCGAGCAGTTGGCGACCTGCATGTTGTTGTCGCCGCACAACTGCAGGAAGCGTTCGAGGCGCGCCGAGCTGTGCTCGGGGCCCTGGCCCTCCTGGCCGTGCGGCAGCATCATCACCAGGCCCGAGAGGCGGCCCCACTTCGACTCGGCCGAGGACAGGAACTGGTCGATGATCACCTGGGCGCCGTTGGCGAAATCGCCGAACTGCGCCTCCCACACGATCAGCATGTTCGGCTCGGCCAGCGAGTAGCCGTAGTCGAAGCCGAGCACCGCCGCCTCGGACAGCGGCGAGTCGTACACGCACAGCTTGGCCTGGGTGCTCGCCATGTTGCCCAGCGGGCAGTAGCGCGCGCGGTTGTTGACGTCGTACCAGTAGAGGTGGCGCTGGCTGAAGGTGCCGCGTCGGCAGTCCTGGCCCGATAGCCGGATCGGTATGCCTTCGAGCAGCAGCGAGCCGAAGGCCAGCACCTCGCCGGTCGCCCAGTCGACCTTGGCGCGGCCGCTGACGACCTTGGCGCGGTCCTCGGTCATGCGCTTGATCTTGGGATGGATGGCGAAATCCGCCGGCCAGGTGGACAGTGCCGCGCCGATCTGATCGAGGGCGGCATTCGTCACGCCGGTCTCGACCGCATCGTGGCTGTACTCGTTGGTCTTGCCGGCCCAGGCGCCGGTCTTCTGCCCGCGCCGCAGGCGCGCCGGCTTGGCCTTGATCGTGGTCAAGGCGTCCGACAGCTGGTTCTGCATGATCGTCGCGATCGCATCCACCTCCTCCTGGGTGATCTCCTTGCGCTCCAGTAGGCGCTTGGCGTAGGCGCTGCGCACGCGCTCCTGCTCGGCGATCTTCGCGTACATGGTCGGCTGGGTGAAGTTGGGCTCGTCGCTCTCGTTATGGCCCCAGCGGCGGTAGCACACCACGTCGATGAACACATCGCGCTTGAACTTCTGGCGGTATTCCAGGGCCAGGCGCGCGATGTGCACGACCGCCTCGGGATCGTCGCCGTTGACGTGGAAGATCGGCGCTTCGACCATCTTGGCGAGGTCGGTGCAGTACGGCGTGCTGCGCGAATCCTGCGGCAGGGTGGTGAAGCCGATCTGGTTGTTGATGACGATGTGGACGGTGCCGCCGA
>JAIFND010000062.1 GCA_020047915.1 bacterium | reverse complement strand
GGTGTAGCGCGCGGCGATGACGCGGCGGCGGGCGACGAAGCGGCCGAGCTTGGCGACCTGGCTGCTGCCCAGGGCGCACTGTATATCCGTGATCCGGTAGTTGAACCCGAGGTCCTGCTCTTCGTACCACCACGGCCCCTCGTTGGCGGCCATGCGCGCGGGGTCGCGCTCGATGCCGTGGGTGCGGAAGCGGGCGGCGCGGGCGGTCAGATTAGGATCGCTGGTGACCACGGCCCCGCCTTCGCCGGTGGTGATGGTTTTCACCGGATGGAAGCTGAGGGCCGATTGGCTGGCGAGCGTGCCGACCGGCCGGCCGTCGAGCGTCGCGCCGATCGAGTGGGCGGCGTCGGCGATGATCGTGCAGCGCCCGGCGACGGCGCGTTCCAGGGCGGGGTAGTCGGCGGGGTGGCCGGCGAAGTCCACTGCCGTCACCAGCTTGGTGCGCGGCGTGATGGCGGCTGCGGCCGCAGCCGGATCGAGATTGCCGGTGTCGGCGCAGACGTCGGCGAAGCGCACCGTCGCGCCGAGGTACAGCGCGGCGTTGGCGGTGGCGGCGAAGGTCAGCGGACTGGTCACCAGATCGTCGCCGGCGCCGAGACCGGCCGCGAAGTAGGCGGCGTGCAGGGCCGCAGTGCCCGAGTTCACCGCTACGGCGTGCCTGGCCCCGGTGACGCCGCACAACGCCTGCTCGAAGGCGGCGACGCGCGGGCCGGTGGTCAGGTGGTCGCTGCGCAGCGCCTCGGTGACGGCGGCGATGTCATCCTCTTCGATCCACTGCCGGCCGTAGGCCAGGAAGGGGCGGGTCATGCGATCATCGCCCGCAGTTCATCAAGGGTCAGCCAGGATGAATTCGCATCGCTGGTGTAGGCGAAGTTCTCGGCCACCGGCTTGCCCCCGAAATCGTGGCTGGGGAACCACTCGAGGTCGGGGATGATCGCGTAGCGGTCGCCCAGGTCGCGGGTGTGGCGCGCGTCGTTGACGTTGATCATCTCCTCGTGGAGCTTTTCTCCGGGGCGGATCCCGATCACCCGGATCCTGGCGCTGGGCGACATGGCCCGTGCGAGGTCGGTCATCTTCATGCTGGGGATCTTGGGCACGAAGATCTCTCCACCCCACATGTGCTCGAGGTTCTGCATCACGAAGCTGACGCCCTGATCGAGCGTGATCCAGAAGCGCGTCATGCGCTCATCGGTGATCGGCAGTTCGCTAGCCCCTTCGGCGAGCATCTGCTTGAACAGAGGCACCACGCTGCCACGGCTCCCCACGACGTTGCCGTAGCGGACCACGGCGAAGCGCGTGCGCTTGCCGCCGGCATAGGCGTTTCCGGAGACGAACAACTTGTCGCTGACCAGCTTGGTGGCGCCGTAGAGGTTGATCGGGCTGGAAGCCTTGTCGGTGGACAGCGCGATGACCCGTTCGACCCCCTGGTCTATGCATGCCTCAATGATGTTCTGCGCCCCGTGGATGTTGGTCTTCACCGCTTCAAACGGGTTGTATTCAGCAGCAGGAACCTGTTTCAGGGCGGCTGCGTGGACCACCAGGTTGACACCATGCAGGGCGCGCTGGAGGCGGGACATATCACGTACATCGCCAAGGAAGAAGCGTAGGCGCGATTCGCCGCGGAAGAGCTGCTGCATCTCATACTGCTTCAGCTCATCGCGGCTGTAGACGACCACCCGCTTGGGAGCCGCCTTGGTCAGCAGGGTCTTGATGAAGTGCTTGCCGAAGCTGCCTGTGCCTCCGGTGACGAGAACGGTCTTGCCATCAAAAAAGGACATATGTCCCTCCGTCGAGTAAAGAGGGGGGACTGTGGGAGATCGAGCCCGTTCGCAAGTATCTGTTGGTTCAGGATCTGGCTGGATTCTATAGCCACTGTCGTGACCGGCATGCTGGGTGCGTGGTGGGTGCTGGCCGATCGCTCTTTGTCCACAATCAGGACATCCTGCACATCCTTGCGTTGAATCCCGCGACCACCATCATAACGCGACCTGTTTCCGCCACCGGAGTTCCTATGCGCACCTTCTGCCGATTCCTGCTCTGCCTCGTTATGATTGGGGGAGTGGCTGCCGTCGAAGTCGTCACGATCACGATGAGCGATTCGAGCCTGGTCAACATCGCCAATGGCGTGGGTGCCCGCGTTCTGGTGATCACGTCGACCGGCACGGGAACCGGTATCATCAGCACGGAGGTGACGCTCAGCGGTGGTGGCACGCTGGACGGATTTGCTGGTGAAGGACCGTACTTCGTCAATTGGACCCCACCAGCAGACGCCGAAGGCAGCGCGACGATCACCGTGGCCCTGAACGCCCTCGAAGAAGGCAACCCGGTGGCGACGCTGGTCATCCCCTATGATTTCCTCGCGCCCGATGCCCCGGATCCGCTGCTCATCACGCCCGTCGATGCGGCAACGGTCGGAGCAGCCTTCACCATCCAGGGGTCAGTGCCGGACGGGGCCAGCCAAATCACGGTCGATGGGACGCCCGCTACCCTGCTCTCCGGAAATACCACCTGGTCGTTGGCTTTCACCGGTCAGAGTGCCGGTGGCCTGAGCCTGGATGTCATCGCCATCGACGCCATGGAGAACCCGTCGCAGGCGACCACGATCAACTTGACGGTGGATACGGCACCGCCCGTTCTCGGGGTGACATCTCCGGGCGGAGATGGGTTCCATTCCTCCACGACCCTCGATATGGAGGGCACTTGCGATGATTCTGATGCGGTGATCACTATACAGGATGGGGCGACCACGCACCCAGCAACACTTGCCGGCGGCGTCTGGTCGATCTCCCTCAGCAGCTTGTCAGAGGGTGCGCATGCCTTGCTCGTCAGGGCTACCGATCCGGCTGGCAATCAGGCATCCGTGATCCGTACCATCACGGTCGACACGCAGGGGCCGCTGGTGACCGTGGGCGTACCTACGGCCTCGCAGGTCGGTGCGTCGTCATCCGTGGACATCCCCGTCACCTTCAGCGATGCGGGCGAAGGCACCGTTGAGACTTCGGCCTTCGGTCCGACGGACATCGAGTTCGATGCCACGGTGGGCGTGACCGCTGACGTGGCCATCCAGGACCAGGGGGCTGGCGTCTACACTCTGACTTTGTCGAATGTCCTGGGAACGGGGACGATCCGTGCCCGTGTCAAGGCGGGTGCGGAATCTGCCGAGGTCGCCGTGGACGGACTGGGGAATCGCAGCCAGGTGTCGGACTGGAGTTCGACCCTGACGGTGGACAATACCGCACCGGCGATCCAGACCATCACGCCGACCACCTACACCGCATCGACGAGCCCGGACACCCTCGTGACGGTGGTCTTTTCCGAGGCCGTGGCCAGTGTCGGCGCGACCAGCGCGACGGCCACCTTCGGCACCTGGGCGATGGTCGGGTCGGATCCCCTGATGTGGCGGGCGACCATGACGGCGACGGCTGAAGGTGACTATGGCATCTCGGAGCTGACGGCCACGGATCTGGCCGGCAATGTCCTGACTGACAACAATGGCAACACCGGATGGACCTTGGGCTCGTGGGATACCACCGGACCGGCATCGGTAACGGTCAGTGGTGCAGATACCGAGCGTTCTGCCAATCCGGAAAAGGACGTGACGCTGACCTTCCTCGAACCCGTGACTGTTTCGGCGATCGTCGCGTCCAATGCCACGGCTGGGACCCCGAGCAGCAATGGTGACGGAACGATCTGGACTGTGCGCCTGACGGAGCTCACGGCAGACAGCACCTTTGGCATCGCCTCCATCACGGCAGCCGATCTTGCAGGTAACAGCGTGACCTTCACGAATGGTTGGGACACCGGCTTCTACGAAGCCGGTGTCGTGGTGACAGCCACCGTGCCGGTGCCGGCGGTCGGCGCGACCAGCATCGTCTTCACCGTCACCTTCGCCGAGGACATCGCGAATCCCCTCGACTTCATCCCGGCGGATCTCCTGCTCGGTGGCACCTCGATCGGTGGCACCATCCAGTCGGTGGATCGCGTGACCGACCAGCAATTCACCGTCACCGTGGCCGGCATGACTGGGAGCGGCACCGTCCAGCTCACGGTTCCGGCGGATGTCGTCCAGGCAGTGCTGTCGGGTGAATACAATGCCCCCCTGATCACCTCCGTGACCTGGACGGCCGCCGCAGGCAGCGGTGGTTCCGGCTCGTCGGGCGGCGGCGGTGGCGGCGGTTGCGGTGCCGGTACGGCAGCCGGACTGCTGATCGCCAGCCTGGGACTGCTTGGCTTGCGGCGCCGCCGCATCTGATCCCAGCATGGTTGCACTGCTGTTCCGTCTGTGTCTTGCCGCGCTGGCCATGGGTCCGGCGCTGGCGCTGGATGTGGTGCTGAGCCGCAGTGGCAGCGGGGTGGTGATCGGCACCACCCCGGCCACCCAGGTGACCATCACGATCACCTTCAGCGCAGCTGTAGCCGATTTCCTAGAGGGAGATCTTGGAGTAGCGGGTGGAGGCGCTCTCGGTTCGATCAGCGGCACCGGCACCACCTACACCGCGATCTGGACCCCACCGGCTTCGGCGACCGGGCAGGTGGTGTTCACGGTCGATGCTGCAGCAGCCAGCGATGGAGTAGCTGGCAATAATGCGGCAACGCCATTAACCATCGATTTCGATACCCTGGCCCCTGGACTGGTGGTCACCGCCCCTGCGGTCGCCAGCATCACGGTGGGCAGCGTGCCGGTGACGGTCGAAGGCACGATCGATGACGCTGCGGCCATCGTAGAGATCCGCGAAGAGGACGCCGACCCGGTTACGCTTAGCGGCCTGAGTTGGCAGACCAACCTGTCCTTGACCGATGGCGTCCATGCCCTGTCGATCGTCGCCACCGACCCCAACGGCAACGCCACCACCGTGCCGCGCTCGGTCACCGTCGATACCGTCGGACCGACGGTCACCTGGGGGACGGCCGGCCCGCTGCATGTTCGTTCCGGAGTGAATGCCGAAATCCTGGTGAACTACGCAGACGCGACGACCGGTGTGTCGAACATCTCGCTCGACTATCCGGATGTAACCCTGACCACCAGCCTTGTGGGTGTACTGGTGGCCGTTGATGGTAGCGGCACCGCCTCGCGCACCCTGACCGTGTCCGGTCTGAGTGGCGACGGGACGACGGTCGAGGTCGGGATCGCCGCTCAGACCGCCATCGATGGCATCAACAACCTGGCGACGGCCCCCGTCGGCACGGTGACCATCATTGTCGATGACACCGACCCGACCATGACGCCGTTGGTGGCATCCACCGCCACCACCTCGGCGGCGACCTTCCCCCTCGTCCTCGCCTTCAGCGAGGCGCTGGCCCAGGCGCCGACCTTGACGCTGCAGAACGCCAGCGTGGTCGGTTCGGCGGTCGCCAGCGTCGGCAGCACGGTGTGGACCTTCACCCTCGATCCGCTGGCGACCGGTGCCGTCAGGCTCAGCCGGGTCCAGGCGACAGATCTGGCAGGCAATCCGCTGGACCTCACCGACACGGTGCTGCTGATGACCGTGGTGGATGCGGTGGTTGTCGGTGGGACGGTGACGTTGCCGCCTGGTCTCACCCCGGGTGGTCGCGGTTGCGGCGTCGGGGCGGCAGGAGGCCTGCTGATCGGCGCCCTCCTGGTGGTGGCCGGTGCGTGGCGCCGCCGTCGCTCAGATCCCTGACCCACCCTCTTCAGGCAACGCCCCCCACAGATGGCGAAGGCGCATCGCGGCGATGATGTCCTCGGCACAGCCGGCGATGTCGCGTCCGGCGGTGTCGAGGCGCAGTTCCGGGGTGTCCGGTGTTTCGTAGGGATCGTCGATGCCGGTGAAGCCGCGGATCTCGCCGGCGCGCGCCTTGCGGTACAGGCCCTTGGGGTCGCGGCGTTCGCATTCGGTCAGGCTGGTGGCGATGTGCACCTCCAGGAAGGGCCGGTCGCCGGCCAGCTCGCGCGCCGTGGCGCGGTCCTCGCGGTAGGGGGAGATGAAAGCGACGATGGTGATGGCGCCGGCGTCGGCGAAGAGCTGGGCGACCTCGGCGACGCGGCGGATGTTCTCGTGTCGGTCCGCTCCGCTGAAACCGAGATCGCGGTTCAGTCGGTGGCGTACATTGTCGCCGTCGAGGACGTAGGCGAAGCGGCTGTCGAGGACCAGGCGGCGCTCCAGCTCGCGGGCGATGGTCGATTTGCCGGCCCCGCTGAGTCCGGTCATCCACACGATGCAGCCGCGCTGGCGCAGCAGGTTCTCGCGGTGTTCGCGGCGCAGCAGCGCTTCGCTGGGGGTGAGGTTGCGTGGTGGCAGGGGCATGCGGTCACTCCGTACCGGCCAGGAAGGGGACGAAGCTTACCTCGGCCAGTCGCGTCCGCCGACCGTCTTCGTATAGCCACAGCTCCTGCGTCTCGCCGGTGCCGAGGGGGATGACCAGTCGGCCCTGGGGGGCCAGCTGGGCGAGCAACGCCTCGGGAATATCAGCAGCGACGGCGGCGACATGGATGGCGTCGTAGGGCGCCCCGGCCGGCCAGCCGGAGTGACCGTCCGCATGGTGGACTGCGACAGCGCGGCCAGCCAGGCGGCTGCGTGCGGACGGGATCAGGGCGGCGAGGCGCTCGACGGCGGTGACGCTGCCGCCAGGTGCGACCAGATCGGCGAGCAGCGCGGCGGCGTAGCCGGAACCGCAGCCGACATCGAGCACACGCTGCCCCGGGGCGAGGCGCAGGGCGGCGAGCATCAGAGCGACAGTGCGCGGCTGGCTGATGGTCTGGCCGCTACCGATGGGCAGGGCGCCGTCGGCATAGCTAGAGGCGCGGGCGTCGGGAGGAACGAAGTCCTCGCGTGGCAGGGCTGCCATGGCGGCGACGACGCGGGGATCGGGGCAGTCCGCGAGGTGGTCGCGGAGCATGCGCTGACGCTGGCGGAGGAGGATGGGATCCGGCATTGCCCCGGCCGGCGGGGCGCCGGCGCTCCCGGCTATTTGGCGACGGGGGCCTGCGCGTCGAGGCGCGCGGCGATGAAGTCGATCACCTTGCCGACCGTCTCCATGCCCTCGCCGCCAGGCAGGACCTCTTCGAAATTGACGCCGAAGGCGTCTTCGAGGTCCATCGCCACCTCGGCGATGTCGAGGTGGTTATCGGTGATGTCGGGCATCAGGCGCTGGCTGGCGAAGTCGAAGCCGTCCGAATCGCCATCCGCCAGGGTCGGCAGGCGGTGCAGCTTGTTGGCGAGGACTTCGATGACCTCGTCGCGGATGCGCTTCTTGTCCATCATGGTGCCTTAGACGTACCGCTTGAAGATGACCGAGGCGTTGTGCCCGCCGAAGCCGAGGTTGTTCGACAGGGCGTACTCGACCTGGACCTTCCGTGCCGTATTGGGCACGTAATCGAGGTCGCACGCCGGGTCGGGGGTCTTGAGATTGATCGTCGGCGGCAGAACACCGTGGCGCAGGGCGAGGATCGAGGCGATCGCTTCGATGCCGCCGGCGGCGCCCAGGGTGTGGCCGGTCATGCTCTTGGTCGAGCTGATCGCGACCTTGCGTGCGTGGTCGCCGAAGACCTGCTTGATCACCGCAGTCTCGGTCTTGTCGTTGAACTCGGTCGAGGTGCCGTGCGCGTTGATGTAGCCGATCGCCTCGGGGGCGATGCCGGCATCGGCCAGCGCCATGCGCATGCAGCCGGCGCCGCCCGCGCCGGTCGGATCCGGGGCGGTCTCGTGGTGCGCGTCACCGGTGCAGCCGTAGCCGACGATCTCGCCGTAGATGGTCGCGCCGCGCGCCTTGGCGTGCTCAAGCTCTTCGAGGACGAGGATGCCGGCGCCCTCGGCGATGACGAAGCCGTCGCGGTCCTGGTCGAAGGGGCGGCTGGCGGTCGCCGGGTCGTCGTTGCGCTTGGACAGCGCGCCGATCGAGTTGAAGCCGGCCATGCCGAGATGCGAGATCGGGGCCTCGGTGCCGCCGCAGATCGCCGCGTCGCACTGGCCATGGCGGATGTGGTGGAAGGCCGCGCCGATGCAGTGGCTGCCGGTGGCGCAGGCGGTGGTGATCGAGTAGTTCGGGCCCTTGGCGCCGTACACGATCGACACATCACCCGCGCTGCTGTCCACGATCATCTTGGGGACCAGGAACGGGCTGACGCGCGACGGGCCGCGTTCCAGCAGGGTCTTGTGCTCGTCCTCGATGGTGGTCAGGCCGCCAATGCCCGAGCCGATGATGGTGGCGACGCGGAAGGGGTCCTTCCACGCGATCTTGCCATCAGCTGCCTTGGGCAGGCCGGCCATCGCCACCGCCTCGGCCGCCGCCTTGAGGGCGAGCAGGACGAAGCGGTCCTTGCGACGCACCAGTTTCTTGTCGCCACCCGCCAGCGCGAGGCTGTCGAGGGGCACCTGTCCGGCGAACTTGGTGCCGTGGTTGGTCACATCGATATGGGTGATCGGCCCAATGCCCTGGCGACCCGCGGTGAGCGAGTCCCAGAAGGAAGGGATGTCGACGCCATTGCAGGCGACGACACCCATGCCAGTGATCACAACGCGACGTTCAGCCATGGCCTAAGCTCCGGGCAGGTGGTGGACGGCTTACTTCGCCGCCACCTTCTCAGAGATGGCCTTGACGATGTCGCCAATGGTCTTGAGCGACTGGGCCTTCTCTTCCTCGATCTTGACGCCGAAGGCGTCCTCGAGGTCCATGGTCACCTCAGCCACGTCGAGGCTGTCGGCGCCGAGATCGGCAACCAGGTCGCTGCCGTCGGTGATGGTGGCCTTGTCGCGCGACAGACGGTCGGCGATGATGTCGATGACTTTGGTGCGGATCTCGCTCACGTTGACCTCTCCCGGAAAAGGGTCGCGGAGTGTCGGGGCAATGGCCCCGTGGTCAAGTCGCGACGGAACCTGTTGTCTCCATTGGGGTTCCGCGAAGAGGTGCGATCGTGTGGCGGGGCGATAGGGTGCCGGTGTGCGTCCTGCCCTGCTTGTTCTCCTGGTGCTGCTGGCCGGTTGTGGCGCCGACCCGGCTCCACTGCCTCCGCCCGGGGCGACCGGCAGGATCGCGGTGCACATCTGGGATGCGACGGGTGGCGACCCCACCGTGGTGGTGGCCGAGCGGGTGCGCCAGGAGGGGGTGCGTTTCGACCGCCTGACGCTGGAGCAGGTCCGCGCCCGGGTGCTGATGCCGGGAATCGATTGCGCGGTGACCGCGCCGACCGGTTCCTGGTCCACCGGCGCTGGGCTGCTGACCCTGGACGGCCCGGTGCGTCTGGCCGGCACGCGGCAGAACCGCCCCTTGCTGGGAGTGGCGCGTTCGGCCGGCATGTCGCGTGATGGGCAGGCCCTGGTGCTCGAGCAGCTGGAACTGTGGCATGACGGCCAGCGGCTCACTGCTCCGCTGGCCGAGCTGCGCCGCGACCGCTCGCTGCTCGCCCCGCGCGGCATCGAGTCGGCCCCGTTGCCGGGCGAGCTGGCCGCGATCCTGCAGGCGCTGCCGGATCCGCTGGTGATGCCGAAATAGCTTGGAGCTTGGAGCTTAGAGCTTAGAGCTTGGAGCCCGATCGATCAGCGCGGACCAGCCGGCTGGCGGGCCGCTCTTGCGCCTGCCGCCGGGGCATTATCGTCCCGCCCTCCTGAGAGCGCTGGCCGCGTAGCTCAGCTGGTAGAGCAGCGGATTGAAAATCCGCGTGTCGCTGGTTCGATTCCGGCCGCGGCCACCACGAAACCCTCGGTGAAAACCGAGGGTTTTTCGTTTTGTGACGAAGACCTCTCCCGTCACGGCAATTCGCTGTTCAGCGCCCTGTTCAGCAGTGATCCGAGATTCGGCCTGAACCCGACTCGGCGGGATGTCAGAGCCCCATGGATCGCCGGCTCCATGCCTCGCCAGGTCTGCTGGGCCGTGCCCAGGATGAGCAAAGGCCTCTGCTCATCTTCAGCGTGCTACCATGCCGAACCATGGAGGTCACTTGACCATGAGCACGCACAATGCCGCCCCGGAGGCGGATACCCAACTCGACCAGATTCAGGCAGCGGTGTTCCTTGGCCTGAAGAACCCCAGGACCATGGCCGCTTGGCGCCTGCGCCGGTGCGGGCCACCTTATCGTCGGATCGGCGCGCGCCTGGTGCGTTACGCCAAGTCCGACCTCATCGCCTGGGCGAACCGGCACACCGTTTCAGCCTGAGCCACCCATGCCTGCGACACCCTGCGCTGACGACCGGGCTGAACTGTCGGTACTTGGCGGCCTCCTATTCATGCCGGACTGCTTCGCTGCCGTCCGGGACCACCTGGGCCCGGCACCAGCGCGCTTGTTCACGCGGCAGCGCCATGCTGCGATCTGGACGGCGATGGCTGACCTGCACGGCTCAGGGCAGGGCATCGACCTGAGCCGTCTCCAGAACCGGTTGGCCGATAGCGGGTCGCGCACAGATGCCGAGGCCACCGAGTTCTTGCCCAACATGATGGATCACAGCGCACCATCCGAGTCCGACCTGATGGTGGCGGCCCGTGAACTAGTCCGCCTGCGGACTGCATCTGCGACGCCATCAGCCGATCCAAGCGGATCACCGGCCGGCATTGCCAGCATCCTCGCCGCCGGGTCCCTGCCTTTGCGGTTGCGCTGGCTGACCGGCGCGGCGCCAGGTTGGATGATCTGGGATGGCCGTCGGTGGGCGACATGCGCGGATGCGGTGCCATTGCCCCTCAACGTCGAGATCCGCCGCGCCGTCGCCTCTGGCATCGAGGCCAGACGCATCGATGCCAAGGCCATCATGCAGTTGGAGAGCGCCGCCGGTATGCGTGGCATCGGAACCCTGCTGTCGGCACATCCGAGCATGCAACTCGACGCGGCGCGGGTTGATCCCCCCGGTCTGATCGCCTTCCGGTCGCACGCCTTCAATCTGACCACCGGCGAACGACTCATCCACGATCCGACCCGGCCGATTACCAAAGCTTGTCCGGTGGATCCCGGCCAGCCCTCGGAACTATGGCCGGTCATCGCCGATCACCTCCGCGCCTGCCTTGGGCAGACCGCCGCCGCCGTTCAACGCTACCTGGGGAGTTGTCTGCTCGGGCGCGGCGCCGATCGGCGCCTGCTGTGGCTGCATGGCCCTGGCGCGCGTCCTGAGACATGCCCTTGGTGAGTACCTGGCCGTCGTTCCCAGCGAGGTATTCAGCGAGGGTGGCCGTGGAGCCCATGGCCATGAACTCGCCTCTGGCATGGCCGGCGCGCGCTTGGCCGTCGCCCTGGAGGTCGGCAGCAGGCTGGACTGGCCGAAATTGAAGGGCCTGAGTGGCGGTGACGAGCAGGTCAGCAAGCGCATGTATGGCCGAGCCTTCGCCTTCCAACGGCCGCCGCTGCTGGTCCTGGTCGCCAACGAGGCACCCAGGCCGCCCGACAACGCCAGCGCCGAACGGTTGATCGTGGCGAAGCTGTTCCCGCCTGATGACCCTGACGAGCGACTGGTACAGGTGCTGGCGGATGGCGGCCCTGCCCGCGATCAACTGGCCAGCTCCTGCCTCGGCTGGCTGTGCGATGGCTGCCGCGACTACCTGGCCGAGGGGCTGGGTCCGGTGCCGAGTGTTGCGGCGATGCCGACCGGCCTGGACCAGTGGTGGCAGCAGGCGACGGCAGCCGGCGAGCTCGTCGCTCGGCGAGGATGGACAACGCCGAGCCTGGTCTGGGATCACTACGCCACCTGGTCTCAACACGAGGGGCAGCCTGTCGCTTCGGCCCGGGAGTTGGGCTCCTTCCTGCGCACGGTGGTGCAGGCCAAGCGAACCAACTCCGGCGTCCGATACGCCCTGACGATTGCCGGAGTGACGGATGGTGAAGGATGAAAACCGACCCCTCACACGCGTATGGGGAGGCTGTTGTGATCCGTCACTATCCGTCACTGACGCAGATACGGCCTCATCCCAGCCAATGGGCTGTGCCGTGACGATCACCCTTCGCATCCTCGCCCAGTTGCGCCGCCGCCAGCGCATTGCAGCTACGGATCGACTGGAGAACCTGCTGGCTGCTACCGAGGCGCCGGCCGAGATTCGCCGTTGGTTGACCACCCGGCCGCCGCATGCGGTGCGCGCCTGGTTGGCCGATGCGCTCGACCCCGTCGTTGTCCTCGAAGACGATTCATCACCGCCCAGCAACCCAGAGGGGCAATCATGAAGGCAATTCACGGAAGCAGTACGGTCGATCTGCGGCGCAGAGCTTTTGCCGAGCATGCTGCCGCCGGCAGAAGCGGGGTGGAGGCTGCGCGCTTGGCGGGCTACACGGGAAGCCCCCAGGTGCTGGCTGTCGCCGCTGCCAGGCTGCTAAGAAATGCTAAGGTTCAGAAGATCATCAGGTCATTGGCCGAGAAGGCGAGCAACGGCCGCATCCTGACGGCCCAAGAGCGCCGAGAATGGCTATCCCGATTGATAACCCAAGCTGCGGAACCCGTGGAAGTCCGTGACCGCATCGCCGCAATCCGGGAATTGAACGCGATGGACGGTCTGCACATCAAGAGGCTGGAGCACGCGGGGTCGGCCGGCCAGCCCCTTGGTGCCGTGCTCGCCGCGATTCCCACCGAAGTCATCCGGGAACGGCTTGCCGAGCTTGCAAAGCGCAGGCATCAGACTGGGGCGTAGCGGCAACGCCTACGATTGCCCAGTCCTGTTCTCATCGTCAGCGCGTGCGCGAAGATTTGCGAGGCGCTCATCCTCTTCGTCATCGAGCGTGGTCTGGTCCTTGCCAAGGTCCTGCTGCGACCAACGCGCCAGCATTTCCAGGCCTTCCTGTTCAGCATTCTCCTCCAGCTCACGAAACCACGCCGCCTCGTCCTCGTCTGGTCCTGGTAGAAACGGGCCATAGACATCCAAAGATGCCTGGCTCTCCGCATCAATCATGTTCGACCCGCGCAACTCCATCGCTCGCAGATCCCGCTGGTGCACCAGCCACACCACGAACGGGGCCAGCGCCTTCGCCTGCTCAAGGCGTTGGAACAGGCTGGGATTCAGTCGACGTAGGTGTTCCGCCAGTTTCTGGTGCAGGGGGTTGCTGAAGGTCTGCTCCACCGCGTCGTTCATCAACTCGTCCACTGCCACGCCTTCGTCCTCCGCGACAGCCTCCAGTGCCGCCTGGTTGGTCCACTCCAGCCATTCTTTTGTTAGTTTTCCGCTGGTTGTGGCCATCCCGGGCGGATCGACATGAACTGACACCTGACCTGCCTGACGAAGTGTCTGGCGCTTTGCGTCAAATAGGACCCTCGCTTTAGCAGATATTTCGTCTGGTGTCATCGTAGGTCCCCATCAACGGGTTGACTCGGCTCGAACGGTTAATTGAGATTTACACGCGTGATCCAGTAGTTTCATGGTGCCGACTTATAGGCTTTCCCGTGCACTTCGGTCCCGCCGTAATGCGGCACCTGTGGTTCGAGCACCACATGGGTTGCCCCAAGGTCCGCGGCCTGCCCCAATGCTTCGGCCCTTGCGTTGGCGTGTCCCCGGGCGGCAAAGACGCCGTACCAGCCTGAGAATCCGTGAATTTCACCGACGAAGTGCATCGACTGGACTTCCTTCATTTCCACCACCTGAATATGCGCATGGCGGGAAGAGGCGCATCCGCCGCACATCGCGATAACAGCACAGAACGGCAGCAGACAGACTCTCATCCCCGTAATGCTCGTAGTCCATCGCATCGCGCTCATAGTTCCTCCGGAAGGCATCTTGTCGCTGGGGTCTGGCGATGCATGCAGCACTGACTGCACGCAACGGCCCCGTGGCTGTCCCATGGTGAGCAATATAGGTTGCTCAGACAAGCGGCAGGTCTGGCGGATAGCATGCCCCGATGCCATCCCGGCCCCAGACGCCCTTCGGCGACTACCTCGACGACCTGCTGCGGCAGCGTGGTCTGAGCGTGCGTGCCTTCGGAACGCTGGTCGGCCTGGGCGTCAGTAGCGTCTCCGCGGCGAAACGCCGAGCCATCGACCCCAAGCGCATCGAGCCGTGGGCAGACGCCCTGGCCCTGAAGGGGCAGGAACGCGCTCGGTTCGTCCGCCTGGCATGGTTGACCCGCACTCCGCCCGTGATCGTGGCCCTGATCGAGCGCCTGGAGCGCCAGCTGGCCCGCTCCCAGGCCCGCCGGTAGGCAGCCTCCCGCCCGGCTGGTGCAGGCTCGCATGGCCCGATTGGGCAGCTAGTTTCCCTACGTGCCAACCGACGCCGATCTCGCCGCCCTCCTCGCCCGTGTACCTGCTGATGGCTCGACCATCGGCAATGGCGCTCTGCGCAAGGCGCTGGATTGGGACGAGGCCCGCTACGACCAAGCCCGCGATGCCCTGGTCGCCCAGGGGAAGCTGGCGAAGGGCCAGGGGCGTGGCGGCTCGCTGCGCCGGGTGGACGCGATGACGGCAACTCCGGCGACGCAGGTCAAGCCGGTGCCGGCCGCCACCGTGCCGACTGCTCCCGCCGTGTCTGCCGGTCCCGGCTTCTCCGGCTGGGTCGCGCCGCCGTACCGCGATCCCGAGGCCAAGGGGCTGGAGGCCCGCCTGTGGGATGCGGCCGACGAACTGCGGGCCAACAGCAATCTCAAGTCATCGCAGTATTCGGCCCCGGTGCTGGGGCTGATCTTCCTGCGCTTCGCCGATGTCCGCTTCCAGGCCCGGCGGAAGGAACTGGAGGCCACCGCCGGCTCGTCGCGGCGCGGCTCGCAGGTCGAGGTGATCAGCGCCTACCACGCCGCCGGGGTGATCTGGCTGCCCGAGGTGACCCGCTGGCAGCGCCTGCTGGAACTGCCCGAGGGCGACGGGGCCGGCGCGGCGGTGAACGCGGCGATGGCGGCCATCGAGGCCGACAACCCGCAGCTCGCCGGCACCCTGCCGCGCAGCTACGAATCCTTCGACGGCCTGCTGCTCAAGAACCTGCTGCGTAAGTTCGCCGAGATCCCGGTCGATCTCGGCTTCGACGCCTTCGGTCGCATCTACGAGTATTTCCTCGGCGAGTTCGCGATGAGCGAGGGCCAGGGCGGCGGCGAGTTCTACACCCCCAGCAGCATCGTCCGCCTGCTGGTCGAGGTCATCGAGCCCTTCGGCGGCAGCATCCTCGACCCGGCCTGCGGCAGCGGCGGCATGTTCGTGCAGTCGGCGGCCTTCGTCCACGCGCACCGCAAGGCCGACGCCTCGCCACTGCGCATCTACGGCCAGGAGAAGGAGAGCGCGACCGCCGCCTTGTGCCGCCTCAACCTGGCGATGCACGGCCTGGAGGGGGAGATCCGCGAGGCGATCACCTACTACGAGGACGCCCACGCCGCGACCGGCAGGTTCGACTTCGTCCTCGCCAATCCGCCCTTCAACGTGGACAATGTCGATAAGACGCGCTTGGCCGGTGGCGTCGGCCAACCCGGCACCCGCTTCCCCTGGGGCGTGCCGAGCACGGACAACGCCAACTACCTGTGGATCTCGCTCTTCGCCTCGGCCCTGAAGCCGGGCGGCCGGGCAGGCTTCGTCATGGCGAACAGCGCCAGTGATGCCCGCGGCAGCGAACTGGCGATCCGCCAGAAGATGATCCAGGAGGGCCTGGTCGAGGCGATGGTGTCGGTCGGTTCCAACATGTTCTACACCGTCACCCTGCCGGTGACGCTGTGGTTCCTCAACCGTGCGCCGAAACCGACCGGCAAGGTGCTGTTCATCGACGCACGCCAGATCTACCGCCAGATCGACCGCGCCCATCGCGATTGGCCGGAAGCGCAGATCGGGTTCCTGAGCGCGATCGTCCGCCTGTTCCGTGGCGAGTCGGTCGCTGATGTGCTGGGCGGCGCCGAGGCTCAGGCCAAGCTACGCGAGGTCTTCGGCGATGGCCTGGCCTACCGCGATGTGCCAGGCTTGTGCAAGGCGGCGTCGATCAGCGAGATTGAGGCGCAGGGGTGGTCGTTGAATGCGGGGAGATATGTTGGAGTTGAAGGTAACGACACGGACATGGCAGACTTCTCGGTCGCCTATGGCCGCCTTTCGGCTGAACTGCAGTCGTTGACGTCATCCGCCCGTTTCCTTGAGCAACGGATTGCCGAAAACGCTGCCACATTGCTGGGCTCCTGAACGTGCCTCAACACCCGCTTTTCCCAGTAGAAATGCCTAGTGGATGGCGACTGGTTTCGGTCGAGGATATCCGCTCTCCAGAACCACACTCCTGTGTTGCAGGTCCATTTGGGTCGAACATCAGTTCCAAGTTCTTCACGCCATCAGGTGTTCCGGTTATTCGCGGCGGGAATCTTCGTGATGACTTGACCCGCTTCGTCCCCTCCGGATTTGCATTTGTGTCTGCTGAACAGGCCCAGCAGTACCGGGCCCAGCATGTTCGAGCAGGAGATTTGGTGTTCACCTGCTGGGGAACCATCGGACAGGTTGGCTTGATCCCAGCAGATGGTCCTTTTCCAGAATACATTATTTCCAACAAGCAGTTGAAGCTGCGCCCAGACCCGGAAAAAACCGATCATCTGTATCTTTTCTACCACTTCGCTTCGCCCCAGATGGTTGGTCATATCAAGGGTAAGGCGATTGGAGCCGTTCCTGGCATCAATCTTGGAATCCTCAAGTCCCTGCCGGTCGCTCTTCCGCCCCTCCCCATCCAACACCGCATTGCCTCCATCCTCTCCGCCTACGACGACCTGATCGAGAACAACCGCAAGCGCATCGCGATCCTGGAGGACATGGCCCGCCGCCTCTACCGCGAGTGGTTCGTCCACTTCCGCTACCCCGGCCACGAATCCGTGCCGCTGGTCGATTCGCCACTGGGGCGGATTCCGCAGGGGTGGGAAGTCCAGCGAGTTGATGCCATCTGCCATGCTGTTCTGGACGGCGACTGGATAGAGACGAAGGATCAAGGCGGCAGCGACTATCGGCTATTGCAGATTTCGAACATCGGCCTTGGTGATTTTGTCGAAACTGGCAACTTTCGGTATGTCACGCAGGCCACATTCGACCGTCTCCGGTGCACGGAGATCAAGCCCGACGACCTATTGGTTGCCCGGATGCCAACGCCCATCGGTCGCGCATGGCTAGCCAGGAAGATGCCCTGGCCCATGATTACCGCTGTTGATGTGGCTATCGTTAGGCCGAATACTGATCTAGTTGACCCTGTGTTCCTGCTGCACTTCTGGAATCAGCCATCGACCCTAGCATTGATCGAAAAACAAAGCTCAGGTACAACGCGCCTTCGCATCACGCGGCGTGAGTTGTGTGCATTGCTTGTTACCACGCCGACTTGTGAAATCCAACGGGGCTTTGCAGAACGAGTGCGGCCAATGTTGGACCTAGCCAACAACCTACGCGATCAGATAGATGTCCTCCACCGCACCCGTGATCTCCTCCTCCCCCGCCTGATGTCCGGCACCCTCTCCGTCGAAGCCCTCGCCACCGCCGAGGCCGCCGCGCCATGAAACCCTGGATCACCAAGGCGCTGGAACTGCTGACGGCCAGCCTTGGACCGCCGCACCACGAACTGAACGAGGTGGACTGGAAGTCTGACCTGTCGCCCAACAAGCAGCGCCTGTGCCAGCACCTGTCGGCGTTCTCCAATCATCCGGGCGGTGGCTTCCTCGCCTTCGGCATCGACGCGCAGGGCGTTCCGCAGGGCATCGATGCGGCGACCACCGAGACCATCGTCAACCAGTTAGCCAACCTGGGCCGTCAGGGTGTCGAACCGCCCGTGGCCCTGGACCATGCCATCGCCGAGATCCGCGGCTTGCCGGTGCTGCTGGTTCACATCAACGAGGCGACGACCAAGCCGGTGCATCTACGTGGGCAGGGCATCGAGGCGGCGTACATCCGTTCGGGCGGGACCACCCGGGACGCATCGCGGCAGGAAGTCGGCATGCTCATGCTGCACAGCCGCACGCCGCGCTGGGAGGATCTGCATGCGACCGTGGTGCTTCCGCACGCTGAGATCCTCGCCCGCCTGGATCTGGCGGCGCTGCTGACCCTGTTGGAGCAACCGGTCCCGACCGATGACGAGACCATGATGCTGTGGGCCGGGCGTGAACGCCTGGTCGCGGACCTGCCCGCTGGCGGCGGCTACATCACCAACCTCGGCGCGATCGCGGCGGCCAAGAACCTGGGCGACTACCCGGACCTCGCGCACAAGGGCGTGCGCGTCATCGTCTATGCCGGCCGTGACAAATCTCGCACGGTGTCGGAGACAGAGGGGAAACGCGGGTATGCGGCCGCCTTCCAGGCGCTGATCGCCTATCTCGATGGTCCCAAGGGCGTGCTGCGAGGCGATGAGACGGTGATCGACGGTCTGCGTACCCGCGCCGAGATCTACCCCTCCATCGCCGTGCGCGAGATCGTCGCCAACGCCCTCATCCACCAGGACTTCACCGTGTCGGGCATCAGCCCGACAGTCGAAGTCTTCACCGATCGGGTGGAGGTCTCCAATCCCGGCAGCCTGCTGCCGTCGAAGACGCTGGACCGCCTCATCGGTGCCCAGCCGGAATCCCGCAACGAGGTGCGGGCCAAACTTTTCCGCCGTTGTCGCATCTGCGAAGAACGCGGTTCTGGCTTGGTGAAAGCAGGACTCGCCATCGAAACGGCTGGTCTGCCCCCCATCCGCTTCGAGGCCGGCTCCAACCATGTGAAGGTCACCCTGTTCGGACCACGCCCCTTTGCCGACATGACCCAGGCCGAACGCCTGGCTGCCTGCTACCAGCACGCCGTGCTGCGGCACCTGTCCAACGGCGTGATGACCAACGCCTCGCTGCGCGAGCGGTTGCGTCTCACCGAACGGCAGCGCCGGACGGCGACCAACCTGATCCGGGACGCCATCGAGGCCGGCCTGATCAAGCCAGCAGACCCGGACAGCACCTCGCTGCGGTTCTCCGAATACATCCCGGCCTGGGCGTGAGCCCGGTTTATAGGAAACGCATCGTGACGTTTCCTGTAAACATTTTCCCTAACTCGACTTCCAATAGGAATTCTAAACAAACACAACGGATTCAAAGCAGATCGCTGGCTTGGCTAGGACCACGGACGGACAAGATAAGCTCGCTGCCAGCCGAGTCGATCCGCCCCTGTTCTGACAATGACTTAGCTCGTCTTGTGGACTACTGTGGCAAGACAAGGCCACGCCACCCGGGCATAGGAAATCGAAACGCGCATCAGGCACAGGTCTTTGATCGGCAGGCACTTGCCATAGGAATACCGGCGTGACCTCGCCGTACTCCGAAGTCGAGCTGGTCGAACGCCCGGCCATGGACCTGTTGGCGTCCATGGGCTGGTCGGTCATCGACGCGACCAGCGAGACCTGCGGAGCCGGTGGGCTGCTGGGACGGGCTTCGGCCGCCGAGGTGGTCCTGCGCCCGCGCCTGCGCGCCGCCCTGGCCCGTCTGAACCCCGATCTGGCCGCCGAAGGGCTGACCCTGGCCGAGGAGGCGCTGATCAAGGATCGTGGCGGCCTGGGCCTGCTGGCGGCCAATCGCGAGCTGTACGCGCTGCTCAAGGATGGGGTGCTGGTGAGCGTGCCCGACGAGCACGGCGGGAGACAGGAGGTGCGCGCCCGGGTGATCGACTGGCGCGACGCCGCTGCCAACGACTGGGTGGCGGCGCAGCAACTCACCGTCACCGGGCCGCTGTACACCTGCCGCCCGGACATCGTCGGCTTCGTCAACGGTCTGCCCTGGGTGCTGATCGAGTGCAAGGCGCCGGGGGTGCCGGCGCGGCGCGGCTTCGATGACAACCTGACCAGCTACAAGCACGCGCAGAATGGCGACCCGCTCAACCTCCTGCATATCGCGCAGTTTCAGCACGCCCTCCCAGTCGGCGAGCAGGGATCGGAAGCGCATGGCAAGCCTGGAATAGTGGGCTCCCATGTCCTCGCCGGCATGGCCCATGCTCAGGCGCAGGCGCAAGGAATCCTCGCCGCAGGCGATCCCGAGCGTCTGGCGCGTATGCCGCAACGAGTGGATCTTGCGTCCCTTCCCCTCGCTGTCGGCCAAGGGGATGTCCAGCGCGGTGAGATGGGCGCGGAAGGCCTCAGTGTTGTCCCAGTGCATGCGCTTCCGCCATTTCTCCTCACTGATGATGAACGGAGCGTCACCGGCATCCTCCTTCCACTGTCGGAGCAAGGTCACGAGTTCTGCCGGCAGGGCCACCGTCCGCGGCTTGTTCCGCTTTACGCGATACCCGGCCGCGTGTTCAGAGGCTGACGGCGGCACCACATCGAAAGTCGCGCGGTCCAAGTTGACCCGGTCCCAACGCGCCCAGGCAGCCTCGCGGTAACGACAGCCCGAATACACTAACAGACACCACAGCCGCCCGCCTTCCAGGGCCAGGGCCTCGTCTGAGCAGAGGGTCATCGCCTCATTCGGCGTAAACACAACCGGCACCGGCATGGCTGCGCCCTTGCCGCGTAGGCCGACAAAGGGATCCCGGGCCAGGATCTCGGGGGGCCACTCGGCCAGGGCAGTGCGGGTCACGGCGAGCAAGTGCCGCCGGTAACGGCCCCGCGTCTGCTCCGCCAGGTCCAAATCCTCCAGCCACGACCGTGCCCGCTTGACGATCCCCGGTTCAGCCAAGTCCACGACGCCGTGCGCAATGGCATCCTTGACCACCCGGCCGAGTTCCGCCGTATGGCGGGCATCCCGTTGACGCTCATCAAGCTTTCTCAGGTGCAGTTTGAGGGCGTCAGCCAGCGGAGCGACCCCGCCCGTCTTGGCCTGTCGGGCCTTCTCCCGCTTCTTGCGGCGCTCGCCCTCCACATCGGAGCCGGCGGCCAGTCGTCCAATCAAGACCTTTGCCAGGTCGCGCGCCATCCCCAGGGGCACGCGGTCGAGGTCGCACATGTCCCCGACAGGCACCTTGTGGAAGGCACCGCCTGCCCGGGTGAAGAGATACCACCTCGGCTTCCCTTTGCCCCGACGCCAGAGCACCAAGCCCGGCTGACCCGGGTCGTAGAGCTTGAACTCACCCTTGGCCGGTGCCTCGTCGAGCGCCTTCCTGATCCTGGCCTCGGTCAGGGGCTTGCCGGTTGCATCGGTGGTCATGTTCGGGTTCCTCAGCGGCTGCTGAACAGATTTCGCCGTTCAGCGTCCTGTTCAGCAAGACTGCGTGCTGTTCGTTGTCCTCAACAACTGATAATTGCACAAATATAACGACATAAACAGTAAATATCGTGTAGATTGTTGTAGTTGATTGATTTTGCGTGATTCCGTCAATTGCGGATTGAAAATCCGCGTGTCGCTGGTTCGATTCCGGCCGCGGCCACCAACAAACGACCCCTGCGTTGAGCAGGGGTTTTTTGTTGGTGGCCGCGTTCGGTCCGCAAACGAAGCGCCCCTGGTTATCAACCAGGGGCGCTTCGTTTGCTCGGGCTCAAAGCTCCAAGCTCAAAGCTCCAAGCTACTTGGCCTCGTTCAGCGCCGCGATGCCGGGCAGGACCTTGCCTTCGAGTAGTTCGAGGCTGGCGCCGCCGCCGGTCGAGCAGTGCGTCACCTTGGTGTCGGTGCCCCACTTGGCGGCCGCCGTGGCGGTGTCGCCGCCGCCGATCACGGTGACCGCGCCGGTGGTGGTGACCTTGACCATCGCGTCCATCGCAGCCTTGGTGCCGGCGGCGAACTTCTCGAACTCGAACACGCCGAGCGGGCCGTTCCACACCACGGTCTTGGCGCGCAGGATGACCTCGGCGACGTTCTTCTGGGTCTGCGGGCCGCAGTCGAGGCCTTCCCAGCCCTCGGGGATGCCCTGGGCGGCGGTCACCGTCTGGGTGGCGGCGTCGGGGGCGAACTTGTCGGCGGCGACGAAATCGACCGGCAGGTGGATCTGCACGCCCTTGGCCTTGGCCTTGGCGAGCAGCTCGGGGACGATCTTGGCGCCTTCGGCGTCGTACAGCGACTTGCCGATCGCCATGCCGTCGCGCACCTTCAGGAAGGTGTAGGCCATGCCGCCGCCGATGATCAGTTCATTGGCGCGGTCGAGCAGGTTGTTGATCAGCTGGATCTTGTCGGCGACCTTGGCGCCGCCGAGGATCGCGAGCAGCGGGCGCTTGGGGTTGTCGAGGACCTGGGCGAAGGCGTCGAGCTCCTTCTTCATCAGGAAGCCGCTCGCCTTGATCGGCAGGTTGACGCCGACCATCGAGCTGTGCGCGCGGTGCGCGGTGCCGAAGGCGTCGTTGACGTAGATGTCGCCGAGCTTCGACAGCGAGGCGCGGAACTCCTCGACCTTCTTGGGATCGGCCTTGATCTTCTCCTCGGTGCCGGTCGCCTTGTCCTTCTTGGTGATCTTGCCTTCTTCCTCGATGTAGAAGCGGACGTTCTCGAGCAGCAGGATCTGGCCCGGCTTCAGTGCCGTGGCGGCGGCCTCGGCCTTGGCGCCGATGCAGTCATCGACGAACTGGACCGGCTTCTTGATCAGCTCGGCCAGCTTCTCGGCGACCGGCTTCAGCGAGTACTTGGCCTTCTTCTCGCCGTCCGGACGGCCGAGGTGCGACAGCAGCACCACCGAGGCGCCCTTGTCGAGGGCGTACTGGATCGTCGGGATGGCGGCGGCGATGCGTTGGTTGTTGGTGATGGCGCCGGTCGCCTTGTCCTGGGGGACGTTGAAGTCGACGCGCATGACGACGCGCTTGCCGGCGAGGGCGACCTGGTCGATGGACAGCTTGGCCATGGGATGCTCCGTAGGGGACGCGCAGGTTGGCGGCCAGGCCGGCACGGGCAAGGGGGCGGAGTCCGGGGGTGGAGAGTCGGCGTCCGGTGCATGGGTTGGCATGCGCTTCCGGCCCGGCATCCTGCCGCGCCATGCAGCAGCCCCCGCCCAGCTCCGTCGCCTTCATCGGTGGAGGCAATATGGCCACCGCCATGGTCACCGGCCTGGCCGGCCTGACGCCGCGCCCGCGTCTGACCGTCAGCGAGCCCGACGCCGCCAAGCACGCCGCCCTGGTGGCGCTGGGCGCGACCGCCACCGCCGACAACCTCGC
>JAIFND010000072.1 GCA_020047915.1 bacterium | reverse complement strand
GTGCTGAAAAACGCCATGCATTTCGCATCGGAAGCAAGTGGCACCTCAAGGCCGACAGAGGGGTTCGTTAAGTCAGGTGCCATTGGGTGGCGACCTGGGCGGTCGCATCAGCGTAAGCCTGCCACGCCGCAGCGTCGATGTCCTGCCCGAGAACGACGGTCTGCGTACGTTCCTGGATGGCGGTCAGAGTCGTTCTCGCGTCCTTCAACGACTGCGCTGTCGAGGTGCCGAGATAGCGGTAGAGGGCCAGCCGATGGTCCCGGATCTGGGCCCCGGCTATGGCTGTGGCCGAAAGAGCGGACTGTTCTTCAGCTGCCTGCCGGACCAGCCTGTCCTCCAAGGACATGGCCAGCACCGCAAGACCGATGAGCAGTGCGGCGATGAGGGTCGCCGCCAGCACCAGCCGTCCTTGTAATGAGAAAAGTACGCGCACTGGGGAATCTCAGGCATGCAATGTATCACTAAGATACACCCTGTCATCCCCAAGGCCGACGCGGAGAGACACTGCTGCGTGGCGCATCTTTTAAGTGCTTATACACGCAGCTTTTGACGATTTGGGGCTCACCGCAAACCTCGACGCTGGTGAACCAGTCCTACCCCGCGGCGATCAGCGCCGCACCCAGCGCTCCAGTGAGCTGCGGCTGCGGCGGCACCACGACCGCGCCGCCCAGGGCGCGGGCCAGGGCGTCGGCGAAGCCGGGGATGCGCGCCACGCCGCCGGTGAAGGCGATCGGGCCGGTCAGTTCGCGCCCGGCCAGCGCCGCGACCCGCGCGGCGACCGCGGCGACGACACCGGCGGCAAGGGCTTCGCGGGCGTGGCCCTGGGCCATCAGGCCGACGATCTCGCTTTCCGCGAAGACCACGCACATCGACGAGATCGCGGCCGGTTCACCAGCCGCCCCGGCGAGCACAGCGAAGCCGTCGAGGTCGGTGCCCAGACGGGCGGCGACCACTTCGAGAAAGCGCCCGGTGCCGGCGGCGCAGCGGTCGTTCATCGCAAAGTCGGCGACCCGGCCGTTGGGGTCGAGTCGGATCACCTTGCTGTCCTGACCACCGACCTCGACCACGGCGCGGGTGCCGGGCAGCAGCGCGGCGATGCCGCGCGCATGGCAGGTGATCTCGGTGACCCGGCGGTCGGCGCCGGGGATGACGGCCCGGGCGTAACCGGTGGCAGCCAGGCGTGAGACCGCGGCACGTTCGAGGCCCGCGTCGGCGCAGGCCGCCGCCAGGCAGGCCTCGGCCACCAGCGCCGGCTGCGGACCGCTGTCGCGCACCGCCCGGCCGATGATGCGGCCATCGGCGACGACCACCGCCTTCACCGCCCGCGAGCCGCCATCCACACCTGCCGTGATCATGGCCGCACCGTGCGCCGCGTGAGCGCGGTTTCCAGCAGCGCCTCGAGGCGGCCGCGGATCTGCCCGGACGCCGCATCGGCGACGACGGGCACCTCGATCGAGACCACGGGCCAGCCCATCGTGGCCACCGCCTGCGCCATCGCCGGACCTTCGCTGCAGCCATGGCTGGCGCCGGGAACCCGCGCCACCACCACCGTCTCGATCCCGCGCGGACGCGCCTCGGCCACCGCAAGGGCGGCGCGGCGCCGGTCGGAACCGATCATGCGGTCGCACAGCGCGACCTGGGCCAGGGCGGTGATGGGTGGCAGGTCCTCGGAGATGGGGGCCATCGCCTGAGCGGTCATGAAGTCGGTGCCGGCGAGGCGGCCACCCGCCTCTTCGAGCCACTGCAGCACGCGCAGGTCGGCGACCGGGTTGAGCCACAGCACGCGCACCGCGTCGGCCGGCTGATGGCCCACGCCACGCGCGACGCGGTCGGCGACCACCGCCTGGACACCGTCGAGGATCTCCAGGCAGCGGTCGAGGTCGGAGCAGAAGTGCAGCGCGAGGATCTCGGTTAGCAGCAACTCGACGGCGGGCAGGGGCGAGTACGGGGCACCCAGAGCGAGTTCGCGGATCTCCCGCACCCGTGCGCGCACCTGATTGGCGCGCCTGATCGATGCGCGCAGCGCAAGATCGTCCAGGGCCGTCCCGGTGGCGCGACCCAGCGCGACGCGCACGCGCTGCAGTTCGGCCGCCACCGCCGCGACCAGGACAGCAGGCGCCGCTTCGCCATTCGGCAAGGTGACCGCGGCTTCGCCCGGATCCGGCGCACGGAAGGCCGGCAGTTCCCACCACAGCGGGTCGCGGCCGAGTCCGGCCAGGCGCTGCGCCACGGCCGAGAAGTCGTCGCAGGTCGCGCCCACGGCGCAGATGTCGAGGTCGGGACTGGGGAAGTCGCTGCCGGCGGCGTAGCAGCCGAGCAGGGCGCGTACCGGGCAGAATCCCTCGCCGATGCCCAGACGGTCCGCGGCGGCAAGCTGCCCGCCGGACTGGCGCTGCAGGCAAGGCAGCCACCACGCGCCGTCGGGATAGAAGGCGCGCGCCCTGGGGATCGCGGCGACCAGCACCGGGATGGTGCCGAGGTCCTTCATCGCCCCGACGATGAAGCCGCCGGCGGCCTGTGCGGCGCGCAGGCGATCCTCCTCGGACAACACGAAGTCCCACAGCGCCAGGCATTCCGGCGCCGGATCGAAGCGCAGGTCAGCGAGGCGCAGATTGCCGGCCGCGTGCCAACGGCGCAGGACGCCGGCGGTGGGGTGGTCGAGGGCGATCATCCTACATTGCCCCCGTGGGTTCGACGTTCGACGTTCGGCGTTCGCCGTTCCGCACAGGACAACCATGATTCTGGCCTCTGTACACGTCACCCAAAGGGCGAACCCGTCGATTCATGTTACCGCCATGTCGCAAACGCCGAACGCCGAACGCCGAACGCCGAACGCCGAACGCCGAACGCCGAACGCCGAACGCCGAACGCCGAACGCCGAACAGGAGCAATGCTCATCCCAGCATCTCCGTCAACGCCTCGATGCGCGTGGCCAGGCGGGCGCGGGAGCCGGATTCGCCGTCGGACTCGACCAGCACGACCGGCAGGCGGCCCCAGTCGTGCAAGCGCGGCACCACCGCGCGCCACAGGTCGCACCAGGGATCGGGCCGCACCACCACGGCGCGCACGCCGCGCTCGGCGATGCCGCGTTCGAGCCAGCTGAAGATCAGGCTGTCGGGTCGGCGGAAGGCGTCGGGGATGGCGAGGAAGTAACTGTCCACCAGCGCCGCCAGCGGATCATCGGCGGCGAGGCGGCGGTCGCACGGCGCGGCCAGCCCACGTTCACCCGACTCGCAGCCGTCGAGCACGACGCGCGCACCGCAGCCTTCGATCAGATCGTAGAGATCGAAGGCTGCGACGGGCAGTGGCCCGCCGAGCAGCGCGATCGGCACCCGGCCGTCGGGCGGCTGAGCGACCGGGTCGCTGGCCGGCACGACGCCGGAGACGGCATATGCGGCGATCGCCTCGGCGGCGGCCCGCGCCGGCAGCAGCGAGCAGCCGGTGCGCAGGCGCGCGCGTCGGGTGTCGTGGTCGAGCAGGTGCGTGGCCAGGTCGGCAGGGGCGTGTCCGCCATGGCGCTGCAGGAAGACAGATAGGCGCTGCAATTCGTCGCCGTACTGGCGAGCCGCGTTGGCCGTGGTCCAGGTGGCCGGGAGATGGAAGCGGAAGGTCGGCGCGACCCGACCGTCGGCGCTGCGCCGCATCTGGTCGCAGGAACCGACGACGATCCCGAGATCGCCGCGTACCAGGGCCTCGTCGAAACCGGCGGCCACCGCGCAGCGGCCCTGGTGGCAGTCGGTGGCGGCGGCGCTCAGCACACGACTGGGCCGGTGGCCATGCGCGGTGATGAACTCAGGCGGGATGAACGGCGAGGCGAAGAGGACGCGCATCGTCGCTCAGGCGGCCTGGACCTGCTCGAACAGGGCCTCCAGGCGCACCGCGATGCGCGCCGTGTCGCCGGGCGCGTAGTCGGTGCCGATGCGCAGGTAGGGCAGGCCGAGGTCGGCGCACAGGCGCTTCACCCGCACCGCCTCGACGTCGTAGGTCAGGCAGGCCTGCCACACCAGTTCGACCACACACTGGGCGCGGAAATCGCCGGCCAGGCGGCGGATCAGATCGAGGCGGCCATCGTTGCGCGTCATCACCGAGCAGGGCAGGTGCAGGTAGGCGTCGGCGATGGCGGTCAGCGGATCGGCGGCCTGCGCGTCGATGCGAATCTCCAGCGGCTTGAGGCCCGAGCAGTGCTCGTGCGCGACGATCAGTCCGCCGTGGCCCTCGATCAGATCGACGACCTTCTCGGCGCCGTGCGGCACCGGCACGCCGGTGAGCAGCACGCGCACTCCGCTGTGACGCGGCTCTGGCGGTGCGGCGTTGATGCGCTGGTATTCCGCCAGGTCGGCCGGATCGCCCGAGGCGAGGGAGCGCAGCTCCAGCACCTGCCGCCCGGTGAGCGGCGTGCGTTCGCCGCGCATCAGTCCTGCCAAGTCGCGGCGCGCGGCGCGCTCGGTCTCCATGGTGATGATCGCGGCACGCAGGTCGGCCTCGCTGATCGGGCGGGCGAAGCGCTCCTGCAGCGCAGCGTGCAGGCGGCGGACCTCGTGCCGCCACAGCGTGCGCGAGACCTCGTCGGAACGGCTGGGCAGCTGCAGCACGTGCATCGGGCGCGTCTCGCCCATCAGCTCGTACATCTTCTTCTTGCCGTCGCAGGTCGTCTCGGCGACCACCAGATCACACATTTCCAGGAAGGGGTTGGAGCGCGTCAGGTGGTAGCCATAGGTCGATTTGATCAGCGGGCAGAGGTTGGCCGGCAGATCGACCTCGGCCGGGGCGATCATCGCATGCGCTCCGCCGCACAGGCACACCGGCACGCCGCCGGCCGCCAGGATCAGTTCGCGCGGGGTGAATTCGCACAGGATGCCGACCACCGGCTGGCCGGCGGCCTTGGCCGCGCGCACGCGCTCCAGCGCGTGATCGGTCATGTGCGCGAAACGCGGCGAGACCTCGGCAAGCGCGTTCGGCGCGGGCGCGCAGCAGGCCGGTGCGCTGGCCCGGCAGGGGTCGCCACGCGGGCTCGGAGGTTGGGCGCCGCACGCCATGTCAGGGCTTCCGCGCCACGACCATGACCTGGGCCAGCATGCCGGCCTTGGCCAGGGCCAGGGCATGCTGCATCTCGCCGACGATGGCCTGGGCCATCGCCTGATCGAAGCCGATGATCGCCAGGGCGTCCCAGGTGCGCTGGATGGTGACGTCGGCGAGATAGCGCTCGATCGCCGGGGCGAAGCGGCCGGTATCCTCGCACAGCTCGACGCGCAGGCCCGCCGCCGTGCAGGCACTGGCGTAGTCGGCGGCGCTGAACAGTTCGGGGAACTTCATGAAGGCGAGGAAGCGGTCGGCCTCGGCGGGCGCGGGACGCCGCGCGCCCCAGCACCAGTCGGTGCAGGCGAGGGTGCCGCCCGGCTTCAGCAGCCGGGCCGCCTCGGCGACCAGCGCGGCGCGCTCGGGGACATAGCACCAGGCGTCCTCGCCCCATACCAGATCGGCGCTGGCGGATGGCAGGCCGGTGGCAGTGGCGTCGGCCTGCACGAAGCGGATGCGCTCGGCGACGCCGTCGCGGCGGTTGCGCTCGGCGCCCTGGCGCAGCACCTCGCCGGTCATGTCCACGCCGATGCCGCTGGCCAAACCATGCAGCTTGGCCAGGAAGCGCAGCCCGGCGCCGGAGCAGCAGCACAGATCCACCGCATGCAGACCGGGCTTCACCCCGGCCTTGGCGGCCAGGGCCATCGACGAGGCGAAGCCGTCGATGTGGATCTGCTCGCCCATGAGCAGTTCCCACAGGCGACCCTCGGCCCCGGCATAAACGGCGCGTACCGCGCTGCGCGTGTCGTTCATGTCTTCTTCCTTTCGATGAGACCAAAGGTCCGGTGGATCCCGTTCCGCGAACAGGCCGCCATGCAGTCGCCGCAGGCGATGCACTCGGGGCCGCCGACCTCGCGCGGGACATCGAGTTCGGCCGGACAGACCCGGTTGCACGCCCCGCAGTCGATGCAGGTGCTGTGGTCGATGCCCATGCGCGTGACCGCGAAGCGCGCGGTCAGGCCGTAGAAGGCGCCGAGCGGGCAGAAGCCGCGGCAGAACGGCCGCGAGGCGAGCCACATCAACGCGAGGAAGCCGGCGAGCACGCCCAGGCGCACGGCGTTGCGGTCGGCCCAGCCGGAGGGCGCCTCGCCACGCACCAGCGCCGGCAGCACGACCGCTTCCAGTGTACCGGTCGGACAGAGGGTGCAGGCATAGTGCAGACCGGGGTCCTGGCGCACCTGGGCGTGGGGCGAAGCGACGCTGAGGTTGCCCTCGCCCAGACGGTTGGGGATGGTGACCACCGGCAGCACGACCTCGGCGCCGGGTTCAACCACCACCTCGGGGAAGGCCTGCGGCAGACGCGCCAGCTCGGCTCCGCCCTCGGCCAGCGCGTTCCACACCAGGTCGAGATTGACGCCGCGCACCGCTTCAGGCGACGGGTTGCGCACCGTCACGGTGACCTTGAGGTCGGCGTCGGCCTTATCGACCTTGGGCTTGTCGAAGGCGAGGAAGCCATCGACACGGAAGCCGAAGGCGAAGGGCAGGGCGACGACGAGCAGGGCGAGGCAGGCGTATTTGCCCCAGCGCCACCAGCGCGGCAGGCGCAATTTCGGACCCGGGATGCGGTGCAGCAGGTCCTGGAGCAGACCGAAGGGGCAGGCGAAGGCGCAGACCAGGCGGCCGAAGACGATGCCGACGGCCAGCAGCGTGCCGATCGCCATGGCCGGGAAGGCGTGGATGGCCGAACCATAGGCGACCACGCCGACCGGGCAGGCGGTGGTGGCCGCTGGGCAGCCGTGGCAGTTCATCGCCGGGCCGCAGAAGCCGCGCAGGGCGACGAACGGACGCAGGTTCAGCACCGCCGTGCTGATCAGCGTGGCGTAGAAGCGCGAGCGGCGCCAGAGGCTTATGGCCATGGAGCACCGGCCATAGGGAAAGGCGGAAGGCGCAAGGCGGAAGGCAGAAGATATGAGCGCAAGCGTGGCCCAGACGCACGCCGCACGACACGCCTCCGTCGTGGCCAGCGCGCACCAGCGCGCAGCGACCCTTCCGCCTTCAGCCTTCCGACTTCCGCCTTTGCTTTTCCTGGGGGACGTCCCGCGTCACCCCGCGCTAGTTGCCTCATGTCTTGCAGTCTTTGAGCTGCACTTGGCCCGGCGTCAGGGGCGTGTAGGCGTCGAACAGGGTGCCGGCGAGGCGCACGTAGCCATCGACCGTCGCATCGGCGATGAAGCCGCTCCCATCCACCGTGCGCTGCTCGGTCGAGGTCAGCGAGACGATCGCGTGGCGCTCGCCCAGCGTTCCCCAGCCGAGCAGGCCGAGGGCGAGGGCGATCAGGGCGAGGCGGACGAGGACGGTGATGGAGAACATGGGGACGCGTCGTGCATGCTAGCGTCGCGGGCCACGGCAACAATACGCCGGGAGGCGAGGCGTCTAAAGCGGGGCCATCGATGTGGCATGGGCGTCCCGCCCATGCGCGCTGGCATCGTCGAACACGGGCGAGACGCCCGTGCCACAGCGAAGCGCTCAGCGGGTGACGGTCAACTCGCCGGTCGCCGGGCCAAGGCCCTCGATCACGGCACGGAGTTCGACCTTCAGCTCAGCCCCGGCGTTTGCGTTGTCCTGCGGTACGCTCCCGGCGTACTTGCAAAGGCCACCGCCTCACCCAAAGCCCATCGAGCCGTTCTGCTTGCCGTTGACGTAGACCGTCGGCGGCCCCTGCCAGCGGTAGTCGAGATAGCGTTCGCCATTGGCGCCATGCAGGGTGACGGTCGGATCGACCGCCAGCTTGCCGCCTTCCATGCGCGCCGTGAATTTCAACACGAAGGGACCGCCGTAGGCGAAGACCTGCTTCTTCTTCGCGTCCTTGGTGTCGGCACCGGCCGAGGCGAGGGTGAAGGCCGGCAGTTCGCCCGGAATGATCGCCGCCATGACCTTGCCGTTGGCGCCATAGACCGCGCCGTACTGCAGCTTGTAGTCACCAGGCGGCAGCTTGAGCGCCTCGTTGGCGCCGGTGACGACCGCGATCAGCGAGCCATCCGCGCTGGCAATCACCGCGTGACCCGCCGATTCGCCGCTGAACTTGAAGGAGCAGGCCACCGTGGCGGCTGCATCAGGCGTGAACACAGCCTTGCTGCCGTCAGCCGCAACCTCATCGACGGTCCAGATCCCCTTCTTCGTCGCGATGCGCTTGGGCATCGGGGCGTAGCACGGCGAGGCCCCGGTCGAGAAGGCATCCTGCTGGTCGATCACGCCATCCAGGTTGTCGTCGAGGAAATTGATCTGCTCGCCGTCCAGCGTGCCCTTGACGACCGTCGCGGCGCGCACGGCGAAGAACGACTCGGCCCGGCCGACTGTGGCGAAGGGGAAGGCGACAGGCAGCTTGCGCTTGTTGGCGATCGGCAGCACTTGCGGGGCCAGCCCCTCTTGCGCCTGCTTGAGCGGCACCGCCGCGCCCTTCTCGGGCTTCAGCGCGAAGGCTTGGTTGTCCTGGCTGAACTGGAAGTTGAAGCTGGTGCCGCCCAGGCTGAACACCGACTCGGACTGGCCCTTGGCGAAGACGACACGCTGCTGCGGCAGGACGATGCCGGTCTTCGTCACCATCTGCATCCAGAAACCACCCTTGTTGGCGGTGGCCAGGACGGTGGGCGTGAAGACTGCGGCCGGGGCAGGAATGGCCGCGGCGCTCAGCTTGACTGTCTTGCTGACCGCGACCTCGCCATCGGCGGCGCAGGCGAGCGAAAGCACGGTCGGAACCAGGCCGATCACGCGCAACACGGACTGGACGGGGAAACCCATGGTGCCAGCATATACAGGCGTAGCGCGGCGTCTACCATCTCCGTAGGGCCTCGTACAACGTGCCCCCGTCGCCGACATGCATCCGCCCATCCCCGTCCTTCTCGTCCTTGGTCCGACCGCGTCGGGAAAAAGCTCGTTGGCAGCAGCGCTGGCATCGCGACTGGGCGGCGAGGTGGTCAGCGCCGACGCCTTCGCGGTCTATCGCGGCATGGACCTCGGCACCGCCAAGCCCGATGCCACCGTCCGCGCCGCCGTGCCGCACCACCTGATCGACATCCTCGAACCGGAGGAGCGCTGCGACGCCAGCCGCTGGGTCGCGCTGGCCGAGTCAGCGATCCAGGCGATCCACGCCCGCGGTCGCCTCGCCATCGTCGCCGGCGGCACGCCGCTCTACACCAAGCTGCTGATCGAAGGGATCAGCGCCGGCCCACCGCGCGATGAAGGCCTGCGCGCCGAACTGCAGCAGGCCGATCCCGCCAGCCTGTGGAGCGAACTGCAGCGCGTCGATCCGACCTACGCCGCCGCGCGCCATCCCAACGACCTGCGCCGCATCGTGCGGGCCATCGAAGTCCATCGCCTGACCGGCCGGCCCTACTCCAGCTTCCACACCACCGACGGGACGCGGCGCGACGATCTGCGCGTGCTGCAGCTCGGGCTGCAGTGGGACAAGGCGGAGCTGCATGCGCGGATCGCCGAGCGGGTACGCAGGATGCTGGCGGCCGGACTGATCGACGAGGTGCGCCGGCTACGCCCGCGCCTGTCACCCGAGGCGCGCCAGGCGGTGGGCTACAAGGAGGTCATCGAACACCTCGACGGCCGGCTGGATGCTGAGGCCTGTCGCGCCGCGATCGAACTCGGCACGCGCCACCTGGCCAAGCATCAGCTGACCTGGTACCGGCGCTTCCCCGACATCCGCTGGCTGCCCGGCGAGGCGCCCGACCTCGCCACCCAGGCCGAGCGGCTGGGCCGCGCCTGGCTGGCCGGCTGAGCGCCTTCCCTACTTCTTCTTCGTCTTGCCCTTGCCCTTGGGCGACTCGACCGGGGTGTAGTTGCCGGCGTCGTCCAGCTTCGGCCGGCCACGCTCGTCGCTGGCGATCGCGGGCAGCGCCGCGTTGTTGTCGGCCAGGCGCTTGGTCAGCACCTCTTTATCAGGCGAGGCCGGCACCTTGGCGAGCATCTCCAGCGCGTCGGCACGCTCGCCGTCCAGGGCCATGACGTAGGCGAGCCACAGGGCGGCGTGTTCCGGCACCCCGGGCTGGCCGAGCGAACGCAGCAGCGCCAGCTTGGCCGGGCGCTGGCGACCGCCGACCAGATGGGCCACACCTTCATACCAGCTGCATTCACCGGCCCGCTCCTTCTCGACCCCGCCGGCGACCGAGAAGGCGGCGACAGCACGCTCGGTGTCGCCGCGCGCAGCGACCAGCGCGATGCCGTACCAGTAGTTCGCGTCGAAGGCGTTGGGGCGGTCGGCCACGACCTTGGCGAGCGGCTCGACCGCCGCCTCGGCCTGGCCGCGCTGGACCCGCGCGATGCCGCCATAGAGCATCGCTTCGATGTTGTCGCTGCCCTTCTCAAGGGCGCGGGTGAACATCGGCCAGGCTTGGTCGTGTTCGCCCTTGATCAGGTGGATGCGCCCCATGCCGACCCAGCCCTCAGGCGCATCGGGGGCTTTCTCCATGCATTCGTTGAATATCTCCTCGGCACGCGCCAGGTGGATCTCGGCCTCCTCGCGCTTCTTGACGTGCCGGGCACGGATCAGGCGCCATTCGCCGCGGTGGTAGCGGATTGCCGGCTTCTTGGTCAGCTCCTTTTCGTAGAGCTTGGTCAGCCAGTCTTTCCAGTTGTCCTCGACCTTGATCAGGTCCGAGCCGTAGCACTTCTTGACCGCCTCGATCTGGATATCGTAGAGGTGCGGTCGCAGCTTGTCGCTGAGCGCTTCGCCGCGCAGGCCCTGGCCGGCAAGTTCCATCTGACGCTTCTCGCCACGCGCCTTGAACTCGGCGAGCAGCTTCATGAAGGCGTTGGCGCGCTGAGTGTTGGCGATCATGAACTCGATCACCGACCAGGCCTGCGCATACTGCAGCGTGCTGCGCAGCGGATCCTTCCAGGTGAAGTCGAGGTTGTCGAGATTCTTGACGTTGACGAATTCGCTGAAGGGGATGGCGCTGCCCTCGCTGACGATCTCCATCAGCCAGCCCTGGCGCTGCAACCGCTCGGCCTCGGGCTTGGTGCCGTTGCCGATGCGGTACTGGAACAACTCGGCGGTGCCCTCCTCGATCCAGCTCGGCACCTCGACCTGCACCACGATGTAGGTCTTCATGAACAGGTGGCCCATCTCGTGGTAGAGATGGCGCAGCACCTGCTCGTCGCCCGCACCTTCCGATGAGGTCGCGATCTCGCGCACCCACGGGCCGGTCTCCTTGCCGTAGGCATCCTTGTCGGGAATGATGCCGAAGAATGCGCCGGGGATGGTCTTGGTGTCGTAGCGGCGCTGGAAGTTCTCGCGGAAGGTCTCCCAGTCGGCCCACACCGCGACGCGCACCAGCTTCTCGAAGTTGTTGCCGGCATAGTGCTCGGCGTAGTCCTCGAAGGTGCGGGCGCGCAGGCCATAGACCTTGAGGAAGTACTCGGTGGTCTCGAGCATCGGCTTGAGGATGCGCCGGGCGAAATCCTTGCGCTCCTTGTCGGTGGCGCCCACGTCGGTCGAGAAGCGGAAAGGCGGCACATCGAGAACCACCCCGGAGATCTGCGGGATCAGTTCGGGCTGGCCGTCCTTGCCCTTCGGTTTGTCGGAGGGTTCGCCGGCAGACAGGGCGGCGAGCAGTGCGCAGAGCGCGAGAAGGCGGGTCATGCCGCAGCATGACCGCTGCCCCCGGCGTGGCAAAGGGCGGATTGGGCGACATCGGGAGTCGTTCCGCCCGCGTATCCTCTTCGTTCCATGGATGGAATTCGTACCGGGGGTGGAATATTGGCGAAACCGATTATCTTCTTTGCATGGATTACCCATCCACCAGCCGAGCAAACGAAGCGCCCGCGCTGGCCCGTGGCTTGTCCCTGCTGCGGCTGCTCAGTCGCGACGGCGCGCTGACGCTGGATCGCATCGCCCGTGCCACCGGCTGGCCCAAACCCAGCCTGCTGCGCCTGCTGCGCACCCTGGCCCACGAAGGCGCCACCGCACGCGATGCTGCTACCGGACGCTGGCGCGCCACCATGCGCCTGGCCACGGTGGAAAGCGACGACCTGCGCCTGGTGGACCGCTGCGCCCCGGGCGTGGCCCGCCTGAGTCGCGAGGCTGGGCATGTGGTCGAGGTGTACGCCTGGGAGGACGGCCGCATGGTCATGATCGACCGCGCCGATCCGCCGCACGGCGAGGTGCTGGTGCGCATGCGCCTGGGCGGGATACGTGATGGCACGGAACTCGACGCCGTGTCAGTGTGGGGCCCTGCCCTTGGCGACGCGCCCCGGCCACGCCGGACCTGGGAATGGACCGCCGGGGCCAAGACCGTGATCGGCCGCGGCCGCTGGGACGAGGCCCTCGCCGCCGCGCGCAGCGCCGGCGTCGCCTGCGACTGCGAACCCAATAGCAATCTGGTGCGCCGCTTTGCCGCGCCGGTGACCGGGGATGGCGGCCAACTGCTCGGCGTCCTCGCCCTGGCCTGCGCCCCGATGACGGCCGCCAACTCCCAGGATGAACGTCTGCTCGGCCTAGTGCTGTCCGCCGCCCGCCTCGCCTCCACCCGGAGCTGACCCATGCCGCAACGCCACATCCTGCTCATCACCACCGACCAGCAGCGCTTCGACACCATCGCGGCGGCCGGGGCCGGCCATGTGCTGACGCCGCATCTCGACTGGATGTGCGATCGTGGCATCCGCTTCACCCGCGCCTATGCCGACAGCCCGATCTGCGGCCCCAGCCGCCACACCATCATGACCGGGCGGCACGCCTTCCATCAGCAGGTGAACTTCAACTGCTGGGAGCCGACCCCGATCGATCCCCGCACCACCCTGGCCGGCCTGCTGACCACCTCCGGTTTCCAGACCCGGGCGGAGGGCAAGATGCATTTCAAGACCGAGCGCAACCACCTCGGCTTCGAGCACATGGAACTGCTCGCCGACTACTACCGTGAGATGGCGCGTCACGGTCGGCCGCTGCCGATGGACACCGGCCTCGGGCAGAACGAGATGGTGCCGGCGATCGGCACGGTGCACGAGAACGACAGCCTGACGCGGTGGATCGCCACGCGCACCTGCGACCTGCTCGACACGCGCGATCCCCTGCGCCCGTTCTTCTGCTTCACCTCGTTCAGCAAGCCGCACCCCCCCTTCGATCCGCCGCTGTCATTCTGGCAGCTCTATGCCAACCGCACCATGCCTGAAGCCATCGTGGGCGACTGGTCGCGCGACGCCGAAACGATCGCACCTGGCCTGCGCGATCTCAGCCTGGTGCTCAACTCCGCTGACCGGTTCCCCCCCGAGACCCTCCGCGATGCGCGCCGCGCCTACCATGCGCTGATCACGCATGTCGATTACAGCATCGGGCACATCCTGGCGCGCCTGCGCGAGCTGAACCTGCTCGACGATACCACCATCATCTTCACCTCCGACCACGGCGACCTGCTGGGTGACCACCGTCTGGGCGGCAAGACGGTGTTCCTCGAGGGCTCGGCGCACCTGCCCTTCATCGTCGTACCGGCCAAGGGGGTGATCGATGATAGCCTGCGCGGCACCACCTGTGACACCCTTGCCTGCCTCGCCGATGTGATGCCGACCCTGTTGGGAACGGTCGGGGTGGCGATGCCCGAGGGTCGCGACGGCCTTGACCTGCTGGCGGTGGCACGCGGCGAACGCGCCGGTCGCGAGGTGCTGCACGGCGAGGCCCTGGCGCACCACATGGTGCTGGAGGGCCGCTACAAGTACATCTTCTGCAGCGCCGGCCCGGCCGAGCTGCTGTTCGACCTCGCGGCCGATCCGCACGAGACGCGCGACCTCGTACGCGCCGGCACGCACCCCGCCGAGCTGGCGCGCCTGCGTGGCCTGCTGCTCGCCCGCCTGCAGGAGAGCTGCCATCCCGCCGGCAAGGACGGCCGCCTGCAGGCCGACCGCCCGACCCCGGTTCCACGCGCCAGCCGTGGCAGCTGGCCAGGTTTCCACTCGCTGGTGCACCCCAACGACGTCTGCCATTAGTTCAGGGGCTTCGCCCCTACGGCCGTTCGGCCTACCCCGGCCTTTGTCGCTGCTCTTTTCGCTCGCTACGCTCCCAAAAAGTGACGGACCCAACCATGCCCAATCCCCTCAATGTCATCATCCTGCACAGCGACGAGATGCGCGGCGACGCGGTCGGTTTCAACGGCGGCGAGGCACGCACGCCCGAGCTTGACGCCTTCGCGCGCGACGCGGCGGTGTGCGGCCACCACTTCACGCCGAACGGCAAGTGCGTGCCGTCGCGCGTCGCGATGATGACCGGGCGCTATTGCCACACCGATGGCATGCGCACCGTGATGGAGCCGGATCTGATCCCGCCGCACCGTCCCGATCTGATGAAGACGCTGCGTGCGCGCGGCTACGAGACCGCGGTGTTCGGCCACAACCACTGCTGGGCTGATTTCTGGGGCGGCAACGCGCCGGGCGTCGGGGCGGTGGACTGGCATTCGTTCACCCAGGGCGCCTATGCCGACCTGCTGCAGCGGCGCTGGCCGGTGCCGCCGGCAGGCGGCCTGCCGGTGCCAACCGACGCCGACCACAGCTTCGACTACAAGGGCCGACTCACCGGCGAACTGACCGGCTTCTGCGATGACAACCGGGCCGAACAGGCGATCCACTTCCTGCGCCACCGCGACCGCACGCGGCCGTGCTTCCTGCAGCTCAATCTCGCTGCGCCGCATCCCGGCTACAAGGTCGAGGAACCCTTCTTCGCGCTGCACGATCGCGCGACGCTGCGCCCCTTCCCGACTGGGCTGCCCAAGAACGCCAGCCTGCCCTTCACTGCCCAGCGCCGCCACCGCACCGGGGTGGACGCCGACCCCGCGATGCTCGCGGAGGTACGCGCCACCTACCTGGGCATGATCGCCAAGGTCGATGTGCTGATGGGCCGGGTGCTGGATTGCATCGCCCGCGAGAATCTGTTCGAGGACTCCATCGTCGTCTTCACCGCCGACCACGGTGATTTCGCCGGCCAGTACGGCCTGTGCGAAAAGTTCGACACGGTGATGAGCGACTGCCTGCTGCGCGTACCCTTTGCCATCCGCGCCCCGGGACTGCCGCGCGGCGTGCGCACCACGACGCTGACCGAGCACACCGACCTGCCACCCACCGTCCTTGAACTGCTCGGCCTGACCGCGCATCCCACCTGGCGCATCCACGGTTCCAGCATGGTCGGGGCGATCAACGGCCGCAGCGGTCGCGAGGCGGTCTTCGCCTCGGGTGGCCACGAGCGCGAGATGCGCGCCCGCTTCAACCGCGACGGCTGGGACACCAAGCCCGATGGTCGGCGCGAGAAGGCGACCGCCGGCAAGCAGCTGACCTACCAGCAGGAGCCCGACAGCATGGCGCGCGCCGCGATGGTGCGCACCGCCACCCACAAACTGGTGGTGCGCGAGACCGGCGGCGACGAGTTGTACGACCTCGCCGCCGATCCTTTCGAGATGGACAACCGCTTCGGCGACCCGGCCCTGGCCGCGGTGCAGGGCGATATGCTGCTGCGCCTGGCCAAGCACCGCCTGGCCACCGACACCGACCTGCCCTTCCACCCCGAGGTGGGCGCCTGATCAGCCCTTTGTAATGGCAAGCGGGCACCCGGCGCAGGATTCCGGCGCGCAGCCCGCAAGCCGGCCCGCCAGATCGAGGGCAGAGCGCTCATCGCCGACGAAGCGCTCCGCGCCAAGCCGACCAGCCAGGCCGGTACGCTGGAAGACCTCGCGGATCCGGTCGCGCAGACCCATGAACACGATGCGCACACCCTTCGCCTCGAGACGGTCGACGAGGCCCGCCAGCACCTCCTCGCCGGTCGCGTCGATGCTGTTGATGCCACCGCAGGCCAGCACGACGCAGCGCACCTGAGGTCGCGCCGCCAACTCGACGATGACCCTGGACTCGAGATGTCCGGCGTTGGCGAAGTAGAGGCGGCCGTCGAAGCGCAGCACGAGCACCGTGGCGCAGGTCGGCAGCCCATGCCGCTCGGCGTCGCGCAAACTGCCATCGGGATGGCGCGCCAGCACCACAACCCGCGGCCGCATGGTGACGGCGAAGAAGACGGCGATGCTGAGCCCGATACCGACCAGGATGCCGCCTTCGATGTGCGGGGCGGCTACCAGGGTGGCGCCGAAGGTGGCGATGGCGATCAAGGCGTCGCTGCGCGCAACCCGCCAAGCATGCAGCACCGGTCGCACCCGTACAAGTCCGCTGACCGACATGATGATGGTCGCCGCCAGGGTGGCTTGCGGCAGGTGGTAGAGGAGCGGGGTAAACAACAGCAGCACGACCAGCACCGCCACACTGGCGACGAGGCTGGAAAAGCCCGTGCGGGCACCGCTGGCCAGGTTCACCGCCGATCTGGAGAACGATCCTGACACCGGATAGCCGTGATTGACCGCACCGGCGAGCTTGGCCAGGCCCTGACCGATCAGTTCCTGGTTGGCGTCGATGCGCGTGCGCGTGGCCAGAGCCATCGATTTGCCGGTGGAGATGGCCTCGATGAAGCCGACGCAGGCGATCAGGGCCGCCGGACCGAGCAGATCCAGCCAGAGGCCGGGCTTCCAGTCGGGCAGCTCCCACGGGGGCAGCCCACGAGGCACCTCGCCGACGGTCCTGCCCTGGAAGTCCAGCGCCCAGGCCAGCAGGGTGGTGACCACCACCGCCGCGAGCACCCCAGGGATGCGCGGCAGCCAACGACGGAAGCCTGCGATGATGGCCATGGTCGCGAGTCCCATGCCCAGCGCAGACCAGACGATGCCGCCAGTGGCTGCCGTCTGCAGCACCTGCCAAACGCCAGCGAAGTGGCTGGCGCTTCGTTCGCTGGAGATGCCGAGGAGGCTGGCCAGCTGGCTGCTGGCGATGATGATGGCTGCTGCACTGCTGACGCCCACCAGCACCGGATGGGACATCAGGTCGACGATGAAACCCAGACGGAGCACGCCCAGGGCCAACTGCATGAGGCCTGCGACCAGGGACAGAGCGATGGCGATGGGAATCACATCGTAGCCGGCAGCGGCGAACGGGGCCAGGGCGGCCGCCGTCATCAGCGAAGTGATCGCCACCGGTCCGGTGGCGAGTTGGCGCGAACTGCCCCACAGGGCCGCCACCACCGGAGGCAGCAAGGCGGCATACAGCCCATAATACGCGGGCAGTCCAGCCAACTGAGCATACGCCATCGACTGCGGGATCAGCACCAGGGCGACAGTGATACCTGCCATCAGGTCTGCGCGCAGCACCGTGGGGTCCCGCAGTTCGTGCATCCATTCCAGGAAGGGCAGCCAGTGGTGCAGACGAGGCATCTGGGTTTCAATATAGGGACGAAAATCCTGCAGGAAACCTACCGGTACGATTCCGCCGGCGGCACGATCGTTGGTTCGTGGCCCTGTGAGGTTCAAGGACGAGGTCAACGACGCCAGCATACCGGCAAGGACAAGTGCACGGCGCTCTATGAACCGCTCGGCAAGCCGATGGCGGCTGATTGAGCTGGGAACGACGAGCTCCAGCTCGTCGTCGAGATTGCCCCGGCGATGAGCTGGAGCTCATCGCTCCCAGCGTTCAGCCGAAGCGCTTGCGGAACATCTCGGCCTTCTTCTGCGCCTCGGCGTTGCGCGCGATGAAGGCTTCGGCCTCGGCCATGGTGCGGGTCCAGGTGTCGGGGAACTTGGCCTTCAGCCACTGGCACTTCACGGCGAAGAGGATGCCCTCGCCGCAGTTCTTGGCGAACAGGGCTTCGTCCACCGCGCCGGTGTTGACGAACGAGAAGGCCATCTCCCAGTAGCTGGTGGCCTGGCGCACGAAGGCGTTGTCCTGGCGGGCCCAGTCGCTGAGCACGCAGCGCGTCTCCTCGGCGCTGCCCGGCGTCCATCCGGCGAAGAAGGCGCGCGCCTTGCGGCACACGTCCTCGCGGCGCAGGTCGTAGAGCTGGATGATGAGCTGGGCGTCGGCGGTGCTGGCCATGTCAAAGCTCCATTGCCCCAGGGGTTAGGGGCTAGGGGTTAGGGGTTAGGGGCAAGGCATCGATCATTGCCCCGAGGGGTTAGGGTGTAGGGGTTAGGGGTTAGGGGCAAGGCATCGATCATTGCCCCGAGGGGTTAGGGTTTAGGGGTTAGGGGCAAGGCACGGCGAACCTGCGACCCTAACCCCTGGGGCAATGGCGGTGCCGAACCCTAACCCCTAACCCCTGGGGCAATGAACCAACTAACCCCTGGGGCAATGAACCAACTAACCCCTGGGGCAATGGCGGTGCCGACCCCTAACCCCTAACCCCTGGGGCAATGGCCCTGCGCCCCTAACCCCTTGGTGCAATGGATCGCCCCTTCCCCCCGCCCCCGCACCTGCTGTGATGGCCGCCGTGGACTACCTCGTCATCGCCCGCAAGTACCGCCCGCAGACCTTCACCGAGGTCGCCGGCCAAGAGGTCGTGGCGCGCACGCTGACCAATGCGATCAGATCGCACCGCGTGCACCATGCCTACATGTTCACCGGCCCGCGCGGCGTCGGCAAGACCAGCATGGCGCGCATCCTGGCCAAGGCGCTGTGCTGCGAGAGCGGTCCGACCACCGAGCCGTGCGGCGTGTGCGAGCACTGCAAGCGCATCGCCGACTCGTCGCACCCCGACGTCACCGAGGTCGATGCGGCGCGCTTCGGCAACAAGGAGGACATCACGCGCCTGCTGGAAGATGTCAGCTTCGCCCCGCAGATGGCGCGCGTGCGCGTGTTCATCCTCGATGAAGTGCACATGCTGACCGGGCACAGCTGGAACGCCCTGCTCAAGGTGCTGGAGGAGCCGCCGCCGCACATGCGTTTCGTCTTCGCCACCACCGAGGTGGAAAAGGTGCTGCCGACGGTGCTGTCGCGCTGCCAGCGCTTCGACTTCCGCAGCCTCGACCTGCCGACCATCGTGACGCGGCTCAAGGACATCGCCGGCAAGGAGGGCGGTCAGCTGTCCGAGCCGGTGCTGTACCGCGTGGCGCGCGCCGCCGGCGGCGGCATGCGCGACGCCCAGACCCTGCTCGACCAGCTGATCGCGGTCAGCGACGGACAGGCCAGCGAGGACGACCTCGACCTGCTGCTCGGCGCGGCGCGCGGCGAGGATCTGCGCGAGCTGCTCGGCCACGCCCTGACCGGCGCCTCGGCCCAGGCCCTGACCCGCCTCGACGCGTGCTGCGAATCCGGCGCCGCGGCCGCCACCGTGCTCGACCAGCTGATCGAGCACCTGCGCGGCGTCATGCTGCTGCAGGCCTGCGGCGCCGACGCCCCGGCCGTCAAGCGCCTCGGCCTGCCGATCGACAAGCTGCAGGAGTTCGCCAACAAGGCGACGCCCGAGAAGGTGCTGCGCGCCTGCCAGGTGCTGACCGGCACCCAAGGCCAGATCCGGCACGGCGCCGATCCGCGCCTCGCCCTGGAGATGGCGACGGTGCGCATCGCGCGCCTCGGCGAGGTCCAGGACCTCGAACGCCTGGTGCAGCGCATCGAACGCGCCGAGGCCGGCGCGGGCCCCCGGTAGGGCCGTCGCGCGCCCTCGGCGCGACGGCCCCTATCCCCCAATCCACCTCGCCCAATCCGCGCCTGCTGCCCGCCTCCAGCGTTGCGCAGCCTGCCGAGCACCCGCTGATCGCCGAGATCCGCAAGCGCTTCGCCGCCGACGTGATCCGCCGCGAACCGCTCGATCGCAACGCCTGGCTGGCGCGGTTGCGCAAGGACGCCGAGCGCCCCGATGCCCCCTGACGAGACCCTGCGCGACGCTGGCGGCGACAGCACCGCGGCGCTGGGCGGGGCGCCGGTCGAGCCTGACAGCACGCTGCCCGGCGGCGGGCGCATCGGCCCCTATCGGCTGATCGAGGCGCTGGGTCGCGGCGGCATGGGCGCGGTGTGGCGCGCCGAGGCGGCCGAGAGCTGCCCGGTGCCGGCCGGACGCGCCGTGGCGCTGAAGCTGCTGCACCGCGTCTCGGCCGAAGAGCGCCGCCGCGCCGCGCGCGAGGTCGCCTACCTGCAGGCCCTGCACCATCCCGGCGTGGCGCGCATCCTCGACTTCGGCGAGCACCAGGGCCGGCCGTGGATCGTCATGGCGGTGGTCGAGGGGCGGCGGCTCGACAAGGTGATGGCCGAAGAGGGCCCCTTCGCCAGCGACCGCGCCGCGCGCATCGCGGTCGGCGCGCTGGAGGCGCTGCACGTCGCGCACCTCGCCGGCATCCTGCACCGCGACGTGAAACCCGGCAATCTGATGCTGCGCGATGATGGCCAGGTGGTGGTGCTCGACTTCGGCCTGGCCGCGGCGCCCGAGTTCGAAAGCCGCCTGACCGCCAGCGACACGGTGATCGGCACGCCGGCCTACATGAGCCCCGAGCAGGCGGCCGGCGAGCGCGCCGCGATCAGCGCGCGCAGCGACGTGTACGCGATGGGCGCGGTGCTCTACGAGATGGTCGCCGGGGTCGCGCCCTACGCCGCCGACGATCCACGCGCCCTGCTGCGCCAGGTGATCGAACGGCCACTGGCGCCGCCCAGCCTGCGCCGCGCCGGCATCCCGCGCGATCTCGAGACGGTGGTGCTGCGCGCCATGGCCAAGGATCCGGCCGACCGCTACCGCACCGCCGAGGCGATGGCCGCCGACTTGCGCCGGGTGCTGGAAGGCCGCGCCGTGCGCGCCACCCGTCCCGGCCCGCTGATGCCTTTCCTGCGCACCTGCTGGCGCCGCCGCCGCACTGTCGCCGGCGCTGCGCTGGTCCTGTTCCTGCTGCTGGGCGGAGCGGTCCTCGGGGTGCGCGTCCTGCTCGCCAGAGGGACGCCCGCCGCCGTCCCGGCGGTGAACGGGCCGGAATGGGTCATGGAGCTGGTCCAGGTCGAGCCGCTGCTGCCGCCGGGGATCGCCGGGGGCGGCCGGCTGCGCTCGTCGCCGCGTCCTTCCTTCGGTCCCGGCTTCCACCTCGCCCAGCTGCCACCGATCGCCGGGCCGGTGCGCCTCGCCGCCACCATCACGGTGCGCGAACCGGTCTTCGAGGTGCAGCTGCTGGCCAACGACCGCGACATCGGCCGCGGTTATGCGGCCCGCCTGAGCGGCACCGCCAATGCCGCCCGCCTTGAGCTGATGCGCGACAGCAAGCCGATGGCGGGTCGCGATTTGACCGCCTTCGCCCCCGGCTCGACGCTGCGTCTGACCCTGGTGCGCAGCGAGGAGGCCCTGGAGATCCGCTTCACCGACGCGAACGGGGCCGGCGATCCGCTGTCCTTCCTCGATCTCGTGCCGCTCGAAGGTCCGGATGCCGCCGGCACCTACGTCGCCGCCGATCCCGCCGCCGTCCAGGTCGCCGAAGTGGTGCTCGAACGCCAGCGCAGCGGCCTGACGGTCAGCGCCCTGGCCCCGGCCGACATGCTGCGCCAGGATGGGCGCTTCGAACGTGCTCTGTCGCTCTATGACGCCTTCCTTGCCGACCATCCCGACAGCCCGCTGACCCGCGACGCCCAGCTGCGTGCCGGGCTGTGCCTGGAGTCGCTCGGCCGCGATCAGCTGGCCCTGGAACGTTTCATCCGCGTCGTCCAGGAGCACCGCCTCGACCGGCGCTACGTCACCCTGGCCACCTTCCATGCCTGGGCCTGCGTGCTGCGCCTCGGGCGGCTCGACGAGGCGGAACGCTTCTTCGCCGCGCTGCGCCGCGACTACCGCGCCGACCAGCTGCTCGCCCACGTGCCGGTCGATGCCGTGAGGCAACTGGTCGATGACCACCTGAAGCGGGCCGAGGCGCTGCGTGCCGACGACCCCTCGCGCGCCCTCGACCTGTTCAACGCCGGTGCCGACGTGGCCCTGTTCCTCGCCCTGCACGAGCGTTTCGCCCTCGCCCAGACCGGGGCCGGGGACATCCTGCTCGCCCAGGACGAGGCCACGGCGGCGCTGACCCGCTACCGCAGCGTGGTGGACGACGCCGAAGCTCCGGCGCTGTGGCGGGCCAAGGGCCGGCTCAAGTGCGCCGAAGCCCTGCGCCTGGCCGGCCGGCTGGACGAGGCCGAGCAGGCCTATCGGGATACTCTGGAGGACCCGGCGGCCGGCGAACTGCTGCCCTGGGCCCAGCTCTGGCTCGGCGACCTGCTCGCCTCGACCACCCGGGACGCGACCCCGGCCTGGCAGGCGGCGGCAAGCGACCCCGGCCAGGCCGGGCGCTTCGCCCGCGCCCTGCTCGGCAGCGAGACCCTGCCCGACACCTTGCCGGCCGACCCGTGGTTCGCCAACGACCACGCCTTCGTGCTGGCGCGTCTGGCCGAGCGCCAGAGCGACCGCCAGGCGATGCGCCAGCACCTGCAGGCCGCCGCGACCGGCGACTGGCCGGCCCCGCTGGCGCGGCGGCTGTTGCGCGAATCTCCCTGAAACGGCAGAACCGACGCCAGGCTGGCGTCGGTTCGCGCAGACGTAAAAGACCGGGAAGCGGGGTTAGCGCTCTTCCTCTTCGACCTTGTCCTCCTCGTCGTCGTCGAGGTCGTCCTCCATCTCCTCGTTCTCGTCATAGACGGTGTCGAGGAAATCGTCGAGGGCGTCGCGGATCGTCTCGTTGATCCGGTAGCCTTCGCTCTTGAGCAGTTTGATGACGTCTTCTTCGAGGCCCATGGACGGCTCCATTCGCTGGTGTTGCAGAGTCCGTAGGGTTGAGGCCGGGACTGTCAACTGTGAAGAGGCTGGAGGCTGAGGGCTGGAGGCTGGAGGCTTTGCAGCGCAGCGGGTTGCGAGACCAACAAACCCCAGACCCAACCGTTGTCTCCTCGCCGGTGTTTCCCTGACTTGCAGCTTCCAGCTTCCAGCTTCCAGCCCCTCCTTCCCCCTTGGCAGCCCCCCATGCCGCCTATCCTCCTCCGCTTCAGGAGCCTTCCCGCATGGTCCTCGACCGTCTCCGCCGCGGCGCCACCGGCCGCGATCCCAAGAAGATCCCCGACGGCCTGTGGGAGAAATGCCCCAGCTGCCAGAAGACGGTGTTCAAGCGCCTGGTCGAGGAACGCCTCGAGACCTGCCCGGAGTGCAACCACCACTTCAAGATGGGCGCCCACAAGCGCATCGCCTCGCTGATCGATGACGGCACCTGGGAAGAGTGGGACGCCTCGATGACCTCGGCCGACCCACTGAAGTTCGTCGATGGCAAGAGCTACCCCGAGCGCATCGCCCAGCAGCAGGCCAAGACCGGGCTCAAGGACGCGGTGCTGACCGGACGCGGCAAGCTGGCCGACATCGACATCGGCCTCGGCGTGATGGACTTCAGCTTCAACGGCGGATCGATGGGCAGCGTGGTCGGCGAGAAGCTGACCCGCCAGTTCGAGAATTGCCTGAAGCTGCGCATCCCCGCCATCGTCATCTCGGCCTCGGGCGGCGCGCGCATGCAGGAGGGCGCGGTGTCGCTCATGCAGATGGCCAAGACCAGCGCCGCGCTGGCCCGTCTGCGCGAAGCCCAGGTGCCGTTCATCAGCGTGCTGACCAATCCGACCATGGCCGGCGTGATGGCCAGCTACGCCTCGCTGGGCGACGTCATCATCGCCGAGCCCAAGGCGATGATCGGCTTCACCGGCGCGCGCGTCATCCAGGAGACGATCAAGCAGGAGCTGCCCGAGGGCTTCCAGACCAGCGAGTTCGTGCTCAAGCACGGCCAGGTCGATCTGATCGTCGCCCGCCAGGACATGAAGAACGAGCTGGCGCGCATCCTGCGCTACCTCAGGCCGCCGAAGGCGGCCTGAGGAGCTTTGAGCTTTGAGCTTAGAGCCCGCAGCTCGAAGCTCGCGGTTCGAACTCAAAGCCCAAAGCTCAAAGCTCTAAGCTACCTCTATGACTACCATCAACGGCCTAACCGGCTTCCTCCCCCGTCCCGAGCGCGTGCGCGAAGTCGTCGCCCCGCCCTACGATGTGATCAAGCCAGGCACGCCACTCGAAAGCCTGCTCAAGGCGCGCGGCGGTAACCTCTGGCATGTCACCCTCGGCCCCGATCCGCTCTCCGCCCTGGCCGAGCTGACCGCCTCGACGCTGACCCCGCTGACCACGCCCAGCTTCCTGGTCTACGAGCAGACCTGGACCACGACGCAGGGCGCCCAGCGGCGTATCGGCGTGTTCACCGCCACCCAGGTCACCGACTACGCGCGTGGCGAGGTCATCCGCCACGAAAAGACCTTCGATGACAAGGTGCAGGGCCGCCTGACGCTGACCCGGCAGACCGGCCTGACGCTGGAGCCGGTGTTCCTGCTCACCCGCGCCGCGATCACCCCGGTGCTCGATCGCGTCGCCGCGTCGCGGGCGCCGGACTACGACCTGACCCCCGACTTCGCCGGGCTCAACGATCTGCATGGCCTGCGCAGCCGCATCTGGCTGGTCGCCGAGGACAGCGCCGACGGCCGCGAGCTGCGCGCCCTGGTGGCGACCCAGCCGCTGTACATCGCCGACGGCCACCACCGCTACCACGCGGCGCTGAAGAACGGCCAGAGCCACTGCCTCGCCTACGTTGTCGAACGCGCCTCGATCCAGGCCTACAACCGCGTGATCACCGGGGTGAAGCCCTTCGCCGAGGTGAAGGCGCAGCTCGCCCTGACCCCGGCCACCTGGGCGACGCCGGCCAAGGGTCACGTCCGCATCCTGCACCAGGGCCAAGCCTGGGACTACGCCTTCCGCACCATCCCGCAGGATGTCGTCGGCAGCCTCGACTGCAGCTGCCTCGAACGTGAGCTGTATCCGCTGCTGGGTCTCACCCACGCGATGATCAAGGACCACGCCCACTTCGACTACTACGCCGAGTGGGAGCTGCCCAAGATGGCCGAGGTGGTCGGACGCGGCGACTACGATCTCGCGGTCGCGCTGCACCCCGTGTCGATCGGCGAGCTGATGGCGGTGGCCGATGCCGGTCGCCGCGACAGCGCCATCGTCATGCCCGAGAAGAGCACCTTCTTCGCACCGAAGATCCTCTCGGGGCTGGTCCTCTACCGGCATCGCTCGGCGATGCCGTAGCTTAGAGCTTGGAGCTTGGAGCTTTGCGCCCGCATCCGATGCGGGCGCAGGCTGCTGGCTCAAAGCTCAAGGAGCAAAGCTATGCAGAACTGGCTTATAAAAAGCGAACCGGATGTCTTCGGTCTGGCCGATCTCAAGCGCAAGCGCGTGTCGAGCTGGGACGGGGTGCGCAACTACCAGGCGCGCAATTTCCTGCGCGCCATGGCGGTCGGCGACCTGTGCATCTTCTACCACAGCAACGCCGAGCCGAGCGGCGCCGCCGGACTCTGCCGGGTGGTGAAGGCGGCCTACCCCGACCACACGGCGTGGGATCCGTCCAGCCCCTACCACGACCCCAAGGACGGCCCGCAGGTTCAGCGCTGGTCGATGGTCGATGTGCGCTTCGAACGCGTCTTCGCCCGCTTCCTGCCCCTGGCAGAACTGCGCGAGGTGCCCGAACTCGCCGACATGCTGCTGTTCAGCCGCAGCCGCCTGTCGGTGCAGCCGGTCGAAGAACACCATTTCCGCCTGATCGAAGCGCTGGGGGCCTAGCCTGTACCGGTCCTCCCTCATCCTCGCCTCCGCCCTGATCCTGCAGACCACCGCGTTCTGGACCTCGGGCTGCGCCGCACGCGGCGGCTCGCCGGTACGGGTCGATGCCGCGGCTCTCGAAGCCGGACTGTACGCCGACATCGCCGCCCAGCCGGAGCGCACGGCGGTGCACCAGCTGCTCGCCCGCGAGGTGGTCGAGTACGCCGCCCTGGCTGACCGCCTGGCCGAAGAGCGCGCCGGCCTGCGCCGCACCGCCGCGCTGGCGGCGCAGACCGCCGACCGTGGCGCCGCCGTGCCGGGCGCCGACGTCGAGGCCCTCAACCGCTGCTTCTCTGCCGCCTCCGACACCGCCCGCCTGGTCGCCGCGACCGCCGCCCGGCACGATCCCTGGCGACGGCGTTCGACGCCGCACGCCGATACCGACCTGCGCATCCTCGGCGCCGCGCTGTCGGCCGTCGCCGCGCTGGAACTCTACGACAGCTATCTGGCCTGCGGCGCGCTGCTCGCCTCGCATCCGGCGATCCGCAAGATCATCGACCGCGGCGACGCCGGCTTCGGCGTGCACGGCGGCCAGCTCGACGGCCTGGCGCGCGACTACCTCGACCTCGCGCGCCGCTACCGCACCCACGACACGCTGCGCTTCCTTGCCGAGCACCGCACGCGCATCGCGACCGCCGAGGATCCGCACCTGGTCTGGCTGCGCGAACGCCTCGCCAGCAGTCCGAGCGCGCGCACCCTGGGCGAGTCCTGGCTGATCCCGCTCGGTGAGTTCGTCGGCGAAGGCGTCAACCTGATCGAAAGCGACCTCAAGCGCCTGAGCGACGCTTCGCTCGGCGGCGCCTCCAAAGGCTTCGGCAACGCGGTCGGCGCGGTGCAGTTCCGGCGCGGCAAGCTGCGCGGCGATCCGACAATCGAGGCGCAGGTGCGCGCCCTGCTGAAGCCCGGCGACATCCTGCTCGAGAAGACCCCCTTCCGGCTGACCGACCGCTTCATCCCCGGCCACTGGGGCCACGTGGCGATCTGGCTGGGCAGCGCCGACGAGGCCGTCGCCCTGCTCGGCGAGGATCCGCTGCTCGCCCGGCACCGTCCCCGGTTGGCTGCGGGCGCAGGCGTATGCGAAGCGCTGCGCGACGGCGTTCAGCTCAACCCGCTGGCCCGCTTCCTCGACATCGACGACCTGTGCGTCCTGCGCTGCCCGACCCTGGCGCCGCCCGACCTGGCCGAGCACCTGCGCCGCTGCCTGCGCCAGCTGGGCAAGAAGTACGACTTCAACTTCGACGTCGAGACCGCCGACCGCATCGTGTGCAGCGAACTCGCCTATCAGGTGTACACCGGGATCTCCTGGCCGACCGGCACAGCGCTAGGCCGCTGGACGATCAGCCCCGACCAGGTCGCCAACCGCGCCCGGCCGGGCGGCCCGCTGACCGTGGTCGATCTGTGGCACGACGGCCGCCGCGTCGAGGGCGACCGCACTGCAGCGCTGGTCGCGCTGCTCGGCGCGGAACCCTGATCTCGATTCCCCCGTTCGGCGTTCGACGTTCGGCGTGCGCCGTTCCGCACGGGATTTCGAGGAAACCGGGGCCGGGACGCGATTCACCATCAGCGTGATATGCAGCGCCTCGTACCTTTGCCTGGCTCGAATTGCCGAACGTCGAACGCCGAACGCCGAACGCCGAACACAATGGGGGGGGCAATGTCCCTACGCCTCGCCGGGGTTGCGGAACAGCTCGGCGGCCAGGCCGCTCTGACGGTCGTGCAGGCGGCGGTAGAGGCCGCCACCGGCCAGCAGTTCGTCGTGCCGGCCACGCTCGGCGATGCGCCCGCCCTCAAGCACCAGGATCTGGTCGGCGCTGCGGATGGTCGAGAGGCGGTGGGCGATGACGAAGGTGGTGCGGCCGTGGCGCAGGCGGGCCAGGGCGCCCTGCACCTCGGCCTCGCTCTCGCTGTCGAGGGCGCTGGTCGCCTCGTCGAGCACCAGGATGCGCGGGTCGGCGAGCAGGGCGCGAGCGATCGCCAGGCGCTGGCGCTGACCGCCGGACAGCTTGACCCCGCGTTCGCCGACCACGGTGTCCCAGCCCTTCTCCAGCTCGCGGATGAAGCCGAGGGCCGCCGCCGCCTCGGCCGCCGCATCGAGCGCGTCCTGCGTCGCCTCGGGCCGGGCAAACAGCAGGTTGTCGCGCACCGTGCCGTCGAACACCACGTTGTCCTGCAGCACCACGCCAAGCTGGCGGCGATAGCTGTCCAGGCGCAGGCCGGCGAGGTCTGCGCCGTCGAGCAGGATCGCGCCTGATTGCGGCCGGTGGAAGCCCATGATCAGCGACACCAGGGTGGTCTTGCCGGAGCCGCTCGGGCCGACCAGGGCGATGGTCTGGCCGGGTTCGGCACGCAGGCTGACGCCGTGCAGCACCGGGCGCTCGGGGTTGTAGCCGAAGACCACCTCGCGCAGTTCGACCGCGCCACTGAGGCGCGGACAGGCGCTGCGGCCAGCGGCATCGGCATCCTCGGTGGCCTGGGCGCGCAGCTCGCGGATGCGGTCGAGGCCGGCGAAGGCCTCGGTCATCTGCGTGCCGATGGCGGCGATCTGCAGCACCGGCGCGGTCATCAGCGCGACGTACATGACGTAGGTGAACAGCTGGCCGGCGCTCATCGTGCCGGCGAGCAGGGCCTGGCCGCCGACCAGGATGAGCACCGCGGCCGAGATCCCGACCACCAGCGTGCCGAGCGCGCCGAGCACCGAGAAGCCGGTGATGGTCGTGCGGATGTGGCTGAACAGGCGCTCGGCCCCGGCGCGGAAGGCGTCCTGCTCGCGCGTTTCGGCGGCATAGGCCTTGACCGCGCGGATGCCGCCCAGCACCTGGGTCATGCGCCCGGTGATCTCGGCCTGGGTCTGGCCGCGTTCGCGGAAGATCGGCCGCAGGCGGGTCAGGGCGATGGCGGTGGCGGCGCCGAACACCGCCAACAGGCCGGCCACCGCCAGGGTCAGCTGCCAGTTCAGCCACAGCAGGATGACGAAGACGACGCCGGCGGTCAGCAGGCCGCCGACCAGCTGGACGATGCCATTGCCGACCAGGTTGCGGATGCCCTCGGCGTCGTTCATCACCCGCGACACCAGTTGACCGCTTTGGGTAGCGTCAAAGCGCGCCACCGGCAGGCGCAGGACATGCCAGTGCAGCTCCAGGCGCATGCTGTGGATGGCGCGCTGCGCCGCGACCCCAAGCAGTTGCGACAGGGCGTAGCCCGCCCCCGACTGCACCACCGCCGCGACCAGCACCGCCGCCGCCAGGGGCAGCAGCAGGTCCGGACGTTTGCCCGCCACGACATGATCAAGCAGCCAGCCAGCCGAGGCCGGCGCGACCAGGGCGGCGGCGCGCGACACCGCGAGCAGGATCAGCCCGACGCCCAGGCGTCCGCGATGCTGGCGCACCAGCACCGCGCTTTCGCGCAGCACCACGCCCCAGCCCGGAGGCTTCGACTTCTCGCGCCGCGGGCCGCCATGTCCGCCGCCACCACCACCGCCCATGCCGCGCATGTCAGACCCTCGGGCGGGCGGTATTGGCTGGCGAGGCCGCGTAGGACGCGTAGGTCTGGCTCATGCGGCCAGTCAACCCGTCGCGCTGGATGGGCAAGGCCGTTCCACCCAACGCTGCATGGCCGGGGCCAGCACCGCCCCGGCCACCTGCTGCACCACATGAAACAGCGCGACCGGCAGGATGAGCAGCGCCAGGTCGGGACTGCCGGCAAACAGCAGGCCGATCAGCGGGATGCCGAGGGCCGCGGTCTTGTGGCTGGCGGCGACGGCGATCGCGATCCGGTCGCGGCGTTCGGCCGTGGCCAGCGGCGCCGCCAGCCACGCCACGGCCAGGGTCGCCGCATGCAGCACACTCGCGGCCACCAGCACAGGGATCGCGCCATGCGCCAGCCCACGCTGCGCCAGATCGCTGAAGATCATCAGGATGAGGGTGAGCAGCAGACCGCCGCTGAGCACGCCGAGCAGCCCCCGGTGCGCATCGAGCAGCGCGGCGGCACGCAGCCGCACCACCTGCGCGATGATCACCGGCAGGATCGCCAGGGTGCCGAGCTGGATGACCACCTCGCCGAACGGTGCGGCGCCGTGATGGCCAGTGCCCAGCAGCACCAGCAGCGGCGTGATCACCACGCCGGCAAGATTGCCGATCACGGAATTGACCAGGGCCAACCCCTGATTGCCGCCCGCCAGTCCAGTGATCGCGACGCAGCTGCCGATCGTCGTCGGCAGGCAGCCGAGGATGATCAGCCCGGTGCACACGGCCTCGGACAGGCCGAGGTGCCGCCCAGCCAAGGCCAGTCCAAGCGCCACGACCGGGGCGACCAGGAAGCTGGTCGCCTGGACGACGAGATGCGCCCGCCAGGCGCCGGCCGAGGCGGCCAGGCGCTGCGCCGGCAGCGTCGCACCGGCGCACAGGAAGATGCCGGCGATCAACCAGGACTTCGCGGCGTCGAGATGCAGCAGGCCACCGCTGCGGCCAACCCCGGGAGCAGCCAGGGCGAGGCCGATGATGGCAGCATAGGTGATCAGGAACCAGTGGCGGCGCAGCATGGGATCACAGCGCCCGTGCCGCTTCGACCAGCTCGACCAGCCGGGCCGCCGCCGGGCCGGGCACGCCGCGCGCGAAGGGGACGGACCGGCCATCGCCGGTCACCAGACTGAGATTGTGCCACGCGGTCTGGCCGCTTTTCATGTTCGTCGTGTTGTCCACGCGCACGACCTCGGTCGCGGCCAGGTCGAAGGTCTGCAGGGTGAACCAGCCGCACACGACGGTGATCCGACCGCCCGCGATGCGCATGTGGGCGCGCCAGAAGCAGCTGCGCAGGGCGCCGCGCCAGACCAGGGCGAACAGCGGCACGGTGAACAGGCCGGTCCACCAGCCGATGAAGATCCACAGCACGGCGGCCAGGACGGTGTAAAAGCCGGCGAAGCCGATTCCGCTCAGATGCAGGCTGGGGTTGCGCCAGGCCGGCACGGTGACGAGCAGTCCACGCCCCTCCTCGGCCACGGTGATGCCGGCGTGCTGGAGCACGGCGAGCGGGGCGGCGCGGTCGGCTGCCGCGGTGATCGCCACCGCGGTCAGTTCCGGCTCGGCGCCGGGGCCGGGGCCGGCGCGCACCGGCAGGTCGAAGACCGCCAGCAGGTCCAGGCCGGGCCGCACCAGGCGGTACTCCAGCCGCCAAGCGTGCCCATCATCGACCGGATCGAGATCGACGGGCAGCGGCACCTCGACCGGCTGCGCCCAGCCGAGCGGATCCGGACGTCCGGCCGACGGGTCGGCGGTGAACTGGTGGCTCCAGACGGGCGTCCAGGCGGTCGCGTTCTCCGAGTCCTGCTGCCGGCGCAGATGCGCCAGGGTGAACAGCAGGGTGTCGCCCGGCTGCGGGGCGGTGCGCGTCAGCAGGGTCGCGCGCACGCGCCCGCCGGCCACCCAGTCGCCGGCCTCGCAGCGCAGCTGCTGGACGCCGTGACGCAACCGGCGCAGCAGCACCAGGGCGGCGGCCCAGCCGAGGAAGACGCCGATGAGCGGGAACAGGGCGACCAGCAGGTGTTCCGCTTCGAGGCGCGGTGCGCTCAGCAGGAGTCCGATCGCGATGCCCCAGGAGACGAGATTCCAGAACACGGCGAAGAAGACCAAGCCGTTGCCCGCCCCGCCGGTGCGGCCGCGCAGCAGCCCGCCCTCGGGCTGGGTCTGCGGCGCCGCTGGCGCTGCGCGGCGCCGCAGCTGCATCACCCCGGCGATGGCGATGCCGCCCCCGACCAGGCCGAAGATCAGCGGGAACAGCAGCATGAAGCCGACCAGTTCCCAGCGCACGCCGCGATCAAGGATGGCCTGGGCCGGATCGGCCGGATCGTACCAGCACGGCACCGGCTGTTCGGCCCGGCGCGCCGCATCCAGCCGGGCGAAGGTTTCCATCTGCCAGTCGCCGACGTTGTCCGCGCCTTCGTGGAGGCCGACCTGGGCGCCCTCGTAGGCGGTCAGTCCGCTGCCGCCGCCCTCGACCGCATCGCGGGCCGGGGCGCGCCAGCGGTAGCGGCAGTCGATCGACACCGTGCCGCTGTCGCTGTCGCCGTGCGCCAGTTCGAGGTGCAGGATCTCGGCCGTGGTCGGGATCCAGTGCGCAGTCGCCCGCCCCTGGCGGAGGTCGGCCAGGGCGAACCAGCCCGGGATGAATCCCAGCACGGCGAAGAGCAGTCCGATGGGGATGAGGCAGCCGGCGCCGCCGCGCGTGACCTTGGCCATGCCGCCAGGATGGGGTGGCCGGGCGCGGCGTCACCTGGAAGTCGGGGCTGGGCGCAGCTATCATCCGGCATGACCCGCCTCTTTCTCGCCGCCTGCATCCTGCTGTCCGCCTGCACCACGGCCGCCGAGACGCCGCGCGTCCGTCCCACCACCTGGGCCCAGCCGGTGATCGGCACGGGCGGACCCGGCAACTGGTTCCGCGTCAGCCCCGACCTCTACCGCTGCGAGCAGCCCTCCAGTGCCGAGATGCGCGTGCTGGAGACCTTCGGCATCAAGGCGGTGGTCAACCTGCGCGAATTCCACAGCGATGTCGAGGAGACCGCCGGCACCTCGATCACGCTGACCGAGGTGCCGCTCGACACCGGCGAGCTGACCTACGCCCAGCTGGTGACGGTGCTGAAGGCGATGCTCGCGGCGCCGAAGCCGGCAGTCGTCCACTGCTGGCACGGCAGCGACCGCACTGGCACAGCGATCGCCGCCTGGCGCATCGCGGTCGATGGCTGGACGCCCGCCGACGCGCTCGACGAGATGGTCGCCGGCGGCTTCGGCCACCACCAGATGTACGGGAACTTGCGCGCCTTGGTGGTGGGGATCGATCCGGTGAGGCTGCGCGCCGATGCGGGATTGCCGGCGCGGGATTGAATTGGCGGGGGGCGGGGGGCCTGTGGCTCGACGGGCGATAGGCAATGCGGCCTGTCCATGTCGCACGATGGCGTATGGCCGCTTGTCTCGGGCCCCCGCCCCACGCCAGCCGGGCCCACGCTCCCGGCCGGCATGGTCATCGCCGGGATCATCGCGGTGGCACTGTCATCGCCGGGATCATCGCGGTGGCACTAGAGTCCTTGAGGGCAGCGACTTTGACCTGCCAAGTCAAAGTCGGCAAAGTCGCTGCCCTTGAGGACTCGGGGGTGCGGGGGCACA